>CAMDAM010000152.1 GCA_945888575.1 Asaia bogorensis | reverse complement strand
GTGGCATTCGATTGCGCCGCGGCAATGCCCGGCAGGGCAGCCAGGGCAAAGGCGGCAAGGCGAAGCAGGCGGCGCATGGCCAAACCTCCGTCAGGGATGTTCCTCAAGACCTTGCGTATAGAGCGCCTCCAGCCCCCGGCACAAACCCGTACTGTCGCACGCGGCACTTGCCATCAGCCGCTCCCGCATCCCAGCCCGCAGCGAAACAAGCCGCCCGGGCGTTTCGGCATCACTCAGCAGCGCCACCGCCTGGCCCACGAACCCGTCGACATCCCGCGCCACCCACTCCGAAAGCCCCGCCGCCCGCAGCAGGGAGGCACTGGTGCGCGAAGCCCATCGGTCCCCCTCCACCGCCAGCACCGGCACCCCCTGCCACAGCGCCTCGGCGGTGGTGGCGGTGCCGCTGGTGGGCATCGTGTCCAGCGCAAGGTCGATCGCCGCGTAGCCGCGCAGGAACGCGGCATGCTCCGCCCGCCCGCTCAACGTCACCCGATCCGCCGCCACCCCCCTGCCCTCCAGCCGCCGCAGCAACTCGGCCCGGTTGCCCTCCTCGTCCAGTGCCGCATTCCCCACCACCAGCCGCGCCGCCGGCACCGCCCGCAGGATCGCCGCCCAGGCCTCGATGGTCTGCGGCGTCAGCTTGTGCGCGGAACCGAGGCACCCCAGCGTCGGCGCCCGGTTCGCCAGCCACGGCAGCGGCGCCACATCCGGCACGGCATAGGGCACCTGGAACGCCAGGCAACTCCCAGGCACCCGTAGCACCCGCTCGGAATACTGCGCCTCCTCCTCCGGCCGGATCACCACGGCATCGCCCACCACCGCATCGATCCCCGGCACGCCCGACGTGCCGGAGACGTTGAGCCAGCCCACCTGGAACCGCACCGGCCGATACGGGAACAACCCCAGCCGCCCGGGCAGCGCGTAGCCGTTCAGGTCCACCAGCACATCCAGCTCCGCCTGCGCGATCGCCCGTGCCAGCGCACCGTTCGCCATCCCCTTCGCCTGCAGCACCCGGTCCCCCGCCTGCGCCACGTAGCCGGCGGCCCCGGATGGCTCCGCCCCATCTGCGATCAGGAACACCTCGAACGCCTCCCGGTCATGCCGGTTGATCACGCCATAGGCCGTCTTCATCCAATGCCGGTCGCCGAAGAACGCCGAGAGATACCCCACCCGGATCCGCCGCCCCGAAGGCGCCGCCCGCATCGGCATCGCCTTGATCGCGCCCCCCACCCGCCCGATCCACGCCTCCCGCACCGCCCGCACCATCTCGTGGGAGGCCGCTGCGCTGCCCGGTATCATCACCGCCAGGCTCGCCAGCGCCGCATCGCGCACCGCCGGCTCGGCGCGGGCGATCACCCGCTGATACGCCGCACTGGCCGCATCCGCCTCGCCCAAAAGGAACAGCGCCTCCGCAAGCAGGCACCGCGCCTCCTCCGCCTGCGGCCGCAGCCCCAGCGCCTGCACCAGCGCATCCCGCGCCACGGCAAACGCCCCACGCGCCATCTGCGCCTGCGCCATGCCGAACCACGCCTCGAAACTCATCGCATCCAGCGCCAGCGCCGCCGCATAGGCCGCCACCGCCTGGTCCGCCTGCCCAGCCAGCCGCAGCGCATCGGCCAGCAACCGCGTCACCCCGGCATGGCCCGGATACGCCCGCCACGCCTCCGCCAGCCGCCCCAGCATCGCGGCATTGGGCCCCGCGGCAAGCACACGCTCCGCGTCAGCCATCAACGCATCGGGATCGCTCACCGCCCGCTCCCCCATCCCATTCCCTCCGCCACGGCAGAGCGGCTCCATGGCTGGCTTCGCCGCCATCCGCAAGCACGCCGCCGAGCGGGGCATTCAGCGCATTCGCTAAAAAAACATTAATCGCTGTAACCCGTCGGAAAGAAACACTCGGTTACATCTGCGTCACCGCAGGGCGCTACCGGGAAGCCGGAAACGCCTCAACCGGGGCCTTCCACTTCCCTCATCAAAGAGAGACACATTCCATGTTCCAGACCGTCATTCAGATCCTGAAGACCGCCGCTGCCGACCGCCGTGGCGTGACCGCCATGGAGTACGGCCTGATCGCCGGCGTGCTGGCCGTTGGCCTGGCCACCGCGTTCACCGCGCTCTCCGGCCGCCTGACCAACGCCTTCAACGTTCTGGCGTTCTGATCCCAAGGCGCCTCGGCGCCTGAAGCGGCCCTCATCCGAAAGGATGAGGGCCGTTGGCGTTTCAGAAGAGCCCTTCGATCCCGCCGAGGTGGTTCAGCGTAATGCTGTTCGCCGCCGGCACGCGCGGCAGGCCGGGCATCGTCATGATGTCCCCGCACACCGCCACCACGAAGCCGGCCCCGGCCGAAAGCCGCACGTCCCGCACCGTCAGCGTATGCCCGGTGGGAGCGCCGAGCAGGGTGGGGTCGCTGCTGAAGCTGTATTGCGTCTTGGCGATGCACACCGGCACATCGCCGAAGCCGGCCTTCTCGTAGCTTTCCAGCTTCTTCGCCACACCGGAGGCGAGGTCGATATCGTCGGCGCGATAGATCTCGTGCGCGATCACGCGGATCTTGTCGGCCAGCCGCAGGTTGTTCGGATAGAGCGGCTTGTAGGCGGCGGTCTTGGCGGCGATGCGGGCCATCACGGCGCGGGCGAGATCCTCGGCACCGGCACCGCCATCGGACCAGTGGGTGCAAAGGAACACCTCGGTGCCTAGCTTGGCCATCGCCGCGCGGATCGCCTCGATCTCTTCCGCGGTATCGGTGTTGAAGCGATTGAGCGCCACCACCACGGGCAGGCCGAACTTGCCCAGATTCTCCACATGGCGGGCGAGGTTGACCACGCCGCGGGAGACAGCCGCGACATCCTGCGGGCCGAGATCCTTGCGGGCCACGCCGCCATGCATCTTCAGCGCGCGCACGGTGGCGACCACCACGGCGCAGCTCGGCGCCAGCCCGGCCTGGCGGCACTTGATGTCCAGGAACTTCTCGCCGCCAAGATCGGCGCCGAATCCGGCTTCGGTCACGACGACATCGGAGAGCTTCAGGGCCAGCTTGGTGGCGATCACCGAGTTGCAGCCATGGGCGATGTTGGCGAAGGGGCCGCCATGGATCAGGGCCGGCGTGCCCTCGATCGTTTGTACCAGGTTGGGCATCAGCGCATCGCGCAGCAGCACGGCCATGGCGCCATCGGCCTGCAGGTCGGCCGCGGTGACGAAGCTGCCGTCACGGCGAGCAGCGACCACCATGCGGCCGAGGCGGGCGCGGAGATCGTCGAGGTCCTTCGACAGACAGAGCACGGCCATCACCTCGGAGGCCACGGTGATGTCGAACCCGTCCTCGCGCGGGAAGCCGTTGGCCACGCCGCCGAGGGAGCCGACGATGCCGCGCAGCGCGCGGTCGTTCATATCGAGTGCGCGGCGCCAGAACACGCGGCGCGGGTCGATGCCCAGCTCGTTGCCCCAGTAGATGTGGTTGTCCAGCATCGCGGCCAGAAGGTTGTTGGCGGCGGTGATGGCGTGGAAATCGCCGGTGAAATGGAGGTTGATGTCCTCCATCGGCAGCACCTGGGCATAGCCGCCGCCGGTGGCGCCACCCTTCACGCCGAAGCAGGGGCCGAGGCTGGGCTCGCGCAACGCCACCATCGCCTTGGTGCCGATGCGGTTCAGCGCGTCGCCGAGGCCAACGGTGGTGGTGGTTTTTCCTTCCCCTGCCGGGGTGGGGGAAATGCCGGTGACCAGCACCAGGGCGCCATCGGGCGTGCTGTCTTGCGAGCGGATGAAGTCCCACTCGATCTTGGCTTTGGTCTTGCCGTAGGGGACCAGGGCATCGGCCGGTATGCCGGCACGGGCGGCAATCTCGGCGATGGGGCGGAGGGTGGCCTTGCGGGCGATCTCTAGGTCGATGCTCATGCGGGGGACGTTACAGGAAAAGGAAGGGTAGGAAAAGCAAGCGGTTCTTTTTTGAAAAAAAGAACCAAAAAACTTTTATTCGTTTGCGGTGTTGGCCGCCCGGGAAGCCCGAGCGGCGCCGTGCGCAAACGAATGAAGTCTTTTTGCTTCCTTTTTCTTCAGAAAAAGAAGACTCTTGCTTACGCTGGCTTGGGCGATCGATTCCGCACCTGCATCTCGTTCAGCACGTCGTCGATCGCCGCCACGAACTGGTTCATGTCCTCCGGCGTGATCGCCCCGATGCAGCCCACGCGGAAGCTAGGGGTGGGGGTGTTGTAGAAATTGCTGATCAGGAAGCCGCGGCGCTTCAGGCCGTCGACGAAGGTTTGCAGGTTCCAGGCCGGGTCGGCCGGGGCGTGGGTGTTCATCACCACCGGGCCCTGGTGCTCGCGCGGCACGTAGGGGGAGAGGCCGAGGCGTTGGATGCCGGTGTAGAGCGCGTCCACATTGGCCTGGTAGCGGGCCTGGCGGGCGGGGCGGCCGCCTTCGCGCTCGTAGATATCCAGCGCCACGCGGAAGGCGCTGAGCACCTGCACCGGGGGCGTGAAGCGGAAGCTGCCGGGGGAGCGCAGGGATTGCTCGTGGATGGAGTGCAGGTCGAAGCTCCAGCTGCCGGCGTTGCCCTTGTTGGCTTCCAGGCCATCGAGGCGGCAGATGGCGAAGCCGAGGCCGGGCAGGCCCTCGAAGCATTTGTTGGAGGTGAACACCACGGCATCGACCTCCGGCTGGGCGGAGAGGTCGAACGGCAGGGCGCCGAAGGCGGAGACGGCATCGACGATCATGCCGCGGCCGGCGGCGCGCACCACGGCGCCGAGGGCGGCGACGTCGTGGATCACGCCGGTGCCGGTTTCGGAATAGACGGCGCCGACATGGGTGATGCCGGGGTCGGCGGCCAGCGCGGCGGCGATCGCGGCGGGGTCGGCCGGCACCTGGTCGGGCAGGGCGAGGGAGACGACATCCCGGCCGGCTTCGGTGGCCAGGCGCTTCATGCGGTCGGCATAGGCGCCGATGGCGGGGATGAGGATGCGGCCGGGCTTCGCGTGCCCAATCGGCGCCATGTAGCTGCGCAGGGCGGCTTCGGTGATGAAGTGGCCGCAGCCCTGCAGCACCATGGCGGCGTGGGTGCCGGGGATGCCGCCGGCAATGGGCAGCAGGCGGGCCTGCACCTCGGCCAGCACGGGGCGGAAATCATTGTCCCACGGCGCGATGTCCTCGGCCATGGCGGCGCGGACTTCCGGGCGGGTGGTGACGGGGCCGGGGATGAGCAGCTTCATCGGGATACCTCGCGGGGCGCGGGCGCCTGATTGCATGGGATTGCGGCGAAATCCAGGGCTGGCATGATAAGGGGATGGATCTCTCAACGCTCTCGTTGCCGGACTGGATGCCGTGGTGGGCGGTGATCGGCGTGCTTGTGCCGGTGGCGTTCTACCTGGCGCTGTTCCTGCTGATGCCGTTCAGCACCTTCGGGTTGCGGGCGAAGCTGCGCGAGATGGAAGGCCAGATCGAGGCGCTGCACGAGGAAATCCGCGGCCTGACCCTGCGGCTGCCGGAGCGTGGGCCGGGCCTGCGCGGGCGTGGCCTGCCGGGGCTGGACGACGATGACGAGCCGCTGCAGCCGCCGATCCCGCCGGTGGCGCGCGAGCCGCGGCCGCGCGGGGCCGGGGGCGGCTTCGGCGACCCGGTGGCCGACAAGATGCTGGCCTACATGCGCGACAAGGCACAGACGGAGATGAACCGCGCCGACATGGGCCGGCCGGAGCAGCCCCGCCCGGCGCGCCCGCGCACCGAGCCGCGCTTCGTGCCGCCGGTTGGGCCCGCCGCGCGCGAGGCGGAGCTGCCGCCCCCGCCACCGCTGGGCGGCGTGCCGACCGAGGCGCCGGAGCCCGGCCTGCCGCCACCGCCACGCCTGCCCGGCCGGTTCCTGCGCCGGCGCAGCGAGGACGATGGCGATGACGGCCCGAACCCCGGGCCCCCGGCCGGCCCGCGCATCGACTGGCCACGCTGAGGCCGCTCCGGTAGGGTGCCGCCGACCCCGGGCGGGAGGCTCGCATGCGCCAGACCTTGATTGATCTCCGGTGGGGCGTGGCTTGACCCTCACGCCGCTCTCCGGCCCCGCCTTGCCGCCCGAGATGCCCGCGCCGCGCACGGTGCGGATGGGGCACATCACCTTCGTGGCGTCTGACACCGCGCTGGCGCAGGAGGCGCGGGCGCGGCTGGTGGCGCGCTATGGCGAATGCGCTGCCGAGGACGCGGACGTGGCGGTGAGCCTGGGCGGCGACGGCTTCATGCTGGAGACGCTGCACCGCTTCCTGGGCAGCGGCATGGCGGTGTACGGCATGAACTGCGGCTCCGTCGGCTTCCTGATGAACCGGTTCGACGAGGACGACCTGCCGGCGCGGCTGGGGCGGGCGCAGATGGCGGAGCTGCATCCGCTGCGCATGGTGGCCACCACGGCGGACGGCGCCACGGTGGAGGCACTGGCGCTGAACGAGGTGGCCCTGCTGCGCGAGCTGCGCCAGGCGGCCAAGATCCGCATCACGGTGGATGGCAGGGTGCGGCTGGCAGAGCTGGCCTGCGACGGGGTGCTGGTGAGCACGCCGGCGGGATCGACGGCCTATAATCTCTCGGCGCACGGGCCGATCGTGCCGCTTTCGGCCAATCTGCTGCCGCTGACGCCGATCAGCGCGTTCCGGCCGCGGCGCTGGCGCGGGGCGCTGCTGCCCAGCACGGCGGAGGTGCTGTTCGAAGTGCTGGAGAGCGACAAGCGCCCGGTGGCGGCGGTGGCCGACTTCACCGAGGTGCGCGACGTGCTGAGCGTCCAGGTGCGCGAGGATCGCAGCCAGAGCGCGCTGGTGCTGTTCGACCCCGACCAGGGGTTGAGCGAGCGGATCATCGCCGAGCAGTTCACCGTTTGAACCGCTTCGCGGGGTGATCGCCCGGCAGAAAATGCCGGGGCGTTAACCTAAGGAAAACCTGGGGGCGCCACTCTGGCCCCGTCGGCAGGATGCCGGCGATGCAGGAGATCCCGCGGCCATGTGGCCCCACGTGTCTTCACGATATACGCGACAGAGGCTCGGATGAACGCGGTGCTGGACGGGCTGAAGGCCCTGGGCGCCGCGCGGCTGATCGCCATGGGCGTGGTAGCGGTGGGCCTTCTGGGCCTGCTGGGGATGCTCGCCCTGCGCGGCGGCAACGACCGGATGGCGCTGCTGTATTCCGAACTGGATGCCCGCGAGGCCGGGCAGATCGTCGAGATCCTCGACAAGCAGAAGATCCCGCACCAGCTGGGCGCCGGTGGCACGCAGATTTTGGTGCCGGCCGACCAGGTGGCGAAGCTGCGCGTGACCCTGGCGCGCGACGGGCTGCCGAGCGGCGGCTCCATCGGCTACGAGCTGCTCGACCGTGGCGACGGCATCACGCAAAGCCAGTTCCAGCAGAAGATCGCCGAGACGCGGGCGCTGGAGGGTGAGATCGCGCGCTCCATCCGCACCATCTCCGGCGTGCGGGCGGCGCGGGTTCATCTGGTGCTGCCGCGGCGCGAGCCGTTTGCGCGCGACAAGCAGGATGCGCAGGCCTCCGTGATGCTCACCACCGCGGGTGCGGGGCGGCTGGACCGCGAGGCGGTGCAGGCGATCGTGAACCTGGTGGCCGGCGCGGTGCCCGGTCTGCGGGCGCGCAACGTCTCCGTGGTGGATAGCCGCGGCACGCTGCTGGCGCGCGCCGGGGAGGCGGTTGGCCCGTCGGCCACGGCGATGGGCACGGAGGAGATCCGCCGCGCCACCGAGATGCGCCTGTCGCGTGCGGTGGAGGAGATGCTGGAGCGCGGGCTGGGCCAGGGGCGCGTGCGGGTTGAGGCCAACGTGCAGATGGATTTCGACCGCGTGCAGGAGACGCAGGAGAAATACGACCCCGAGGGCCAGGTGGTGCGCAGCACCCAGTCCGTGACCGACAACAGCAAGACCACGGAACAGGCGGCCAACGTCTCTGTGCAGAACAACCTGCCGAACGCCGATGCCGGCCGCGAGAATGCCGGCACGCAGGAAGCGCGGCAGGAGGAAACCACCAACTACGAGATCGGCAAGACCGTTCGCACCATCGTGCGCGAGCAGCCGCAGATCCGCCGCGTGACGATCGCCGTGCTGGTGGACGGCACGGAGGAGAAGGGCGCCGATGGCGTGATGGCGTGGCAGCCGCGCTCGCCGGAGGAGCTGGAGCGGATCGGCCGGCTGGTGCGCAGCGCGATGGGCTTCGACGCCGCGCGCGGCGACCAGGTGGAGGTGGTTTCCATGCGCTTCACCGGCGATGCCGACATGGCCGGGCTGGAGCCGCGCGGCTTCCTGGGCCTGGGCATCGATGCCTCCGACGTGACGCGCATGGCGCAGACCGCCGTGGTGGGCCTGATCGCGGTGCTGGCGCTGCTGATGGTGTTCCGCCCGATGGTGCTGCGGGTGACGCAGCTGGGCAACAAGGCGCTGCCGGCCTCGGCCGTGGCGGGGCTGCCGGGCGGGGGGGCGATGGCGATCGGGGCCGACGGCACGATCACCGCCGCATCTCTGGGGCTGGCGAACGATGTCACGCGGCTGCTGGAGGGACCCTCCGGCAGCGGCGGCGGGGGAGGCGGCATGGCAGGAATGGGCGGCGGCATGTCTGGCACCGCGCTGGCGCTGGCCGGCGGCGATGCGGGTGAGGATGAGAGCATGGTGAGCATCGGCAACGTGGATGGGCAGATGCGTGCCTCGGCCCTGCGCCGCCTGGCGGAACTGGTGGAACGCCATCCCGAGGAGAGCCTGACGATCGTGCGGTCCTGGATGCAGGAGGGTAACCACTGATGGCGCGCGGCGATGACATGCAGGCGATATCGGGCGCGCAGAAATCCGCGATCCTGATGCTGGCGCTGGGCGAGGAGCAATGCGCGCGCCTGTTCAGCATGATGCACGAGGACGAGATCAAGGAGATCTCTTCCGCGATGGCGCAGCTGGGCCCGATCCGGTCCGACACGGTGGAGCGGCTGTGCGCAGAGTTCGCCGAGCAGATCGGCGGCGCCGGCGCGCTGGTGGGCAGCTTCGAGGGCACGGAGCGGCTGCTGCTGAAGACGCTGCCGCGCGAGCGTGTCTCCCAGATCATGGAGGAGATCCGCGGCCCGGCCGGGCGCACCATGTGGGACAAGCTGGGCAACGTGCACGAGGCGGTGCTGGCGAACTACCTGAAGAACGAATACCCGCAGACCGTGGCGGTGGTGCTGAGCAAGGTGCGCGCCGACCACGCCGCCCGCGTGCTGGCGCTGCTGCCGGACAGCTTCGCCATGGAAGTGGTGATGCGCATGCTGCGCATGGAAAGCGTGCAGAAGGACGTGCTGGACGGCGTGGAGCGCACGCTGCGCGCCGAGTTCATGAGCAACCTGGCCCGCAGCACGCGCCGCGACGCGCACGAGATGATGGCGGAGATCTTCAACAACCTGGACCGCCAGGCGGAGGCGCGCTTCATCGCAGCCCTGGAGGAGCGCAACCGCGAGGCGGCGGAGCGCATCAAGAGCCTGATGTTCACCTTCGACGACCTCGCGCGCCTCACGCCCATGGCGGTGCAGACGCTGCTGCGCTCGGTGGAGAAGGAGAAGCTGCCGCTGGCGCTGAAGGGGGCCTCCGAAAAGCTGCGCGAGCTGTTCTTCAGCAACCTCAGCGAGCGCGCCGGCAAGATGCTGCGCGAGGAGATCGAATCCCTCGGGCCCGTCAAGCTGCGCGAGGTGGACGAGGCCCAGGCCTCCATCGTGGCGCAGGCCAAGGAAATGGCGGCGCAGGGCCAGATCGAGATCGGCGAAGGCAAGGATGAGGAGATGGTGTATTGACCACGACCCAATCCCGGAGCCGTGCGACGCCGCGCGCCGAGCCGGCCTTCGCCCTGTTCGCGCGCGATTTCGATGCGCCGCTGGACAACGTGATCGTGCTGGACGACGCCGAGGAGGAGGCCGCGCCGGCCGAGCCGCCGCCGCCGCCGATCACCCAGGAAATGCTGGACGCGGCCGTGGCCGCGGCGCGCGAGGACGGGTTGCGCGAAGGCCGGGCCGAGGCGGCGGATGCGCGCGAGGCCGCCCGCCACGCGATGCAGGCCACGCTGATCAACCAGCTGAGCGATGCCGGGACCCAGCTGCGCGGTGCCGTCGATGCCGCGGGCAGCCAGCTTGCCTCCCTTGTGCTGGCCACGCTGGATGCCGGGTTCCCGGCGTTGCGCGCACGGCACGGTGCGGCGGAGCTTTCGCGCTTCACCCGCGACATCGTCGGCCTGCTGGCGCAGGAGCCGCGCATCGTGATCCGCATCCACCCGGACATGCAGGCGGCGCTGGATGAAGTGCTGTCTGCGCTGGAGCCGGAGCGGCGCGAAGCGATCCTGGTGGAGGCACGCGATTCGCTGCCGCCGGGCGACGCGCGCATCGCCTGGCGCCACGGCATGGCGGTGCGCGACACCGAGGCGATGCGGCAACGGCTGGCCGAAACCCTCGCCCCGCTGGGGCTTGAGCCTGCCGTACATGTTTCCACCACGGCCTGACCGGAGAAACTCCAATGCCTGACGACATGGACCTTGCCGAACTCGCCGAACCCTCTGCCACCGGCACCGAAACCGGCGGTGCCCGCAGCGCGCGTGACCTGGAGGCGGTGTACGACATTCCCGTGACCGTCAGCGCGGTGCTGGGCAAATCCACCATGCAGGTGGCGCAGCTGCTGAAGCTGGGCCGCGGCGCGGTGGTGGAACTGGACCGCAAGCTGGGCGAGGCGATCGACATCTACGTCAACAACCGCCTGGTGGCGCGCGGCGAGGTGGTGATGGTGGACGACAACCGCCTGGGCGTGACGATGACGGAAATCGTCAAGGCCGACCGGGCGAGCTAAGAGCCCATCCGGAAAGAAGTTGAATCGCCTGAATCGGATGTGATTCCCTTCCCGTTGGGACGATTCGTGAGGGCGAGGGATGGCATGGACAGCGGAACATCGACGCGCGGCGGATCGGCGTGGGCTGCGCTACCCGTCAGACCTG
>CAMDAM010000151.1 GCA_945888575.1 Asaia bogorensis | reverse complement strand
TTCTCCAGGATCACCGGCAGCTTGGCGAGGTCGATGTGGCGTTCCTGCATGTCGTATTCGCCGGCCATGGCGCGCAGGTTCGCGATCTCGGTGTTGTCGGCCAGCGTCATCACCACGCTGTCGAGATAGGGCAGCTGGTTGCCGGCCGTGTCGGCCACGTAATAGTATGGGTTCCGCTCCATCGTCCAGGTGAGCGTGTTGATGGCGCGGGTGGTCTTCCACGGGCCGAGCGTGGGCAGTTCCGTATTGATCGCCCAGTTGTGGCGGATCTTCAGCATGCGCACCCAGTTGTCGAAGCCGGCGGCGCGGCCTTCGCGTTGCACTCGGCTTCCGAGCTGTATTTGGGCAGGAACTGCTTGAGGTAATGCGCGGGCGCGTAGCAGCCGAAGGTGCCGCTGCCGGATTGCCGCGCGGCCTGGCCGCCGCCGATCAGCGTGTCTCCAGCGAGCATCGAGGGGAACAGCAGGTGGGGGGCTTCGAACTCGAAGCGGATGGTGGTTTCGTCGATCTTGACCATGCGGCCGGGCTTGCCGCCGGCGGACATCTCCGGGATCGGGGCCGGGACGACATCCTTGTTCCCGTAGAGGTACTCGAACCAGAACATGAAGTCGTCGGCGGTGAATGGGGCGCCGTCGCTCCAGCGCATGCCCTTTCGCAGGAACAGGGTGGTGGATTTGCCGTCTGCGGACAGTTCCCAGGCGCGGGCGACGGCGGGGGCGATCGTGCTGCCGGTGAGGTCCCAGAACAGCGGCTTGTCGGAGGCGACGAGGCGGTTGCCGTTCTCGCCGTCGCCGGGGCCGATGAAGGCGCGGCGCCAAGTGCCGCCATAGCGGCCGATGCCTTCCAGTGGCTGGATCACCATGGGTTTGGAGGGCAGGCGCTGGGCCACCGGGGGGAGCTTGCCCTGCTTCACCAGCTCCGCGAGCACAGGGGCTTCCTGGAAGGTGGCGGGCAGCTTGTCCGACAGGGTGGCGCCTTCCAGCTTGCCCACGAGGCCGGAGGCGCGTTCCTCCGCCGATCCGGCACGTTTCGTGGCCGGTTGGCAATGAGGCTAGGCAGCGCGGGCGCGGGAGTCCAGCGCGGCGAGGGTCAGGCCACCAGGGCCCGCCAGGACAGGGCCAGCAGCAGCAGGCCGTTGCCGGCCAGCACCCAGGGGGCGGCGCGGTTCGCGGCGGTCTGCCAATGCCGGGCGGCAGCGTGGCCGAGCAGGCCCACCACCACCAGTGCCGGCACGGTGCCCAGGCCGAAGGCGAGCATGCCGAGCCCGCCGAGCAGCGCGCCGCTGGCTGAGGCGGCGGCGAGCGCGGCATAGACGAGACCGCAGGGCAGCAGGCCGAGCGCCAACCCCAGCTTCAGGCCCTGCATGCGGCCATCGCCGATGCGGCCGGCCATGGCGGCGAGCCGGTTGCCCCAGCCGGGGCCCCTGGGGAGGCCGGGGCCGGCGAACGCGAAGCCCGGCTGCAGCCGGCGCAGCGCCAGCAGCAGGAAGCCGGACGCGGCCAGGGCCAGAAGAAGGGCGGGCACCGCCTGCGGCATGGGTAGGGCGCCGATCCAGCCGGAGACGGCGCCGAGTGCTGCATAGGTCGCCAGCCTTCCGGCATGGTACGGCAGCAGCATGGCGCCGCGCAGCCGGGCGGCCTGGCACATGCGGGCAGCGGGCATGCGCGCCATGCCGTCGGCGACCTGGCCCAGCACGAAGGGGCCGCACATGGCGGTGCAGTGCACCACGCTGCCGGCCAGCCCGGCCAGCAGCAGCGCCGGCACCAGGAACAGGCCACGCTCCAGCGCCGCCGGGCCGCACAGTGCGGACAGCGCTTCCAGCAGGCCGGAGGCAGTGGCGGACAAATTCATGCGCGCAACAAACCGCAGGCCGCCGGCCGGCACATTGATCCACGTCAATGCCGCGGCGCAGCAGGGCAGGCAGCGTTGGACCATGCCGGGAACGTGTCCGGCCTTTCGCGACAGGGAATCGAACGCATGCATGAGCAAACAAGCGACCTTGTGGTCGGCCTGCTGGTGCTCTTCCTGGGCCTTGTGGGCCTGGTGATGGCCTCCGGCGCGCTGGACGACGCGATGTATGTGTTCGGCCTGTCGTTGATGGGTTTCGCCATCGTGTTCGACCTCGGCCTGGTGAAACGCCACTTCGACCGGATCGACGCGGCGAAGGCGGGCAGCCATGTCTGATGCCGTGATGGGCGCCGCCATGCCGGCGGCCAGGCCCGTTTCCCGCGTGGCCGAGGCCTACAACATGGACGTGGTGCGCAAGTTCACCATCGCCGCCATGTTCTGGGCCGTGGTGGCCTTCCTGGTCGGCGTGGTGATCGCCGCCCAGCTCGCCTTTCCGATCATGAACCTCGGCCTGGAATGGACCGCCTTCGGGCGGCTGCGGCCGGTGCACACCTCGGCGGCGATCTTTGCCTTCGGCGGCTCCGCGCTGTTCGCCACCAGCTTCTACATCGTGCAGCGCACCTGCCACGCCAGGCTGTTCGGCGGGGAGGCGCTGCACAACTTCATCTTCTGGGGCTACCAGTTCTTCATCGTGATGGCCGCGCTCAGCTACGTGATGGGCTTCAGCCAGAGCCAGGAATATGCCGAGCCTGAATGGCACCTGGACCTGTTCCTGACCATCATCTGGGTGGCCTACGCCATCGCCTTCATCGGCACGGTGTTCCTGCGCCAGGAGCCGCACATCTACGTGGCAAACTGGTTCTTCATGGCCTTCATCATCACGGTGGCGGTGCTGCACCTGGGCAACAACGTGGCGCTGCCGGTGAGCTTCTTCGAGGCCAAGAGCTACTCCGTGTATTCCGGCGTGCAGAACGCGCTGGTGCAGTGGTGGTACGGCCATAACGCCGTTGGCTTCTTCCTGACCGCGGCGTTCCTGGGGATGATGTACTACTTCATCCCGAAGCAGGCCGGCCGGCCGGTGTATTCCTACCGCCTGTCGGTGGTGCATTTCTGGTCGCTGATCTTCATGTATATCTGGGCCGGACCGCATCATCTGCACTACACGTCCTTGCCCGACTGGGCGCAGACGCTGGGCATGGTGTTCTCGATCGTCCTGTGGATGCCCAGCTGGGGCGGCATGATCAACGGGCTGATGACCCTCTCCGGCGCGTGGGACAAGCTGCGCACCGATCCGGGCCTGCGCTTCTCCGTCACCGCCGTGGGCTTCTACGGCATGAGCACCTTCGAAGGGCCGATGATGTCCATCAAGGAGGTGAACGGACTGGCGCACTACACCGACTGGGTGGTGGGCCACGTGCACTCTGGCGCGCTGGGCTGGGTCGCCTTCATCAGCTTCGGCGCGATCTACTACCTGGTGCCGATCCTGTGGAAGCGGGCGGGGCTGTACTCCAACAAGCTGGTGGCCTGGCACTACTGGATCGCGACCCTGGGCATCGTGCTCTACATCACCTCCATGTGGGTGGCCGGCATCATGCAGGGCCTGATGTGGCGGGCGTACGACAAGTTCGGGTTCCTGCAGTATTCGTTCGCGGAATCCGTGAACGCCATGCACCCCTACTACGTGATCCGCATGCTGGGCGGCGTGATGTTCCTGCTCGGTGCGCTGATGATGGTCTTCAACCTGATCATGACGGTTCGTTCGGCGAGCACCGCGGTGCAGCCGGCGCGCGAAACCGCTCTCGCGGGAGCCTGAGGCACATGTTCATCAAACACGAAACCATCGAGAAGAACGCCGTTCTGCTGGCGGTGCTGACCACGATCACCATCGCGATCGGCGGCATCGTGGAGCTGGTGCCGCTGTTCACCATCGAGACGACGGTGGAGAAGGTGGAAGGGGTGCGGCCCTACTCGCCGCTGGAACTGGCCGGGCGCGACGTCTATGTGCGCGAGGGCTGCTACACCTGCCACAGCCAGCAGATCCGCGCGCTGAAGGATGAGGTGGAGCGCTACGGCCACTACAGCCTGGCGGCGGAGAGCATGTACGACCGGCCGTTCCAGTGGGGCAGCAAGCGCAACGGGCCGGACCTGGCGCGCGTGGGCGGCAAATACTCCAACGACTGGCACTACGCGCACCTGACCAACCCGCAATCGATGGTGCCGGAGAGCCTGATGCCGCGCTACGCCTTCCTGGCCAACCGCGAGGTGGACCCCGCGCGCGTCGCCCGCCACCTGCGCACCAACAAGGCCGTCGGCACGCCCTACACGGAGGAGCAGGTGGCCAACGTGGCCGCCGACCTCGCCGCCCAGGCGGACGTGAATGCGGAGCCGGAGGCGCTGGCCAAGCGCTACCCGAAGGCGGTGCAGGTGCAGGGCGACGGGCGCCGCGCGACCGAGATGGATGCGCTGGTGGCCTACCTGCAGGTGCTGGGCACCATGGTGGACTTCACCAACCCCGCCAACGAGAAGCTGCAGCAATAGGAGGCGGCACCATGTTCATGACAATTCTGCACTGGCTGCTGGACCATTCCGTGGTGCTCGTGGGCGGCGTGTTCCTGCTGCTGGTGGCCAGCGTGTACTGGCCCGGCCGCAAGGAACGCTTCCAGCGCGACGCCATGATCCCTCTTCTGGACGACAAGTAGGAGCACGCCGATGGCTGAAAACAATGCGGCGAGCGAGAAGGACTCCGTCACCGGCCGGCACACCACCGGGCACGAGTGGGACGGGCTGAAGGAGCTCAACACGCCGCTGCCGAAATGGTGGTTCTGGACCTTCGTGGCCACAGCGGTCTGGGCGGTGGGATATGCGATCGCCTATCCCTCCGTGCCCTGGCTCAACACCTACTTCCCGGGCGTGCTCGGCTACTCCCAGCGTAACGTGGTCACCGCCGACGTGAAGGCGCTGGAAGCGCAGCGCGCCGGCGTGATGCAGAAGCTGAAGGCGGTGCCGCTGGAGGAGGTGAAGAAGGACGAGGCGCTGTATGCAGTGGCAATGACCGCCGGGCGCCTGACTTTCGCCGAGAACTGCCGCGCCTGCCACGGCGCCGGCGGCGAGGGGCGGCCGGGCTATCCCGCGCTGGCGGGCGATGCCTGGATCTGGGGCGGCAAGCTGGCCGACATCCAGCAGAGCGTGACCTACGGCATCCGCAGTGCGCACCCCGAAGCCCGCATGTCCCAGATGCCGAAGTTCGGCGCCGACGGCATCCTGAAGGCCGAGGAGATCGACCAGGTCACCGATTACGTGATGGCCTTCTACAAGCCCGGTGCGCCGGCCCTGCCGGGGGCTGCGAAAGGCGAGACGGTGTATGCCGAGAACTGTGCCGTCTGCCATGGCGACAAGGGCGAGGGAAAGCGCGACCTGGGCGCGCCCGCGCTGCGCTCCAGCGTGCATCTCTATGGCGATACGCGCGAAGCGGTGCGGGCGCAGATCGTCAACCCGAAGCAGGGGGTGATGCCGGCCTGGAATGCCCGGCTGGACGAAGCGACCATCCGTGCGGTGACGCTGTATGTCCACGGGCTCGGGGGTGGCGAGTAGCCATCGCCCCGGCTGGCTGGCCGCCGCCCTCGCCCATCACCGGGCGGGGGCGGCGGTTCGGCGTTTGTGGCCTTGCGCCAGATCAAGGCAACGCAGGCGCAGACTCGGCGATAACGGGCCATGGCGAACGCTGAGGACCAGGCCACCATGAGCAAGATCGGCAAGCCCCCGCTGCCGGCACCGGACGACGAGGTGCCCGCGACCGAACTGCAACTCTATGCCAACCGCGTGCGCGTCTATCCGCGCGCCGTGCATGGCATTGCCCGCAACATCAAGTGGGCCATCCTGATCCTGTGCCTGGCGGTCTACTACATCACCCCCTGGATCCGCTGGGATCGCGGCGAGGGAAGGCCGAACCAGGCCATCCTTCTCGATATGGCGCATGAGCGCTTCTACGTCTTCGGCCTGACCTACTGGCCCGACGACATCTATCTGCTGACCGGCGCGCTGATCCTGGCTGCGGTGGGGCTGTTCCTGGTCACCTCGCTCGCCGGGCGCATCTGGTGCGGCTATGCCTGCCCGCAGACCGTGTGGACCGACCTCTTCATGTGGGTGGAACGCCTGATCGAGGGCGACCGCAACGCGCGCATGAAGCGGGACGCGGGGCCGAACAGCATCGACAAGGCGTGGCGCAAGGTTGCCAAGCACGCGGCCTGGGTGGGCATCGCCTTTTGGACCGGCGGCGCCTGGATCATGTACTACGTGGATGCCCCTTCCGTAACCGTGCAGTTCTGGACCGGGCAGGCCAGCCGCGAGGTGTATTTCTTCACCGGCCTGTTCACCGTGTTCACCTATGTGCTGGCCGGCTGGGCGCGCGAGCAGGTGTGCACCTACATGTGCCCGTGGCCGCGCTTCCAGGCCAGCATGCTGGATGAGCAGAGCTTCATCGTCACGTACCAGAAATGGCGCGGGGAGCCGCGCGGCAAGGGCCGGCGCGATGCGGAAGGCCTCGTGGGTGGCCAGAAGCTGGGCGACTGCATCGATTGTAACGCCTGCGTGAACGTGTGCCCCACCGGCATCGACATCCGCGACGGCGTGCAACTCGCCTGCATCAATTGCGGCCTGTGCGTGGATGCCTGCAACGAGATCATGACCAAGGCCAGCCGCCCGAAATGGCTGATCCAGTGGGACACGCTGGCGCGCCAGGAGGCCAAGGCGGCCGGCAAGCACGAGCGCATCCACCTGCTGCGCCCGCGCACGCTGATCTACGTGACGGC
Organism: Asaia bogorensis; assembly: GCA_945888575.1. Taxonomy (GTDB): domain Bacteria; phylum Pseudomonadota; class Alphaproteobacteria; order Acetobacterales; family Acetobacteraceae; genus CAMDGX01. The sequence goes on along the minus strand of CAMDAM010000151.1, from coordinate 4,506 downwards.
GCTGCTGCTCGCCACCTCCGTGATGGGCGCCGCGCTGGCGATGCGCAGCCACGTGAACCTTGCCGTGCTGCACGACCGCGCGCCGCTGTTCGTGAAGGTGCGCGATGGCTCCATCCGCAACGCCTACACGCTGAAGGTCAGCAACAAGACCGATGCGCCGGCAACATTCTCGCTGGTGCTGGGCGGGCTGGCCGGTGGGTCCATGGCCCTTTCCGCCGAGGCCGATCGCCGTGTGCCCGCGCTCAACCTGGATGTGCCGCGCGATGCCATCGGCACGTTCCGTGTGCTGGTCTATGGCGCGCCGGCCAGGCTGGCCGATGGTTCGATGAATGTGAGCTTCACGCTGCGCAACACGGCAACGGGCGAGAGCACCGAGGTTTCCTCGGTGTTCATGGGCCCGCCGAAGTAGGGGGAAACGGACATGGCACAGCAGATCGCAGTCTCGCAGCCCATGCCGCGCAGCCTCTGGCGCTTCTTCCCCTTCATGCTGGTGGGCGCGCTGGGCATCGTGGTGGCGGTGAACATCACCATGGCGGTGCTGGCGCATCGCAGCGCGCCGGGGCTGGCGGTGCAGGGCAGCTTCGCCACCTCCAACGCCTATGGCGCCATCCAGGCGGAGGCGAAGCGCCAGGTGGGGCTCGGCTGGTCGCTGGACGTATCGCTGCGTGGCGGCCGGGTGGAAGCAAAGCTGGCGGGGCAGGGCGGTGCGTCGCTGCCAGGCGCGACGCTGAGCGCGGTGGCGATGCGCCCGGTGGGCGAGTCCACATCGCTGCAGCTCGCCATGGTCGAGGACGGCGTGGGCGGGTTCCGCAGCGACATCGTGCTGCCCGGCCAGGGCCAGTGGGACATCACGTTCGTTGCCCGGCATGACGGGCGAAGCTTCCGCCACACCCGCCGGGTGGTGGCGCCGTGAGCGGGGCGGCCCTGGTCGGCGCGCCCGCCGGGGCCGCGCACGCGCCAGCCGCCACCTGCGCCCATTGCGGCGGCGAGGCGGCCGCCGGCCAGCGCTTCTGCTGCGCCGGCTGCGGTGCGGCGTTCGAGACGATCCAGCAGCTGGGCCTGGGCACCTACTACCGCGACGTGGTGCGCGACACGCTGGCCCGCCGGCTGCAACCGAACACGGAGCCGCGCACCGACCTCGCCCGCCACGTCCGCACCGCGGAGGATGGCAGCCAGGAGCTGACCCTGGCCGTGGATGGCCTGCAATGCGGTGCCTGCGTGTGGCTGATCGAATCCGTGCTCGCCCGCGATCCGCGCGTGGCCGGTGCACGGGTGAACATGACCACGCGCCGCCTGAAGCTTTCCTGGCACGGAACGGTCGAGGATGGCGCCGCGCTGGTCGGCCGCATCGAGCAGCTGGGCTACCGGCTGGTGCCGTTCGATCCCGCCTGCCTCGCCGCCGCGCAGGATCGCACCGGGCGCGAATTGCTGCGCGCGCTGGCCGTGGCCGGTTTCGCTGCGGCCAATGTGATGCTGCCGGCCATGGCGATCTGGGTCGGCCTGTTCTCCGACATGGGGCCCGCCACGCGCGCGCTGATGCATTGGGTGAGTGCGGCCATCGCCATGCCGGCCATCATCTATGCCGTGCGGCCGTTCTGGCGCTCTGCCTGGGGCGCGCTGCGCCAGGGCCGCACCAACATGGATGTGCCGATCAGCGTGGGCGTCACGCTCGTGACGGGCATGAGCCTGGTGCAGACGATCAACCACGCCGAGCACGCCTATTTCGACGGCGCGGTGACGCTGCTGTTCTTCCTGCTGATCGGCCGCGTGCTGGACCACTACGCCCGCGCCCATGCCCGCGCCGCCGCCGAGCAGCTCATCGCCCTGCAGCAGACCGACGTGGCCATGCTGGAAGCCGACGGCACCGTGGCCCGGCGCGATGCCGCTTCGGTGCCGGAGGGGGCCCGCATCCTGGTCGCGCCCGGCGAGCGCATCGGCGTGGATGGCGAGGTGGTGCAGGGCGAAACCACGCTGGATACCGCCTTGGTGACCGGCGAGAGCCTGCCGGTTGCCGCCACCGCCGGCACGCGCGTATTCGCCGGCACGCTGAACCTGGGCACGCCGATCACCGTACGCGCCACCGCCGCCGGCGGGGACACGTTGCTGGCCGAATGCGTGCGGCTGATGGACGCGGCCGAGGCCAAGCGCGGCCGCTTCGTGTTGTTCGCCGACCGCGTGGCGCGGCGCTACGCCCCCGTGGTGCATCTGGCGGCGCTGCTGACCTTCCTGTTCTGGTGGGGCGTGCAGGGCATGGGGGTGGCCGATGCGCTGCTGATCGCCGCCTCCGTGCTGATCATCACCTGCCCCTGCGCGCTCGCCTTGGCCGTGCCCGCGGTGCAGGTGATCGGCACCGGCCGGCTGTTCCGCCGTGGCGTGCTGGTGAAGTCGCCAACGGCCCTGGAGCGCCTGGCCGAGGCCGACATCGTGGTGTTCGACAAGACCGGCACGCTGACCGACCCCGCGTTGAAGCTGGTCTCCGCGCATGATCCCGACGCGCTGAAGCTGGCCGCATCGCTCGCCGCCACCAGTCGCCACCCGCTGTCGAGGGCGCTCACCGCGGCAGCGGGGCTTGTCGTGCCTGCCGAAGGTGCGACCGAGGTGGTGGGCGCCGGGCTGGCCTGCGGTGATGTGCGCCTGGGCAGCGCTGCCTTCGTGGGTGCGGAAGCCACCGCCACCACGCCGGCGCTCTACCTCGCCCGCCCCGGCGCGCCCGTGGTGCGGTTCGACTTCGCCGAGGCGCTGCGGCCCGAGGCGGCCGAGACGATCGCCGCCCTTCGCGGCTTGGGGCTGGAGGTGCAGCTGCTCTCCGGCGACCGCGAGGCCGCCGTGGCCGATGCTGCCGCCCGCACCGATATCGCCACCTGGCGCGCCGGCTGCTCGCCGGTGGACAAGGTCGCCGCGATCGAGGCACTGCGGGCTTCGGGCAAGCGCGTGCTGATGGTGGGCGACGGGCTGAACGACGGGCCGTGCCTGGCCGCCGCCCATGTTTCCATTTCTCCTTCCACCGCCGCCGAGATCAGCCAGAACGCGGCGGACGTGGTGTTCCAGGGTGCCTCACTCGCCCCGGTGGCCGATGCCATCCGCACGGCCCGTCGCATGAAGCGGCTGTGCCAGGAGAACATCGCGCTCTCGCTCGCCTACAACCTGCTGATGGTGCCGGTGGCCGTGGCAGGCTACGTCACGCCCTGGCTGGCGGCGCTGGCGATGTCCACCTCGTCCCTGCTGGTGATCGGCAACAGCTTCCGCCTTCGGAGACAGGCCCGATGACCCCTCTGCTCTGGCTGATCGCGCTCAGCGTGTTCCTCGGCGGCGGAGGGCTGGCCCTGTTCCTGTGGGCGAGCCGCAACGGGCAATACGACGACATGGATGGCGCGGCGCAGCGCATCCTGTTTGACGACGACAGGAAGTAGGCATGTTCTTTTTCGGAAGAAAGACGAACCCTTACCCCGAAAACCGGTAAGCCGTCGTCGTCCTGAACACCTGCCCCGGCCGCAACACGGTGGAGGCGAATTCCGGCCGATTTGGCGCGTTCGGCACATGCTGGGTTTCCAGGCAAACCGCCGCATGTTTCGGGCTGTCCAGGAAGTTCCCCGTATAGAGCTGGATCGCCGGTTGGTCCGTGTGCACGTCCATCGCCAGCCCATCCGCCTCCACGCGTGCCACCCAGCGCGGGGCGAGCGCCTGGCCGGGGGAGAGCAAGTAGGTATGGTCGTAGCCGCCGGCGATGCGCAGCTGGGCATCCGCCTCGGTGATCCGCGCCCCGATGCGGCGCGGGCTGCGGAAGTCGAACGGCGTGCCGGCCACGGCTTGGGGCGGGCCGTTCTGGATCAGGCCGGGGCCGACGGGAACATAGGCGTCGGAGGCAATGGTCAGCTCGTGCCCCAGCACATCCCCGCCACCGGCCAGGTTGAAATAGGCGTGGTTGCTGAGGTTCAGTACGGTGGGGGCCGTGGTGCGGGCCTCGTATTCCAGCACCAGCGCCACGCCGTCGCGGACCGAGAAGCGCACGGAGATGTCGAGCTGGCCCGGGAAACCCTGGTCCCCGTCCGGGCTGGTATGGCGCATCACCACGGCCTCGCCGTCGGGCTCGGCGGTCCAGATCGCGCGTTCGAACCCGGGGCTGCCGCCGTGCAGGCAGGCGGTGCCGTCATTGGCGGGCAGGCGGTGCTCGGTGCCATCCAGCGTGAAGCGCGCGCCCTCGATCCGCCCGGCGAAGCGGCCGACCGTGGCGCCGAGGTAGGAGCGATCCGCCTCCCACCCCGCCATGTCGCCGCGGGTCAGCAGCACCTGGCGCCGTCCGCCGGGGGCGGGCACGGTCAGGGAGGCGATGCGCGCGCCCCAGGTGATGATGCCGGCCTCCACGCCACCGCTGCCGATCCGGTGGATTTCCACCGCCTCGCCCGCCGCCGTTCGCCCGTATGCCGCCATGGTTCGCTCCGCTTCGTCACTTGACACGGAACCCCCCCATCGCGCGCAATGTCAACAAACCACAAGACGACTGCGGAG
>CAMDAM010000150.1 GCA_945888575.1 Asaia bogorensis | reverse complement strand
GGACCTACGACGCCAAGAAACCCAGCCTGGGCAGGTAGTTACATCCGAGTTCCCGTGCCGGGCGCCACGGTGGCGACCCGGCGCGGCGGCAGCTGGGTGGGCTGAGGCCGGCCGGATTGGGCCAGCACGCCGGTGCGTGGGCCCGCCGTGGTGTTCCAGGCGTTGTTGCTGAAGGCATGGCGGCTGAAGGCATGGCCCGGCAGGCCCGGTGTGATGCCCAGGCGCTTCTGTTCCTCCGGCCAGACGGCAGCGACGCGCTTCTGGTAGAGCTCGCCGCGCTCCGGCGTTTGCGAGTGGTAGAAGGCGGTGGCGCGCGTCCAGTCCCGCGTGGTGGCATACAGGTCGTTCAGGAAGCGCGCGGCGTAGGTGGCATTGGCGGCGGGGTCGAAGGCCTGGTCCAGGCTGCTGAAGGCCTGCGGGTGGTGCGCCAGGTTCACCTGCATGCAGCCGACATCGATGGATTGCACGCCGCGGGCCTGCAGGGCGCGCACCGCGGCGATCGCGGCCTCCTTGCTGTCGAAATACTGCCCGGCGCCCTCGGCGTTGATGGTCCAGGGCCAGGGATGGACGACGCCGCGCGCATCCACGCGGCCGGATTCCACGCGCGCGATCGCGGCCATCAACTGCGACGGCAGGGCGGCGGCGCGCTCGGCGGCCAGGATGGCGGCACGGCATTGCAGCCCCGGCGCCATGGGGGGCAGCGCGGGCGCAGGCGCCTGGGTGCGGGCCGGTTGGGCGGCAACCGGCGGGGCAAACAGCGCAATGGATATCGCCAGGGCTGAAATGAACGTGGCGCGCATGGCGCTTCTCATAACCGTTCCGTCGCGGGTAGGGGAGTCACAAACCTGCCAGGACCGTGGGTTGCGTCCCGGCCCTTGGCAGGAACGGCCGGGGCGCAAGCCCGGAGGCGGTCGCAAACATGGAATTGCTGCGATGCGAAAAATCGCTTGCACACGAACGACCGGATACCTATCTTGTGCATCGCAGCACGGCAGCTCCGGTTGCCGACTGCTTCTTGGACGTTTCCTCCCTAAACTTGGCGGTGCCCTTGGGCACCGCCCTTTTTTTTGCGCGGCACCCCGGCGGCGCCAGGCGGCCCCGCCGGGAGGGCCGGCTCAGCTCACCATCGCCTCCGGTGCCAGCACGAAGGCCCGCACGTCGCTGCGGTCCAACTGGGACTGGTCCGACCAGCCATCGGTGGCCAAGTGCTTCACATAGAGGTTCTCGCTGAACCCCGCGATGGCACAGCTGCCCAGCAACGTCGCGGCGGACCCGCTGGGCACCGGCAGCGGGCCGGCGATGGTGGTGGCGGCCGTGCCGGCAGCCCCCAGCACGGCAGGCCCGGCGCCGCGCAGAACGGAGAAGCTGTAGGCCGCGAAGCCGTTGCGCTGCACCGCCTGGAACGGCGTGGCCACCGTGCCTGTCGTGCCGTCATAGGCCAGCACGCCGCAGGCCGTTCCTGCCGGTGCGCCATCCAGCGTCGGCGCGCCGATCCGGGCCAGGGTTGGGTTGTTGTCCACCCGCACGGTCAGCACCATGCGGTTCGCCCCCGCATCCACCAGGCCCAGCGTGGCCGCATCGCGCGTGGCGATGGTGCCGGAGAGGTCGTCATCCGCCGGCACGCGCCAGCGAATGCCCAGCGCCTCCGGGTCCACTTGCGCCCCGGCCGCGTTGAACAACTCCACCGAGATCTGCCACAGCCCGCCCTGGTCCGGCCCCTCCGGGGCGCCGGCGGCGTCGAACCCCACGCCGGGGGCCACCGCGTTGGTCGGGATCACCGCGCTCTGCGTGTCCAGCACCGCGTTGGGGATGGACCATTGCCCAACGGGCGGGAGGGCGGGCGGGATCTCATAGAGATGCGGCGTGGCGCCCACGGTCTGCGGCCCCAGCGGATATTGCTGCAGCACCAGGTCGCCGCCGATCTCCTGCGTGTAGTGCCGGCTCACCGCCTCCGTGCTCGGGCGCCAGGCGGATTCGGGCTCGGTGGGGCGCTTGTAGCGCACGCGGTAGAAGCGCACGCCCAGGCTGGAGCGCAGCGAGGCATCGAACTCCAGCCGTGGCCGCAGCGCGCCGCCCCAGGGCCGCGTGCCGTCCAGCAGCCCGCGCTTGACCGGATCGAGACCGCCGGACCCCAGCGAGGTGGTGTCGTTGGCGCCGTGGATGCGCCAAACCGAGGTGTTGCCGATCGCCATGAACAGCACCCAGTTGTTCGGCGCCACCACGGGCGGGCAGGGCGGGCAGGCATGGGCGAGCGGGTGGGTCGTCACCAGCGTCACTTCCGTGCCGCAGGCGTAGTTCCAGTAGGTGTGGCAGGCCACCGGCAGGGGCTGCAGGATCGTCGCCCAGAAGCCCGGCCAGATGCGCTGGCGGGCGACGAAATACAGGTCCGGCTGGTCTGGGTTCAGGCGTGATTTCCAGATCAGGGTGCGGAAATGGCCGCATTCGTCGGTCATCACCGTGGCGATCTTCTGCTTTGTCACCAGGCGCGGGAACAGCCAGCACAGCATCGGCCGCACCAGGTCGAGATGGGACACCAGGGCGCGCTCCAGCACAGCGCGCGGGGCGCGGGCGGCGAGCTTCAGCATCGTGGGCATCGCTTCTGCCAGGCGCGGCGGGTCGGGCTGCGGGTTGAAGGCGGCGATGGCGCCCGGGGAGGGCAGCATGGCGGCGCGGGTGCGGATCGGGCTCGGATCGAACCCCGGGCCGGGGCGCGGCGGGATCGGCAGGTCGATCGGCGGCCACGGCCCGTCGATGATGTCGCGGATACGGTCGATCTCCAGCTCCGGCAGGTTCGGCAGCAGGATCGGCCAGGGATCCACCTCGTAGATGTCGATCGCGGCGTTGCACACCGGCAGGCGCAGCGTGACGCCGCCGGAAACCACCTGCTTCAGCAGCGTGCCGCGCACCACGCAGAAGGAACCGAGCCAGAAGCGCATCGCCGCCGTATCGATCGTGAAGAGCACCGGCGGCAGCTTCTCCACCCCCGGGCGCAGCGCCACGTGCTGCTCGATGCCGCCGCGGCGCAGCACCTCGCCGATATCGATCTCCTTGCCCATTTCGGGCGCGACCACCACGCGCAGCGCCTGCGGCTCCGCACCGATGGAAACGGGCAGGCGGGCGCGGCCCTCCTTGTCCAGCACCTGCAGGCCCAGCAGCGTGCCGCTGCGGTTGAACAGGTGGGCCACCAGCGGCGGCAGCCCCTCTGGCCGGTCGTCGAACTGTGCCGCGATGTCGAGGGTGATCTGGCGTTGGCCGTCGGTTCTGGTTGCCATTGGGCGTACTCCCGTATTGGTTGTTACGGGGACCCTATGCGCAATCATGAATCGTTCGCAACGAAAGTTAGAGTCGCAACACAACTGCCTACGGTTGTGTTTCAATGGGTTATCACGTCGTGAGGCGGGCGTGAGGCGCCCGCGCCGCTCGCGTCAATTCACGTAAAGCGGGCTCAGGCCAGCGGCAATGCGCCCAGCCGTGCCGCCGCCGCCGCCGCCGCGCGCGTCAGCGTCTGGCGCAGCGCATCGAAGCGCGGCAGCTTCTCGATCCGGGTCTCGTCCATGTACAGCGAGCGCACGATCTCGATCTGCACCGCGTGCACGCCTTCGCGCGGGCGGCCGTAATGGCGGGTGATGAAGCCGCCGGCATAGGGGTCGTTGCGCCGCACCGAGAAGCCGAGCCCCAGCAGCACCCGCTCCACCGTGGCCATCACCTCCGGCGCGCAGGCGGTGCCGTGCGCGTCGCCCAGCACAATGTCGGTGGCACTGCGAGGCGGCAGGGAGTTGGAGGGCATGGAATGGCAATCGATCAGCACGCAGGCGCCGAACTGCGCCCGCACCGCCTCGATCTCCCCGGTCAGCGCGGCATGGAACGGCTCCCAGCAGGTGCTGACGCGCGCCTGGGCCTCCGCGAAGGAGAGTTTCTCCCGGTAGATGCTCTCGCCGGAGGCCACCACCTTGGCGATCGTGCCCAGCCCGGCCCCCACCCGCGGGCTGGACGTGTTCACCCAGGAGGGCAGGGGGTCCGCGAACATGCCGGGGTCCAGCTCCCACGGCTCGCGGTTGGCGTCGCAGAAGGCGCGCGGGAAGGTGGCGCTGACCAAAGGCATGCCGAGATCCGGCACATCGGCGAACAGCTCGTCTACGAAGCTGTCCTCGCTGCGGCGCAGGCGCAGCGGGTCAAGCCGCGAGGCGGAGACGAAGGCGGCGGAATAGGCGCGGCCGGAATGCGGCGAGGCGAACACCACCGGGGCCAGCAGCGTGCGCGGGCGCACCACCGCCACGGGGCTTTCGCAGGCTTCGGCATCGGGCAGGGGAAGGTCCATCGCGAAAATTAAGCCTGTTGCCCGCAGCGCAGCAACAGCCTGCCATCGCACCGGGATGCCGCGATGTTGTCGAGGCGGGTTGCACGGCGCCGGGGCGCGCGATAAGGAGGGGTCGCGGATGGGCGCATAGCTCAGCGGGAGAGCACCACCTTGACACGGTGGGGGTCACAGGTTCAATCCCTGTTGCGCCCACCATCCGCCTTCTTACTTGATATCACTCACGTTTTGGCGACGGCGGGCTATTTCCCGCCGGCGGCCAGCGCCTCCTGCGCGCGATGCTCGGCCAGGGTGTAGGCCACATAGTATTTGTAGATGTTGCCGACGTACTGCACCGTCTCCTGCCCCACGATGCGCGACGCGGCCTGCTCCACATTGTCGAACCACACATTGGGGTCCAGCCCCATCTTCACCGCCTCGGCCCGGAAGCGGCGCAGATTGCCTGGCCCGGCATTGTAGGCGGCAAACGTCATCAGCACCCGGTCCACCTCGCCCAGCGCGGGGTCGTTCACGTAGCGGGCGCGCAGATGGGCCATGTAGCGGGCGCCAGCCTCGATATTGCGGTCGGCGCTGCTGGCGATATCCCGGATGTTCACCGGCGCGCCGGCGGCGGTTGAGGGCAATAGCTGCATTACGCCCACCGCCCCGCGCGCGCTGCGGCGGGACTGGTCGAGCTGCGATTCCTGGTAGCCCTGCGCCGCCAGCATCAAATAGTCGAAGCCATGCCGGTCCGCATGGGTGCGGAAGCTGCGGATCACGGTGGCGAATCGCTCGGCCCCCGCGGCCCCGCCGGCATCGCGCAGGGCGGCGGGGTTGACGAAGTAGCGCCGGCGGATGGTGGCGCCGAACGAGGTCTTGTCCCGGTGCGTGGCAAAGAACTCCGCCAGCGCCGCGGCCAGCTTCGGTGAGTTCTTGCGGATCGCCCAGGCGATGTCGCCATGGCGGCGAATGGCGACGTCGGGCCGCGGCGTCAGCCTCGGCAGGATGCGCGCCCACACCTCGGCCACGTGGTCATCCACCACCGCCCAGGGCAGCAGCCCGGCGCTGACCATCTGCAGGATGTCCTCGTCCTGCAGCCGCTCGCTGATCGGCACCACGCGCATCGGGCGCTGCCCGCCGGCGATGAAGCCCTCGTTCAACGCCAGCAGGTGCCGATAGGTGCTGGCGCTGGCGCGCACATGGATCTCCTGCCCGGACAGCGCCTGCAGCGAAGCCACTGGCGGCGCGGCCGGGCCGGTGACCAGGATCTCGTTCACGTCGCTCAGCCACGGGGCGGCGAAATCGACGATCGCCTGGCGTTCCGGGATCACGGTGAGGTTGCCGGCCACCGCATCGCCGCGCCCTTCCACCAGGGCGGAGAGCAGCCGGTCCTGCGGTGTGGGCCGGAAGATCACCACGATCGGCAGCGTGCCCCGCGGGCGGCGGCGGTTGAGCCAGGTTTCCAGTTCGCGGCCGAATTCGGCGGCCACCCCCATCTGCCGCCCGCGATCCAGGAAGAACTGGGTCTTGCTGTAGGGCACGATCAGCCGGAACTGGCGCCGGCGCAGGATCGCATCCAGGTCGCCGAAGGCTCGCGTGTTGGTGGGCAGGGCCACCACGGGAGGGGACGCAGCATTCTGCGCGGCGGCGGGCGGGCCCACCCATGCGGCCAGCAGCAGGCCCAGAAGCCAGGGAAGGGCGCGGGCCACGGTCGTTTGCTCCTGCCGGCGGATCAGCCGGCAGAGGATGGCGCATCGCAGCCGCCCTGGCCAGCACGCCCTCCGGCGATGGCGGCTTGGAGGTTGGCGCGCAGTCGGCGATAAGGGCCGCAATGCTTGGGCATCAATAGGGGATGGAAATGCGTCATTCAGGATTCTTGGCCGCGCTCGGCGTGGCACTCGCCGCGGCCGCGCCGGCTGCCGCGCAAGACAAGCTGCCGGCCAGCATCTCGGCCACCGCCTACGACACCGGCTCCAACGGCTTCAACCAGATCGTGGCCGTGGGCCAGATGGTGAAGGCCCGCCTGGGCGTGGATTTGCGCGTGCTGCCCGCCGGCAACGATACCGGCCGGATGGCCCCGCTGAAGACCGGCCGGGCACAGATCTCGGCCAACGGCATCGGCACGTACTTCGCCCAGGAAGGCGTGCTCGATTTCGCCACCAAGGATTGGGGCCCGCAGCCCGCGCGGCTGATCCTGTCCTCCTCCTCCTGCAACGGGCAGGCGATGGGGGTTGCCAAGGACACCGGCGTGAAGACGGTGGCGGATATCAAGGGCAAGCGCCTGGGCCTGGTGCGCGGTGCGCCGGCCATCAACCAATCCATGTACGGGCTGATCGCCTTTGCCGGCTACACGCCCAAGGACGTGACGCTGGTGGAATTCTCCTCCTACGGCGCGCTGTGGAAGGGGATCATGAACAACGAGGCCGATATCGGCTTCGCCAGCACCATCTCCGGCCAGGCCAAGGAAGCCGAGAACTCCTCGCGCGGCATCGTGTGGCCGGAATTCCCGGCCGCCGACAAGGAAGGCTGGGCGCGGGTAAACAAGGTCGCATCCTATTTCTACCCGCACAAATCCACCTGCGGCGCGGGCTATCCGGCCGGGGCCAGCTACGAGCTGCCGGTGTACCCGTATCCGATCTTCATCGCCTACACGAGCCAGTCCGAAGGCGCGATCCATCAGCTCACCAAGGCGATGATCGACCACTACGCCGACTACAAGGACGCCGTCGTGGGCGTGGACGGCCTGGAGGCCAAGCGCCAGAACCTCACCTGGACCATGCCCTACCACGCCGGCTCCGTGCGCGCGCTGAAGGAAGCCGGCGTCTGGACCGACGCGGCGGAGCGCCACAACGCAGGCCTGGTGAAGCGCCAGGAGCTGCTCGGCGCCACCTGGCAGGCCTTCCTCAAGACCAACCCGCCCGACGACAAGGACGCGTTCCGCGTGGCCTGGATGAAGGCCCGCCAGGCCGCGCTGACCGGCGCCGGCCTCGAACTCGGCTACAACGACTGATCAGGGACCACACGTGACCCAAAAGCAGGCCGGCGCTTCCGCACAGCGCGTGGAATTCGAAGACCCCCACGCGCTGGGCGGGCCGGCCGAGGCGGAGACGATGCGCCTGCGCGCGCCGCGCGGCTGGTGGCGCGCCCTGCTGCTGGCGGCCACCGCGGCTACCATCTTCCTGTGCATCAACCAGCAATTCGCCCTGCGCTTCTTCACCGGAACCACGGTGCTGAACACGCAGTACATGTATCTGCTGATCCTGCTGATGCTGCCCTTCACCTTCCTGATCTTCCCGCACAGCGAGCGCGCCTCGCTGGACCGCATCAGCCCGATCGACCTCGCGATGTTCGGGCTCACCATCGGCGTGTCCGGCTACCTCTTGAGCGTGATCGGCGAATCGAACAGCATGGGCTGGGAGATGGACCCCGATGCGGTGCCCAAGCCGGTGATCGTCGCCGGCTTCGTGATGTGGGCGATCCTGATGGAGGCGCTGCGCCGCACCGGCGGCTGGAGCCTGCTGCTCAGCGTGGCCCCCTTCACGCTCTACCCCGTGGTGGCCGGCGCCGGCTGGCTCGGGCCGTTGCGCGGCCACCAGTCCAGCATGTCGGAAACCGCCGCCTACCACGTGCTGAGCAATGAAAGCCTGCTCGGCATCCCCGTCCAGGCCTTCGCCGACACGGTGATCGGCTTCCTGGTCTTCGGCACCGCGCTGATGATGACAGGTGCGGGCAAGTTCTTCATCAACCTGTCCTTCTCGCTCTGCGGCACCTTCCGCGGCGGGGCGGCCAAGGTGTGCATCTTCGCCTCCGGCCTGCTCGGCATGATGTCCGGCAGCATCGTCTCCAACGTGCTGACGGCCGGCACCATGACCATCCCGGTGATGAAGAAATCCGGCTTCCGCGCCAGCTACGCCGCCGCCATCGAGGCCTGCGCCAGCACCGGCGCCGTGCTCGCGCCCCCGGTGATGGGTGCCACCGCCTTCGTGATGGCGCAGTTCCTCAACGTCTCCTACGCCGAGGTGGCGCTGGCCGCGGCCATTCCCGCGTTGCTTTACTATGTCGGCCTGTTCATGCAGGTGGATGCCTACGCCGCCCGCCACGGCCTGGTCGGCATTCCCCGCAGCGAACTGCCCTCGCTGCTGCAGACCCTGCGCGAAGGCTGGTACTACGTCTTCGTCATCGTCCTGCTCGTGGTGATGCTGCTGTATTTCAAGCGCGAGAGCCACGCCCCGTTCTACGCCACCGCCCTACTGCTGGTGCTCAGCCAATGGGCCATGCCGGCCCGCTGGACCTGGCGCAACACCGCCAACCTGCTGGTGGCCATCGCCGCCTTCGCCGCCATGACCATCTTCGGCGCCGACCTCGCCCGCGCCATGGCACTGCCGGCGCATGTCGAGCCCGGGCTGCGCATGGATGCCTATCTCAACGCCGGCCTGCGCCCGCTGCTGGGCGGGCTGCTGCTGCTGGTGCTGCTGAACGAGGTCTTCACCGAAAAGCGCTGGGGCCTCAATCGCTACCTCGCCTTCCTGGAAGCCAACGGCAAAACCTTCGTGGAACTGGTCGGCATCCTGGCCGGCTGCGGCCTGCTGATCGGCGCCTTTTCCATGACCGGCGTGATCTCCTCGCTGGCGGCCGACCTGCTGAACCTCGCCGGCGGCAACGTGCTGCTGCTGCTGGCCATGTGCGCGCTCACCAGCCTCATCCTCGGCCTCGGGCTGACCACCACGGCCTGCTACATCTTCCTGGCCATCCTGGTGGGCCCGGCGCTGGAGAAGCTCGGCCTCAACCGCATGGCCGTGCACATGTTCATCTTCTACTGGGGCATGCTGTCCTCCATCACGCCACCGGTAGCCATCGCCAGCTTCGCCGCCGCCGGCATCGCGGGCGCGCCGGCGATGAAGACCGGCTGGGAATCCATGTGGGTGGGCAGCATCATCTACTTCATCCCGTTCTTCTTCGTGGTGAACCCCGCCCTTCTGCTGCAAGGCGCAGGCGGTGTGGCCCTCTATGCGGAGGCGCTGTGGCTCACCGGCGCCGCCGTGCTGGGCACGCTGTTCATCTGCGGCGGCATCCAGGGCTACCAGGCCTTCCTGGGCGACCTGCGCCGCGCCGGCACGCTGGAATGGCCGCTGCGCGTGGCCCTCGTGGTGGGCGGCATGGTGCTGGCCACCCCCGGCGGCGGCGTGATGCCGATCTCCGCTGTCACCATGGGCGCGCTCGCCCTGGCCATCCTGGTGCCCACCCTGGCGCTGGGCTGGTTCACCACCCGCCGCGCCGCCATCACCTGATCCGCTTGCCCACACGCCCCGCAGGCGTGAAACTGCGACCCATTCCTGGAGGGGACCCTACGTGTCTGGTTTCAAGAGCACCGATCGCTACATCGCCTCGCGCGATCTCGAAGTTGCCGTCAACGCCGCCGTGGCCCTGCAGCGCCCGCTGCTGGTGAAGGGCGAGCCCGGCACCGGCAAGACCGTGCTGGCGCACGAGATCGCCAACTCGCTCGGCCACCCGCTGATCGAATGGCACGTGAAGTCCACCACCAAGGCCCAGCAGGGCCTCTACGAATACGATGCCGTCTCCCGCCTGCGCGACGGCCAGCTCGGCGACGAGCGCGTGAAGGACATCGGCAACTACATCGTCCGCGGCAAGCTGTGGGAAGCCTTCGAATCCGGCGAGCAGACCGTGGTGCTGATCGACGAGGTCGACAAGGCCGACATCGAGTTCCCGAACGACCTGCTGCTGGAACTCGATCGCATGCAGTTCTTCGTCTACGAAACCCGCCAGACCATCAAGGCAAAGCACCGCCCGATCGTTCTGATCACCTCCAACAACGAGAAGGAACTGCCGGACGCCTTCCTGCGCCGCTGCTTCTTCCACTACATCCGCTTCCCGGACCGCGAAACGATGGAACAGATCGTCCAGGCCCATTACCCCGACATCAAGCAGGAACTCGCCCGCGAGGCCCTCACGGTGTTCTTCAAGATCCGCGAAGTCCCGGGCCTGAAGAAGAAGCCGGCCACGTCGGAACTGCTCGACTGGCTCAAGCTGCTGATGATCGAGGACCTGTCCCCGGAAGTGCTGCGCAGCAAGGAACAGCACGTGGTGATCCCGCCGCTGCATGGCGCCCTGCTGAAGAACGAGCAGGACGTGCATCTGTTCGAGCGGCTGGCATTCCTGTCCCGCCGCGGATGAAGGAAGGGCAGGGGGCCGAGCCCCCTGCACCCTCATCCCTTAAGGTCACGGGGTCTGGGGCCTAAGGCCCCAGCGGGTCCAGGGCAGAGCCCTGGCCTTTCTTAGGAGGCGCAGATGTTCGCTTCGTTCGTGCTGGCTCTACGGAGTGCGGGTTTGCCCGCGAGCATCACCGAGTACCTCACCCTCATGGGCGCCATGAAGGCGGGCGTGGCGGACTACTCGATCGACGATTTCTACTACCTCTGCCGCGCCACCCTGGTGAAGGACGAGCGCCACCTGGATCGCTTCGACCGCGTCTTCGGCGAGGTCTTCAAGGGCCTCGAACCCCCCGAGGGCATGCCGATCCAGAACCTGCCCGAGGAATGGCTCAAGAAGCTCGCCGAAAAGCTCCTCTCCCCGGAGGAACTCGACAAGATCGAGAAACTCGGCGGCCTCGAAGCGCTGATGAAGCGCCTGCAGGAACTGCTGGAGGAGCAGAAGGGCCGCCACCAGGGCGGCAGCAAGTGGATCGGCACCGCCGGCACCTCCCCCTTCGGCAACAACGGCGCCAACCCCGAAGGCGTGCGCATCGGCCAGCAGGAAGGCCGCAACCGCCGCGCCATCAAGGTCTGGGACAAGCGCGAGTTCAAGGACCTGGACGACACCGTCGAGATCGGCACCCGCAACATCAAGCTGGCCCTGCGCCGCCTGCGCAAATTCGCCCGCCAGGGCACACCCACCGAACTCGACATCCCCGAGACCATCCGCACCACCGCCAACAA
>CAMDAM010000149.1 GCA_945888575.1 Asaia bogorensis | reverse complement strand
CGGTGAAGCTGGAGAGCGCCGATGGCTGGCGCTACGGCACCTTCATGTTCAACCCGCACAGCCTGATCGCGGCCCGCCTGCTGGACCGTAACCCAGAGGCGGAGATCGACGCCGCCTGGGTGGGGCACCGCATCGCCCGGGCCGCCTCGTTGCGGGCACGCCTCGTGGATCCACGCTTCCACCGCCTGGTGCATGCCGAGGCCGATGGGCTGCCCGGCCTGGTGGTAGACCGCTACGGCGACGTGGCCGTGGTGCAGGCCAACACGGCGGGCATGGACCGGCTGCTGCCGGACATCACCGCGGCGCTGATGCAGCAACTCGGCCTGCGGGCCGTGGTGGCACGCAACGATTCCGCCGCCCGCGAGCAGGAGGGGCTGGCCCAGGAGATCCGCCTGCTGCACGGCACCGAAGCCGCCACGGTGGCCCAGGAGGGCGGCGTGGTCTTCCCGATCGATCCGCTCGGAGGCCAGAAAACCGGCTTCTTCTACGACCAGCGGCCAAACCGGGCGGTGGTCGCCGGGCTGGCCAAGGGCGCGCGGGTGCTGGACGTGTTCTGCCACGTCGGCGCCTTCGGCCTGGGCTGCGCCAAGGCGGGAGCGAAGGAGGTGGTGCTGGTGGACAGCTCCGCCCCGGCCCTGGAACAGGCACTGGCGGCGGCGGCAAGCAACGGCGTCTCAGGCGTCTCCGCCCGCCGTGGCGACGCCTTCGACGTGATGGCCGAACTGGCGCAGGCCGGCGAGAAGTTCGACATCGTGGTGGTGGACCCGCCCGCCTTCGCCAAAACCAAGAAAGACCAGCCGAACGGCCTGCGCGCCTATAGCCGCATGGCACGGATGGCGGCGGGGCTCGTGGTGCCCGGCGGCTTCCTGTTCGCGGCCTCCTGCAGCCACCATGCGCCGCTGGACCTGTTCGCCGCGGCCATTGGCGAGGGGCTGCACCGGGCCCGGCGCGAGGGGGCGGTGGTGTTCACCGGCTTCGCGGGCCCAGACCATCCCGTGCACCCCCAGGTGCCGGAGAGCGCCTACCTCAAGGGACAGCTGATACGCCTCGCCTGAGCCCGGTAGCCACCATGGCGAGCGGCACGGGGTTGGAGCGATAGGCGGCGAGGCCCCGGCCCATCGTGCCGTTGGCGGCCGGCATCATGGCCACCTGGTCCGCCCCGTTGGACAGCATCTGGCCACCACCACCGGGGGCCGCCGCCGGCACGGGCGGGCGGATGGGCGCCGTGGCCCCGGGCGGCAGCCCGGCCAGCGCGGCCTGCACGCGGTTGCGATAGGGCTCGGCGCGCTCCGGCGTTTGCGAGTGGTAGAAGCCAACGGCCTTGTTCCAGTCCCCGCCGGCCGGGCCCTCCTTCAGCTGTTTCAGGAAGCGAGCGGCATAGTCGGCATTGGCCATGGGGTCGAAGCCATGCTCCAGCGAGGCGAAGGCGTTGGGGTGGTGAACGCGGTTCACCTGCATGCAGCCAATGTCGATCGAGCGCATGCCGGCAGCTTCGGATTGGCGGACGAAGGCCAGCGCGGCCTCCCGCGTATCCAGCAGGGCGCCGCGACCCTCGGCATTCACCGCCCAGGGCCACGGGTTGCGCTGCCCGGTCACGGGGTCCGTGCGGCCGCTCTCAACCAGGCCGATGGCCAGAAGCAGGCCCTGCGGAATCCCATGGGCACGCTCGGCGGCCAGGATTGCCGACCGGCAAAGCGTGCCGGGTGCCTGCGTGCCGGGTGGCGCGGCCGGAGCCGGGGTGGCGGAGGCCGCGGTGGTGGAGCCCGCGGCGAGGGCGGGTGGCACCGGTGGCGGTGGCCTGGGCACGTGAAACAGCGTGTGGAGGCTGCCAAACCCCCGCATCGGGGGCACAAGCGGCCCGCCCTGGCCACCCTGGCCCCCCTGGGCGAGGGCTGGGTCCAGGGGAAGGGCGCAGAGCAGGCAGGCGAGGGCGAGGAGGGCATGGAGGAGGCGCATGCGGTCTGCAATGCATGCGGCGGGCCAGACTGCGCCGCCCCCTCCAAGGCGGTGGTGTGAAGACCTACTGCGGTTTGCGGCGCGCGTTGGCCACGGCGGCAACCAGGGTGGGCAGGTCCACCGCACCAGGCAGCACCTGCTCGCCGACGACGTAGGCGGGCGTGCCCTGAAGGTCGAGCTTGCGGCCAAGGGCGAGGTTGTCGTTGATGCGCCCGGTGATCTCCGGCGCGGTCATCTCGCGCATCAGCCGCTCCGCATCCAGGCCCGCACGGGTGGCGGCGGCGCGCAGGGTGCCCTCGTCGATGGTGGGCCCGCCGGTCATGAGGATCTGGTACATCTTGTGGTAGCCGCCTTGCTTGTGGGAGGCGAGCAACGCGCGGGCGCCCAGCGTGCTGGCCGGGCCGAGGATCGGGAAATCCTTGAACACCACGCGCACGCCGGGGTCGCGGCGGATCAGCTCGTTCACCACCGGCACCATGCGCCGGCAATAGGGGCAGCGAACGTCGTAGAACTCCACGATCGTCACGTCGCCATTGGGGTTGCCGGCCACGGGGTCATCGGGGTTGCGGAACAGGGCAGCCGCGAGGCCGCCGATCGCACCGCGCGCGGCGCCGAGCTTCTGGGTCTCCTCCTCCTCCTGCAGGGCGGAGATGGCATCGCGCAGCAGGCTGGTGTCGCGGCGCAGGGCATCGCGGATGATGGCGATGATCTCCTGGCGCTGCGGGGTGGTGAAGCTGCCCAGCGGCGGCAGCGCGGCAGAGGGTGGCGGTGCCGGGGCCTGCGCCAGGGCCGCACCGCTGCCAAGCAGCGAAACGGCCAGGACCAGAAGGCGCAGCAGGGAGGAAAGGCGCATGCGTCAGAAGCCCTCGCGGTTTTCTTTGCGGACGGCATTGCCCACATCCACCGCGCGCTGGCGCGACGGACCCTGGGGCAGCTGCTTCTCGGCCCGGCGCGCGAGCGTGCGCGCACGGGGAATGTCCCCTAGCACCAAAGCCTCCTCCGCCAAAGCGAGATCGGCCTGGCCCATCTCGCCCAGCCGCCCCCAGGCAATGCCGAGGCTGCGCCAGGACTGGGAGTCGTCGCGCTCCCGCGCCAGGGCGGATTGCAGGTGGCCGATCGCCAGGCGCATCTGGCCGGCGTCGTTGGTCTCGATCATGGCCCGTGCCAGCGCGGCGCGGATCGGCGCCCAGTCCGGCGCGAGGCGGGCTGCTTCGCGGTAGGGCGGGATGGCCGCGGCGCCGCGCCCACCCTCGAACAGCACCTGGCCCTTCAGCTCGTGCAGCCAGGGGTTGCTGGGCTGCTCGGCCAGCAACCCGTCGATGATCCGCAGCGCTTCGTCCGTGCGGCCAAGACGATACAGAGCGATGCCGCGGGCATAGCGGGCAGCCGGCGCGGTGTCGTTCTCGCGGATGCGGCGCAGCGTCACGGTGCTGGGCTCCAGGAAGCCGCGCAGCTTGGCCTGCACCATCAGGAACCCGGCGTCGAAGCCGCCAGGAAGGGCGGCGTTGGAGAACCGGCTGCGGGCAAGATGGGCGGTCACGGCCTCGATCCGGTCCCGCGTGAGGGGATGGGTGCGCAGGTAGGGGTCCTGCAGGTCATCGACCAGCGCATCCTGGTCCTGCAGGCGCCGGAACAGCGCGGTCATGCCGCGCGCCGACCAGCCGAGCTGCTCCAGCGCATACAGGGCCGACTGGTCGGCCGCGTTCTCCATGCTGCGGGTGAAGCTCATCAGCCCGCGCTGGGCCAGCTGCTGGCCGCCGAGCATGGCGCCCATCCCCGCCTCCCCGCTGCGGCCGGCAACCCCGGCGGCCACGCCGATCAGCATGGCGGCGACCGACTTGATCATGGCCTCGCGCATCATTTCCGGCAGGCGGGCCAGGTGGCCGCCGCGGATATGGCCGGCCTCATGCGCCAGCACGCCGATCAGCTCCAGCGCCGAATCGGCCTTGGCGATGATCCCGCTGTTGACGAACAGGCGGTTGCCGGTGCTGACGAAGGCGTTTAGAGCGTCATCGCGGATCAGGATCGTGCGGACCGAAGCGGGGTCCACCCCTGAGGCGCGGAACAGGGGGTTTGCGAAGGTGCGCAGCAACGTCTCGGTCTCGGCGTCGCGGATGGTCACCAGGGTGGGCGCAATTCCCTGCGCGGCTGCCGGTGGCGAAACGGCAGCTTCTGCCAGTGCGATGGGCGCGCCAAGCGCGGCGCCCAGCACCGCGCGGCGGTGCAAGGTGGAATGGGAGCAGCCGAAGCGTGTGCAGCAGGTCATGAAGCGGGCCATCAGCCATGTTCTACCAGCCCGTGCGCTGGCCGTCCTGCTTGGCGTGGCGATGGCCACCGCGGGATGCAGCACGCTGGAATCGATGGCCGACAAGATCATGCCTTCCAGCAGCAAGGCGAAGGAGGGCACGGCGGGCTTCGTCCCGGGCTTCCTGGGCGCCGCGGTGGCCGATGAACCTCAGGCGGCGCTGGCAGCCCGCGCGATCCTGTCGGCCGGCGGCACGGCGGCGGATGCGGCGGTGGCGGCCGGGTTCACCCTGGCGGTCACGCTGCCGTCCCGTGCCGGCCTGGGCAGCGGAGGGGCGTGCCTGGCGTTCTCCCCGGCCTCGCCTTCGCTGGTGGCTGATGCGGTGATGTTCCTGCCGGTGCCCGGCGGCGGGGGCGGCGACCGGCCGGCCGCGGCGCCGATGCTGGCGCGCGGCCTGTTCGCGCTGCATGCCCGCTACGGAAGGCGGCCGTTCGAGTCGCTGGTGTCACCGGCGGAGCAGATGGCCCGGTTCGGCGCCCCGGTCAGCCGCGCCTTCGTCCGTGACCTCGCCGTGGTCGCCGGCCCGCTGGCGGGCGACCCGGAGGCGGCGTCCATCTTCCTGCCCGGCGGCCGGGCGCCGGCCGAGGGCGACGTGCTGATGCAGCCGGATCTCGCGGCCACGCTCGGCCAGATCCGCATTGCCGGCGTGGGCGACCTGCACCAGGGCGCGCTGGCGCGTCGCTTGGTGGAAAGCAGCGTGCGCGCCGGTGGCGGCATCACGTCCCAGGCCCTGCGCGCGGCCCTGCCGCAATACCTGCCGGCGCCGCGGGTGGACCTCGGCGGCGGCCTGCTGGTGGCCGTGCTGCCCACCGATGGCGGCGTGGCGGCCGGTGCCGCGATCCGCG
This sequence comes from Asaia bogorensis, assembly GCA_945888575.1. Taxonomy (GTDB): domain Bacteria; phylum Pseudomonadota; class Alphaproteobacteria; order Acetobacterales; family Acetobacteraceae; genus CAMDGX01. Next base: position 6,194 of record CAMDAM010000149.1, on the reverse strand, counting down.
CGCTGTGGTCCAGGCCGCAGGCACTCGATGTGGCGTCGGCCCGCGCGGCCGGCGTGGCCGCCGCATGGCGCCGCGGTGCCTTCGGCGGCAATGCCCAGGCAGCAGTGGATTCGTCCGATGTAGCCGGCGGCACCCTGCCGCCTTTGCCGGCCACCACCGGTTTCGCCACCATGGACCGCGAGGGCAATGCCGTCGCCTGCGTGGTCAGCATGAACAACCTGTTCGGCACCGGCCGCGTGGCGCCGCAAACCGGCATGGTGCTGGCCGCCTCCCCAGGCTGGATGCCGCCGGCGATGCTCTCGGCGGCGCTGGTCTATGCCGCTGGCACCACGACGTCGTTCGTAGCCGCCGCCACCGGCACCGGCCAGGAAGGCGCCGCGCTCGCCACCGCGGTGGCATTGGCGCAGAGCGGCGCGGCGCGCCGGGCCTTGCCTGCACCGGTGCCGGAGCCCGGCCGGGCCAACGTGCTGCTGTGCCCCGGTGGCCTGCCGGGCGACCCCGCCCGATGCAGCTGGGCGGCGGATTCGCGCGGCAGCGGTCTGGCGGTGGGCGGCAACTGATGGCCCTGAAAATCGGGCGAGGGGCGGCGGCGCCGCCCTTCATCGTGATGGACGTGATCACCGCGGCCAATGCCCGCCAGGCACAACTGCCGCCGGGCGCCCCGCACGTGATCCGCATGGAAGTGGGCCAACCCGGCACCGGCGCCCCCGCCGGCGCGGTGGCCGCCGCCCAGCGCGCCCTCTCGGCCGGCGCACCGATGGGCTACACGGAAGCCTTCGGCCTGCCCTCGCTGCGCGCCCGCATCGCGGCACACGGCCGCGCCTGGTACGGCGTGGACGTGCCGCCATCGCGCGTGGCCGTCACCGTGGGGGCCTCCGGCGCCTTCCCGCTGGCCTTCCTCGCCGCCTTCGACCCCGGCGACCGCGTGGCAATGGCCACCCCGTTCTACCCGCCCTACGTCAACATCCTCACCGCGCTCGGCATCGAGCCGGTGATGCTCGAAACCGGCCCGGAAACCCGCTTCCAACCCACCGTGGGACTGCTGGAGGCGATGGACCCGCGCCCGGATGGCCTGATCGTCGCCAGCCCCTGCAACCCCGCCGGCACGATGCTGGCGCCGGACGAACTGGCCGCGATCGCCCGCTGGTGCCACGCCAACGGCGTGCGCCTGATCTCCGACGAGATCTACCACGGCCTCGCCTACGACCAGACCCAGGCCAGCGCCGCCGCCTACAGCCCCAGCGCCATCGTGGTGAACTCCTTCTCCAAGTACTTTTCCATGACCGGCTGGCGCATCGGCTGGCTGGTGCTGCCGGAAGACCTGGTGCGCCCGGTGGAATGCCTGGCACAGAACATGTTCATCAGCGCGCCCCACATCGCCCAGATCGCCGCCGAGGCCGCCTTCGACTGCACGGATGAGCTGGAGGCGAACATCGCCCGCTACCGCCGCTCGCGCGACCTGCTGCTGGCCGCCCTGCCGAAGGCCGGCTTCCCGCGCATCAGCCCGGCCGAGGGCGCCTTCTACCTCTATGCCGACGTGTCGGACCGCACCAACGACAGCCGCGACTTCTGCGCCCGCATGCTGGCCGAAGCCGGCATCGCCGCCTCCCCGGGCGTGGATTTCGACCGCAAGCGTGGCCACCACTTCCTGCGCTTCAGCTATTGCGGCCCGGAGGCGGACATGGCGCAGGCCGCCGAGCGCCTGCAACGCTGGCGCTGATACCCTGAAACGAAAACGGCCGGCCCTCCTGGGAGGGCCGGCCGCATCGTCTGGATCGGTCGAAGCCTTAGAGTGCCGCGAGCACCGCTTCGGCGCGGCTCACGTCGAAACCGCCGGCGGCCTCAACGGCCAGATGGCTCACCGCTCCGTTCTCGATCACCATGGCGAAGCGCTGGCTGCGCACGCCCAGGCCGCGGGCCACGAGATCCAGCTCCAGGCCCATCGCCTTGGTGAAGGCGGCGGAGCCGTCGGCCAGCATGGTGATATTGTCGCCCACGCCCTGGTCCTTGCCCCAGGCGCCCATGACGAAGGCGTCGTTGACCGCCATGCACACGATCTCGTCCACGCCCTTTGCCTTCAGGGCGTCGATGTTCTGCACGAACCCCGGCAGGTGCTTGGCGCTGCAGGTGGGCGTGAAGGCCCCCGGCACCGCGAACATCACCACCTTGCGGCCCTTGAAGATCTCGTCGGTGGTCACCGGCTTCGGGCCCTCCGCCGTCGCCTTCGTGAGGGTCATGGAAGGAATCTGGTCGCCTACCTTGATCATCTGGCCTGTGCCCCGTTTGTTGTTTTGCCGTGGCGGCATGGGCCGCCGCCGGGCCGCTTGCGTGCCGGCCCGATCCGACCAACATAGAGAACATGGCACGCAAATCCACCCCTGCCGCAACTGAGGCCGAAGCGGGCGGGCCCTGGCTGACCGGGCAGGTGCTGATCGCCATGCCGGCGCTGGCGGGCAGCGTGTTTGCGCGCAGCGTCATCTACATGTGCGCCCATACCCCGGATGGCGCGATGGGCCTGATCCTGAACCAGCCTCTGGCCAGCCCCAGCTTCGAGGACCTGCTGCAAACCTTGGCGGTAGAGCCCCGCCCGCCCGCCCGCAGCATCCGGCTGCATTCCGGCGGCCCGGTGGAAAACGGCCGCGGCTTCGTGCTGCACAGCCGCGACTGGACCGGCGAAGGCAGCCTGCTGGTGGATGACCACGTGGCCCTCACCGCCAGCCTCGATGTGCTGAAGGCCATCGCCGAGGGCGGCGGGCCGGAACAGGGTCTGCTGGCGCTGGGCTATTCCGGCTGGGGCCCCGGCCAGCTCGACCGCGAGATCCAGGAGAATTCCTGGCTGTCCATCCCTCTGGACGGCGACGACCTGCCGCTGCTGTTCGATTCCGACCACGACAGCAAATGGCGCCGCGCCATGGCCCGCCTCGGCGTGGACCCCGTGCTGCTGTCCGGGGCTGCCGGCCGGGCCTGAAGGGAAATCCGCTTGCATCCCGGCCACGCCGGGGCGCAGGCTCACACCATGCGCTGGTTGGGCCTGCTCCTCCTGATCGCCTCCCTCTTGCTGCCGCGCCCCGCTTGGGCGGGCGAGCGCACCGTCGATCTCGCCCTCGTGCTGCTCACCGATGTCTCGCGCAGCGTGGACGAGCGCGAATACGCCCTGATGAAGGAAGGCTACGCCGCCGCCCTCACCGATTCTCGCGTGCTCGCCGCCATCGCCGGCGGGGAACACGCGTCGGTCGCCATCCTCTACGTCGAATTCGCCGGCGCGCATGAGGTGCGCACGATGGTGGACTGGACCGTGGTCCACGATGCCGCCTCCGCCGCCGCGCTCGCTGCCCAGGTCAAGGCCGCGCCACGGTCATTCTGGGGCCGCACCTCCATCTCCGCCGGGATCGAGCATGCCATGGCCGCCCTGGACCGCGACCTCGCCGCAAAAGGCATCGAGGCAGTCCGCCAGGTGATCGACGTCTGCGGCGACGGCACCAACAACAGCGGCCGCGAGGTCGGTATGGTGCGCGACGAAGCGGTGGCCGCCGGCATCACCATCAACGCGCTGGTCATCCACAGCGACCCCGCCAATGCCTGGATCGCCGCCCACGTGAACCCGCCCGGCGGGCTCACCCACTGGTTCCGCGAGAACGTGATGGGCGGCATGGGCGCCTTCGTGCTGGAGGTGGAAGATTTCGACAGCTTCGGCCACGGCATCACCCGCAAGCTGATCAACGAGATCGCCGGCCGCGCCCGCCCCGGCACCCGCTTCGCGCTGTTGCCCGCGCGCTGACCCAGCTTTGACCCGGCGCGCCCCGCGCGCAACAGTGCCGCCCTCTCGCAAAGGGTAGCACCACATGGAAATCCGCAATCTCGGCACCTCCGGCCTGCGCGTCTCCGCCATCGGCCTCGGCTGCAACAACTTCGCCGGCCGCATCGACCTGGAAGCCACGCGGAAGGTGATCCACAAGGCCCACGACCTCGGCATCACCCTGTTCGACACCGCCGACGTCTACGGCAACCAGGGCGGCAGCGAGAGCTTCATGGGCGAGGTGCTCGGCGGCATGCGCCATGAAATCGTGCTCGCCACCAAGTTCTGCATGCCGATGAGCGACGACGGCAAGAAGCAGGGGGCCTCGCGCCGCTACATCATGCAGGCGGTCGAAGCCAGCCTCACCCGGCTCAAGACCGACTATATCGACCTCTACCAGGTCCACCGCTTCGACCCGCTGACCCCGATCGAGGAAACCCTGCGCGCGCTTGATGACCTCGTCCGCCAGGGTAAGGTCCGCTACGTCGGCTGCTCCAACTGGGCCTCCTGGCAAATGACCGAGGCAGCCTGGATCGCCCGCGGCGCCGGCCTCAACCACTTCGTCTCCTGCCAGGACGAGTATTCGCTGGTGGTGCGCGACGCGGAAAAGGAGCTGATGCCGGCCGCCCGCCACCTGGGCATGGGCCTGCTGCCCTATTTCCCGCTCGCCTCCGGCCTGCTCACCGGCAAGTACCGCCGCAACGCGCCGATGCCGGAATCCTCGCGCCTCACCACCACGCAGCGCTTGGCGGACCGCTACCTCACGGACAAGAACTGGGTGATCAGCGAAAAGCTGATCGACTACGCCGAGGCACGCGGCCACACGGCGCTGGAACTGGCCTTCAGCTGGCTGCTGGCCCAGGCCCCGGTGTCCAGCGTCATCGCGGGCGCCACCAAGCCGGAGCAGCTGGAGCAGAACGTCACGGCGGGCGGCTGGAAGATGTCGGCCGAGGAACTGGCCGAGATCGACCGCATCACCGCCGGCTGACACGCACGTCCGGGATGCGGGGGCGGGGCCATCTTGGCCCCGCCTGCCGCAGGCGGGCCTAGGCGGCGGCCGCGGTTGCCTCGCGTCCGGTCTTGGGCTTCAGCGCGGCGGCGATGTAGCTGCGCAGATCATTCAGGTAGTCATTGCCGCGGCGCGTGCGGGTCACCAGCACCGAACGGCGGTCGCGCGGATCCGGCGCGCGCTTGGCCAGGCCCAGCTCGGCCAGCCGGTCCAGCGAACGCGTGATCGCGGGCTTGGACACTTCCAGCCGCGCAGCCAGGCCGCGCACGGTGTGCGGGCCGTCTTCCAGGTAGGTGATCAGGAACACGCCGAACTGCCGGGCCGACAGATCGGGCCCGTCGCGACGGACAGTTCCCACGATGGTGTCACGTAGAATTTCCAGCAGTCGTTCCGGGGTCATGATGGATGGCACGGAGAATCTCCTATGGGGATGAGCCAGCACGAGTCAAAGCGGTCGCTTATCCAGTCGAGAAGGTCTGGCAGCGGGCATCGTTTCGTCCGTCGGTAAAATGCCGTATCCGGCAACGAAAATCTAGCGTCAAAAAATCGTTAATTGTTAATTAATGCATCCGATTATGATCACCAATCGCAATGGGTCCAGGCAGGCTCAAGCCGGTCCCGTACCGAAACGGAGATCAAGCTGCACTGGTTCCGGTATCTGCATGATGAATCGCGTAACAAATAATGTCAGAAAGCTCGCCTTGCCTGGCCGCCGCAGGGCGGTAGGATCAACGCACCCTCGCCGGAAGGACTCCACCGCATGGCCACCTCCGCGCCCACCGCGCCCCCGGGTGCACATGACTTCCTGCTGCGCCGCACGCCAGACCAGATCCTCGGCCCGTTCTACCCCGTCCGCCGCACGCCAGACCGCAGCGGCGACCTCACCCAGGGCGGCCGCGCCCAGGGCCTCGTGCTCCATCTCTCAGGGATCATCACCCGGCTGGACGGCACGCCGGTGGAAGGGGCGGAGGTGCAGGTCTGGCAAGCCAACCAGCATGGCCGCTACCTGCACGACGGCGATGTGAGCCCCGAGCCGCTCGACCCCCATTTCGAAGGCTTCGGCGAACTCGTCACGGGGGCGGAGGGCCGCTACGCCTTCACCACCATCAAGCCGATCGCCTACCGCACCAGCCCCACCACCTGGCGCCCGGCGCACATCCATTTCCGCGTCACCACGCGGATGGAGCAGTTCGTCACCCAGATGTATTTCGAGGGCGACCCCTACAACGAGACCGACCCCTTCCTGCGCAGCGCCCGCCGGCCGGAAGCGCTGGTCGTCTCCCTCCTGCCGCCCGCACCCGGCCAGTCACCCGACTCGCGCCGGGTGGAATTCAACATCGCGCTGGCCACCGGCTGAGGCGGAAGGCGGTCGCCGACCTGCAGCATGGT
>CAMDAM010000148.1 GCA_945888575.1 Asaia bogorensis | reverse complement strand
GGTGCTCCGCTGGCGGCCTGGGAGGTGACCGTGGTGCCGAACGTGGCGCCGGTGGTCAGCTTTCCGGAGCCGCCGACCGGGCTGCGCAGCCGCGTGCCGCAGACGCGTATCCCGTGGCAGGCCGCCCATGCCTATGGCGTGGTTTCGCTGCAGGCTGAACTCACGCTGCGCGACCGGAAGGAGGCCGCGCCGCTGCTGGTGCCGATCCAGATCCCTGGCGGCAGCACGAAGACTGCGAAGGGCGTGCGGCTGCAGGACCTCACCGCCCATCCCTGGGCCGGGCTGATGGTGGAGGCGAAGCTGGTCGGCCGCGATGCGACGGGGCTGGCCGGGAGCAGCGAGAGCATCGCGTTCGAACTGCCGGAGCGGCGCTTTCAGCACCCCGTGGCTCGCGCCATCCTGGAGGTGCGCAAGGGCCTGTCGCTGCGGCCTGAGGAGCGCGGGCCGGCGATCCTGGGGCTGGAGCAGCAGGCGAAGCTCGATGAGGTGTGGAAGAACGATACCGGCGGGTTGCTCAATCTGGAGAGCATCCTCACCCAGCTGCGGCGTGACCGTGCGCCCAATACGATCGAGGAGGTGCAGGCGCGCATTTGGCAGCTGGCCCTGCACCTGGAGGAAGGCGCCCCGGAGCGCACTGCCCGCGCGCTGGAGCGGGCCCGCCAGGCGGTGCGCGAGATGCTGGAGGCGGAGCGGCGTGGCGAGGAGGTGGACAAGGCCGAGCTGGATCGCCGCATGCGCGAGCTGCAGGAGGCGTTGCAGCGCCACATGGAGGCGCTGGCCGAGCAGAACCGTCGCGACCCCGCCAACCAGACTTTCGACCCGGAGCGCCAGAACCGGCTCGACGCCCAGGACATGAAGCGCGCCACCGAGGAGATGCGCGACGCCGCCCGCGAAGACCGCATGAACGAGGCGCGGGACAAGATGGCCGAGCTGGATCGCATGATGGAAGACATGCAGAACGCCCGCAAGGAACGCGGCCAGCAGACTGAGCGGCAGAAGGCCCGCGCCGAGAAGCGCCAGCGTGGCGAGCGCCAGATGAACGCGGTGCAGGACATGATCAAGCGCGAGGGCGCGCTGCTGGACAACGCCCAGCAGCGCGGCGGCCAGGTGGAGCCGCTGCGGCCGTTCATGCAGCCGCGCCAGCGCGCCCAGGCGCCGCAGGACCAGCAGCGCAGCCAGGAGCAGCGCGCCCAGGACCAGCGCATCCAGCAGGCGCTGCGCCGTGCGCTGGGTGAGCTCATGCAGCAGCAGGGCGACCTGACCGGCAAGATCCCGCCCCAGCTCGCCGAAGCCGATGCCGCCATGCGCGACGCGGTCGCAGCCCTGCGCGACGGCCGCGACCCCGCCGCCGCCCAGGCCGCGCAGAAGGCCATCGAGGCGCTGCAGAAGGGCGGGCGCGAGATGAACCAGGAGATGGCCGCCCAGTTCGGCCGCGGCGGCGAGGAGGACGGCGAGGAGGAGGGCGACGAGTCCGGCGAAGGCAGCATGATGGCCGAGGGTGACCAGGACGGCATGGGCAATGGCCCCGGCAGCCAGCAGATGGGCCCGGCCGACCAGCGCGGCGAGCGCCGCGGCGAGCGTGGCTATGGCCGTGGCCGCGACGTGACCCGCCGCGCCGACGAGCGCCGCGACCCGCTCGGCCGCCACCTGCGCGAAGGCACCTCCGGCAGCGACGAAAGCGGCGATGTTCAGGTGCCGGAGCAGATGGAGGAGGCGCGCACCCGCGCCATCCAGGAAGAACTGCGCCGCCGCGGCGCCGACCGTGGCCGGCCGCAGCCCGAGCTGGACTATATCGACCGGCTGTTGCGCCAGTTCTGACCCCGCCGGCGGCCCCGCGCCGCCGGCCCTGCCTGCCCATCGCCTTCAAAACGGCGCGAGGTCGCGGCAGGCAACGCATTCCCCCTTGGCTGAATCCGGTACGCCCATCCGCTTTCGCTGCGCATGGGCGACGGGTCTCATGCGGACGTGCCCGATAGAAGTGTAAAATACCCCGACACCACATGCCCTGATATTCAACGCGCCCGTAATTTCAGGATATAAATTACAATCGCGTTCGATCTGCACGTATTGTTTGAATACTACTTCGGAGTCGTCCTGTGCAACTGCGCTATGCTATCGACATTGGCGTTGGGGGCATCCCAGGGAGATTTCGCATATGTTTGGTACCACAGTTACTTTTAACCGGGCCGTCGCAGGAGCAGTGCTCCTCACGGCCAGCATGGCGTCCACCGCCGAGGCACTGCCGCAGTTCTCGTTCAGCCCGGGCTCGGTCGGGCTGAACGGCGGCAGCTTCACGGCCGACAACATCAACATTTCCAACTTCAGCACCGTGGTGATCACGCCCGACGGCAAGGGCGGCGCCACGTTCACCGAGACCGGCGTGCTGCCGGTCATTGGCTTCCAGCTGGGCAATACCAATGTGGGCGCTGCCGGGCTGAACAGCACCTACGGCCTGTATTTCGGCTTCGACGGCACGGGCGTGCAGAACACCCCGACCTTCACCAGCGGAACCAGCGGCACCTTCACCACGCTGAACTTCACGATGTTCGGCTACAACGTGGTGGGCCCGCCGGCCGGCGTGACCTATGCTTCGACCAATGCGCCGCCGACGAATTCTACCGACCTCGTGGCGCTGGCCACGGGAACGCTGATCGGCGGTGGCGTGGGTGCCACCACCATCCCGACCCCGGGTGGGCCTATCCCGGTGCCGAACGCCAACACGCTGCTGACCTTCGCGCCGACGGTGGCGGGCGCCTCGTTCTTCGTGAGCCCGGACCCGTTCTACCAGGCGGTGTTCTCGGCCTTCACCAACAACCCGTCGCAGATCACCACCACGGCGAACGGTTTCGTCATCACCCAGGGTGGCGGCAGCGCCAACTTCCTGGAGACGCCGACCCAGACGCCGGAGCCGGCCTCGATGGCGCTGTTGGGTGTCGGGTTGCTGGGCATGGGCTTCCTGCGCCGTCGCATGACCTGACCGGCCAGGCACGTGTCGCAGGGCGCAATCGGCCCTCGGGATAGCTCGGAAGAAGGCGGCGCCGCGGCGCCGCCTTTTTCTCGATCCGGGTCCATGCCGGAGGGGCGGAACGCTCCCTTCGACTACGCCTCCGCGTTCGGCCGCAACCTTGGCTGGACCACGGAGTGGGAGCAGCTGGCCCTGCGCGCCCGGCGCGTTGCCATCGCCGGGCTCGGCGGTGTCGGCGGCTTCTATCTGCTGGCCCTGGCCCGCCTGGGCATCGGGCAGTTCCACATCGCCGACCTCGACCGTTTCGGCATCGAGAACATGAACCGCCAGGCCGGGGCCACGATGGCCACGCTCGGCCGCCCCAAGGTGGAGGTGCTGGCGGAGATGGCACGCGCCATCAACCCCACGCTGCACCTCGCGCAGTTTCCCGAAGGCGTGCAGCCCGGCAACATCGATGCCTTCCTCGATGGCGTGGACCTGTTCGTGGACGGGTTCGACTTCTTCGCGCTCTCCATCCGCGCCGCCGTCTTTGCCCGCTGCGCCGAGCGCGGCATCCCGGCTGTGACCGCGGCGCCCATCGGCATGGGGGTGGGCTTCCTCGCCTTCCTGCCCGGCCGCATGACGTTCGAGCAGTATTTCCGCCTCGCCGGCCAGCCGGAGCCGGAGCAGTATCTTCGCTTCCTGATGGGCGTCGCCCCCGCCGGGCTGCACCGCCCCTACCTGGCCGACGACACCCGCGTTGACCTCGCCGGGCGCCGAGGCCCTTCCACGGTGGCGGCCTGCGAACTATGCGCCGGCATGGTTGCCACCCAGGCGCTGAAGATCCTGCTGGGCCGCGGCGGCGTGCCGCATGCGCCCACCCACCTGCATTTCGACGCCTATCGCGGCAAGCTGGCCCGCACCTGGTTGCCCTGGGGCAATGCCGGGCCGTTGCAGCGCGCCAAGCTGGCCATTGCGCGGCGCATCTATGCCGGCATGGCCCACCGTGCTGCCGCGTCGCCACCGGTGACGCCATCGGACACGCTGCTCGCGATCCTCGATCTCGCGCGCTGGGCCCCCAGCGGCGACAACACCCAGCCCTGGCGCTTCGAGCTGCTCGGCCCGCGCGCCGTGCGCATCCATCTCGAAGCGCCGGACCCGGCCAACCCCTATGAATACCGCGGCGGCGCGCCGATCCTGCTGTCTGGCGGCATGCTGCTCGAAAGCCTGCGCATCGCCGCCCGATCGGCAGGTTGGGCGATGGCCTGGCAGGCGGAGGCCGGCGGGCCGCCGTGGCGCTGCCATGTCTCGTTCGACGAGGCCGCCGCCGATGCGCCCGCCCCTGCGGACAGCGTTGCTGCGCTGCTGTTGCGCAGCGTCGCGCGTGGGCCGCTTGCCCGTATTCCGCTCACGGTTACCCAGAAGGCGCGCCTCGCCGAGGCCCTCGGCCCGGACCTGACGGTTGAGTGGCACGAGGCCCTGTCGGCCCGCCTGCGCCTGGCCCGTCTTGGCGTGATCGCCACCGACATCCGCCTGCGTGCCCCGGAAACCTTCGCCGTGCACCGTCGCGTGGTGGATTGGACCCGCCCGCGCAGCCCGGACGGCCTGCCGCAGGGGGCGATCGGGCTGGACCGGCCGACCCGCGCCCTGATGCGCTGGGCCATGCGGGACTGGCAGCGGATGCGGCGCCTCAACGCCACGCTCGGCACCGCGGGCGCGGCCCTGCAGCTGGATCTGCGGCCGGCCATCGCCAGTGCTGCCTTCTTCGTCATCCGTGCTGCAAACCCAGACCAGGGTGCCGAGGTGCTGTTGCGCCACGGCATGGCCCTGCAGCGCTTCTGGCTTGCCGCCGAACAACTCGGCCTCGGCCTCCAGCCTGCGCTGGCCACGCTGATCTTCGCCCATCACGGCCGGCACGGCAGCGCGTTCACCACCGAGGCGGCGCTGCGCACCCGCGCCGCCGGCCTTGCCGCGCGCTTCACCGCCCTGCTGGGCGACCCCGACGCCGTGGTGTTCCTCGGCCGCCTTGGCCATCGTCGCCCCGGCGCGCCCGGGCCGCGCTCAGTCCGCCGCCCGCTGGAGGAATTGCTGCTGCCAGCGGGTGGATGAGCCGTTCAGCCGAAGCGCTGCGCGGTCAACGGCTGGGCTGCGACCCGTTCCTGCCATAGCGCGCCATCCCCGGTGATGAACGACCACACCTGCGGCTTCTCGGCCCGGATGCGGCCCAACACCGTGGAGATTGCCCCCACCGCCGGCTGGCGCGTGCCGTGGTATTCCACCGCTGGCCCGACATGTTCGAAGTTGATCGAGGTGGCGCGCAGCAGGCGCAACAGGCTGCGCTCCATGATCGCACACCAATGTGTCAGGTCGTGCGTGCCGCTCACCGTCACGATGCCGCGCATCAGGAAAAGCCGCATCAGGGCGGCCGCCGCGGGGCTTACCCCCGGCCGATCCCGCGTCAGCGCGAAGCGGGAGATCTCGCCGGTTGCCATCGCAGGCAGCGGCGACAGAACGTAGCGTTCGCATACACGATTCATCGGAAAACTGGTCGCGCCGCGTGTCGCGCAGCCGAGTACCACGCGCACCGTGCCCAGCACCTGGCCGCTCCGACGGGACCGCACCAGCACGTGGCGCGACACATCATCGAACTCGTCCTGCTCCAACCCGTTTTCGCCGGGCTCGAAGCCACGTTCCTCGCAATACACCTTGTAGCGAAGCCGTTGTGCCGCCTCGATCTGCGTACCGCTCGTGGCGATCTCGGTCTCCAATTCTTCGCATGCTGCCTCGAGCGCCGATTCGATCGAGCATTCCATGGACGGTATCCTTTAGCGGGTCTGTCGTCTCCGGCCACCCCGGCCATGTTCGGCGCCGGACGGGTTGGGTCTTAGTAACCCGCACTTGATGTCCAGGTCATCAAAATCATAAACCGCCGTTATGACTAAAAATTCCGATCATTTGTACAATGTTTCGCCATCACGTCCATGCACACGTCTCAATTTTCATAAATAACCGTAGCGCCGTAATACTTTCGCCGCCACGCTGACAAAATGCGTTTATGTCGCCCTCTGGGGGCGCAGCGCGGCACAATATGGAGCGAAAATAAATCACCTGAATTCGGCGATTCTGAAACGTGTTCGAAATAGGCGGGACCGGTGGTGCCCGACCGGCCCGGCTGCGGGCCTCTCCGGCGTGCAATGTGGCCGGCGTTACCGCCGCACCAGCCGGGCCACGCCCACGCCGGCCAGCCCGACCGCGAGCCCCGCGAGGCCGGCAAGCAGTGATTCCGCCAGCCAGCCCGCGGTGCCCGACAGGGTCGGTACCGCCCCCGCCGCCGCTTTACCCACCGCCGCCACGGCATGGGCGGGCCCGGCCGCGCCCAGCGTCTCCAGCCCGTGCAGCAGGATGCCGCCGCCCACCCACAGCATCGCCACCGTACCCACCACGCCGAGTGCGGCCAGCAGCGGCGCCATGGCCCGCACCATCAGCAGCCCCAGCCGCCGCGATACCGGGCCGCCGCGGGCCGCCAGGGCCACCCCGGCATCATCCAGCTTCACCAGCAGCGCCACCGCACCATAGACCGCCAGCGTGATCCCGATCCCCACCGTGGCCAGCACCGCCGCCTGCACCCAGAACCCTTCCGTCGGCACGCTGGCCAGCGTGACCGCCATGATCTCGGCCGAAAGGATGAAATCGGTGCGGATCGCTCCCGCCACCTTCGCCTCCTCCTCCGCCGCCGGCGTGGCCGCGCGCACCTCCTGCTCCGGGGCATGGTGCGGCACCACCGCCTCCACCACCTTCTCCGCACCCTCGAAGCACAGATAGGCCCCGCCCAGCATCAGCAGCGGCGTGATGGCCCAAGGTGCGAACAGGCCCAGTGCCAACGCCGCGGGCAGCAGGAACACCAGCTTGTTGCGCAGGGAGCCCAGGGCGATGCGGCCGACGATCGGCAATTCCCGGCTGGGCGCCAGGCCCGCCACATAGCGCGGGGTGACCGCGGCGTCGTCGATCACCACGCCGGCCGCCTTGGCGCCGGCCTTGCCAGCCTGGGCTGCCACATCGTCGATGCTTGCCGCCGCCGCCTTGGCCAGCGCGGCCACGTCGTCCAGCAATGCGATCAGGCCGCTGCTCATCGGGCACTCCCATCATGGCGTTCGGCCACAACGCATGGGAGGCCGCAGGGGTGCAAGGCCCGTGGCGGCGATCAGGCCGCGCGGGGCACCCGCTGTGGCAGCATGTCCAGCACGCCCAGCATGGCGGCCACCTGCTGCGCCAGCCCGTAGCGCTCCGCCACCCATTCCCGATACAGCCCCGGCCGCGCCGCCCTGATCAGCGCCACAGCTTCCTCCACGGAGGCGAACAGGCATTCCGTCGGCCACAGCAGGTCTGCGCCGGGGAAATCATGCACCACCGGGAAGGCGCCGACGGCCATCGCCTCGCCGATGTTCAGGCCGAAGCTTTCGTACATGGTGGTGGAGAGCAGCACGCCCTTGTCGGCATACCAGGCCGGCATGTCCGCCACCTCGCCCTCGAAGCGCACGCAGCCCTGCAGCCCCAGCTTCGGCACCATGCGCTGCAGGTAGCGCAGCGTGCGCAGGTCGGTGAAGGCGCCGGCCACGTGCAGGCTGTAGCCCGCCTCCGCGCGGTTCAGCGCGTGCATCGCCTGCAGCATCAGCATCGGGTTCTTCTTCGGCTCGATATGGCCGACCCAGCCGACGCGCTTGCGATCGGGCTGGCCTGGAGCAAATCGCTGCAGGTCGATGCCGTTCGCCACCACATGCCGCGCGCCCGCGGCGGCGGAGGCGGGGAAGCGTTCGCGCACCAGCGCGTCGATATCCTCGCCCACGGTCACCAGCGCATCCACCTGCCGCCAATCCATCCGCGCGGGATAGTCGGTCTGCAAGGCCTCGATCGAATGCAGCCGCACCACGCAGGGCCGCCCGCCCAGCGCGCCGCTGGTCGTGGCCCACACGGCATGGTCCCAGCACCATTCCAGCCAGACGATATCCGCCCAGGCGATCGCCGCCGCGAGCTCCGGCCCCGGTGACCCCGAGTGGAACCGTACCTCGTAGTGTTCGGACAGCGCGGGGATCAGCGGCGCGAGAAAACTGCCGCGCCGGTCCTTGACGCGGTCCGCGAGCAGAAGTCGGCGCATGCCAGGCCCTCCATGAAGGGCCCCAGTGTCAGGCCGTGCCGGTTTCCGAAGCCTTAACCGGCAGGCCCGGCACCGCGCTGTCGGCCGGCCCGCGCGGCTGGGCGGCGGCGGCTTCGGGCGGCGGTGCCACGTCAGGCGCGCGCGGCGCCGCCACCGGGGGCACCTCGCCGGGCTCCGGTCGCTTGTTGCCGACGGGCTTGATGCCGTCCGCGCCGCCTTGGCCATTGGCCTGGCCAGGTTGGGGGACGGGCGCGTTGCTGGTGCGCTGGGAGGCGCGGTAGGCGTCCAGCTGTGCCTCGGTCGGGATCGTCTCCCGCACCTTGCCCGCCCCGTCGCGGAATTCGATCACCACCAGCGCCAGGCCGGGATCCAGCCGCAGCGTGGGGTTCGCCATCGGTTTGCCGGGTTCGGCGCCGGTATCGGCAGGGGGCGCGGAAACAGTTGCGAGCCGGGGTGGCTGGCCCGCGACGCGAACGCGTCCAGGCTCCACGGCAGCCGCAGTCGCACCCACTTTGGGCACGGAGAGATCGCTCGCCATGAAAGGAAACCTTCAGTGCGCGATAAGCCAACGCACCGTTTTGGCGCTTGAGTGCGAAAGGCTAGGCCGGAAACCCTTGCCAAACCATGAACGGCCGGGAGCGTGAAAAATGGCGCGCCGCGGCGGTTGCCGGCTCAGAAATCCGTCACGCGGCCCTTGTGCTGCCAGTCGCCATAGCGCGTGGGTTCCGGCCCCGGCGCACCGCCGATTTCCGGCGGCAGCTTCGCCGCGGCCGGCTTTGTCGCCGGCGCGTCGGCCTTGGGTGAATCCGGCGTGGTCTGCTGTGGTGTTTTAGCGTCGTCCATGTCATCAACATGGCGTGTGCGAGCGGGATTGCAACCGATCGTGGGTTGCCTTCCTCCCCGCCATTTCGCTCATGTATTCAAGCGCCTTCCGGATCGGCATTTGGGCCCAGCGGGAGGGATTCGGAGACCGCGATGCAGCCCCGCCTGCCGGCCGCAGCCCTCGCCGCAGCCCTGATGGCAGTGCTTTCGTCCGTCGCCGCCGCGCAGGCCGATCGGCCGCGCGATCCGCCGGCCGCCCCCCTTGTCCAGCCGGCCCCGCCCGGCCCGCTCGGTGAGCGCGAGGTGACCCTGGCCAATCGCAGCCCGCTGCCGATCACCGAGGCCTATGTCTCCCCCACCAGCGCCGAAGCCTGGGGCGACGACCGGCTGGGGGAGGCGGTGCTGGAACCCGGCCGCACCCTGCGCCTGCGCCTTGGCCGCCTGCGCGACTGCGCCTTCGACGTGCTGGTGATCTACCAGGATGCGAGCCGGGAGGAGCGGCCGGCCCAGAACCTTTGCCGCAACCGCCAGGTGGCGTTCGACGGCAAGGCCCGCACCCAGCCGCCGGTGGCCCAGCAGGTGCACCAGTTGCTGCTGGCCAACGGCAGCGGACGGGCCATCCAGCAGGTGTTCGTCTCCGCCGCCGATGCGCCGGATTGGGGCGCCGACCTGTTGCCGCGCGCCATTTCCGTGGGCGAGAATGGCTCCGTCAGCTTCCGCGGCGGCTGCACCGTCGATATCCGCGTGGTGTTCGAGAACCGTGCCGCCGAGGAGCGCCGCGGCGTGGATCTCTGTCGCCGCGCCAGCCTCTCCATCGAGCCGGGCTGGACCACCACCGACGAGCTGCCCAGCCCGCCAGCCTGACCGCAGGGCTCAGTTGGAATACCGCTCGATCATCGGCAGCAATTCGCGCTCCACAACCTGCGATGTCAGCGGCCCGCGGCGCGCCCAGCGCACGATCCCCTCACCATCCACCATGAAGGTGGTGGGCGCGCTGGTCACCCCCCAGTCCGAGGCCACCCGCCCCGCCACATCATGCGCCACGCGGGCATACGGGTTGCCGTTGCGCTCCAGGTAGTCCAGCGCGTTCGTGCGGCTGTCTCGGAAGGCAACGCCCCACATCTCCACCCGTGAAGCCTGCAATTCCATCAGCACCGGGTATTCCAGGATGCAGGCCGGGCTCCAGGTGCCCCAGAACTTCACCACGATTGGCTTGCGCCGCGTCAGCATGTCGCGCGCTTCGAAGCCCTGGCCCACCAGGCCGGGCAGGGTGAAGCCTGGCACGCGCTGGTCCTGCAGCCGCGTGGGGCTGCCGCGCAGCGCCGGCGGGGTGGTGGATGGCGGTACGAACTCGTCCCAGAAGGCATAGACCGCGATGCCCGCCGCTAGCAGCACCGCGAGCACCCCGAGTACAATGAACATCTCAGCCGCCGCCCTTGCGCGGTGCCAGCGTGTTCCAGGTGCCGGCCGGCGGGGCCTGCCCGCTTTCGGGCTTCCACTGGCCGGATTTCTTCAGCGCCTCGGCCACTTCCTTGGGCATGTAGGTCTCGTCATGCTTGGCCAGCACCTCGCTGGCCAGGAAGCTGCCGTCGGGACGCAATGTGCCGAGGCTCACCACGCCCTGCCCCTCGCGGAACAGGTCGGGCAGGATGCCGGCGAACTCCACATCCACCGCGGCGCGCCCGTCTGTTACGCGGAACTTCGCCACCGGCTTGCCGTCGCGCCGGTCGCGCACCACGCTGCCGTTCTCCACCAGCCCGCCCAGCCGCAGCGTGCGCCCGGCCGGCGGCGGGTTCTCCGCCATGTCCCCGGGGGTGACGAAGAACACCAGCGTGTCGTTGAACGCCATCAGCGCCAGCCCCGTGGCGCTGCCCAGCCCGAGCAGCCCCAGCAGCACCACCGCCAGCCGCCGCCCCTTGCGTGTGCGCAGCAGGCTCATCCCGCACGCTCCCGGTTGCGGCGCGGGTCGATCGCCTCCAGCCGCCTTGCCGCGCGGCGCATGCGCAGCCAGGCATCGGCGGCGAAGGCCACCCCCACCAGCAGGGCCAGCCCGTACGACGCGGCGACATAGGGCAGGTGCGTCATCGCTAGACTCCCTGCGCCTGCGCCAGCAACAGCCCGCGGATGCGCCGTTCCATCACCGCCGCGCGCAGCCGCGCCGTGACCACCGCGGCGAAGCCCAGCGAGAAGCCCAGGATGCAGGTGAGCAGCGGCCACAGCATGTCCACATGCATGGTGGGCGCGCCCGTCACCGTCAGCGTGGAGGGTTGGTGCAGCGTGTTCCACCAATCCACGGAGAACTTGATGATCGGCAGGTTCACCACCCCCACCAGCGCCAGGATGGCGCCGGCGCGATAGCCGCGCTCCGGCTCATCGAACGCCCGCACCAGCGCGAT
>CAMDAM010000147.1 GCA_945888575.1 Asaia bogorensis | reverse complement strand
TGCTGGAAATAGGCTTCCGCCATCACGCGGTCTCCGGAACCGGAGGCGTCGCGGCCGAGCTGGAGGTATTTCTCGAACAGCTGCTGGGCGGTGCCGCGCACGCGCAGATCCGGCCCGCTGCTGTCGAAGGTGTGGTTGCGGTTGAGCGGGATGTTGCCGCCGCCGCTGTGGTGGCGAACCGGGCCGCCCCCACCGCCGCCTCCGCCGCCACCGCCCCCGCCGCCACCGCTGCGAAAGTTACGTCCTCGTGCGCGTTTCATGTTCATAGGCGTGTGAAGCGCTTTCCTGTGTTCGGCCGGCGCCCGTGGGGGCAGTCCCCACGGTCCGGCTCCGGCCATCCGATGCCATGTCCTGCGTGCCACGCGGGGCGTGCAGGCAATCGTGTTCCATGGGCTTCCGCGTGGGCTCTACGGTCCCGCGATGGCGCAGAATGCGCTGTCGCATAATGGGGCCTGCAGGACTTACCCCCCGCCACGCGAGTCGCAAGCTAACGAAGGCATCCGCGCCTGCCAAACGTTTTTTCAGGCCAGAGGGTCCCGGGCGGCCAGCACGACGGCGCGAGGGATGCCGGCAAGGTCCGGCCGGGTGGCGATGTGGGCGAGGCCCTGGGCGATGCCGAGGGCGGCGACGGGGGCGGCCTGACCGATTCCGACCTCCAGCACGGCGACGCCGCCGGGAGCGAGAAGCACGGGCAGGGTGGCGGTGATGTGGCGATAGGCGGCCAGGCCATCGGGCCCGCCATCCAACGCGCGGGGCGGCTCGTGGGCGAGGACTTCCGGCATGAGGCCGGCGAGGTCGGGGGTGGGGATGTAGGGCGGGTTCGAGAGGACGAGGTCGAACCGGGCGGCGCTGGAGAGGGGGGCGGACCAGTCGGCGGCGAGGAAGGCGGCGCGGGTGGAGAGGCCCGTGGCGCGGGCGTTGCGGGCGGCGAGCGCCGCGGCGTCAGGCGAGAGGTCGATGCCCAAACCCCAGGCCCCGGGGCGTTCGCTGAGCACGGCGAGCAGCAGGCAGCCGGTGCCGGTGCCGAGATCCAGCACGCGGCGCGGGGCCGGGGCGGCGGCCAGGGCGGCCTCCACGATGGCTTCCGAATCCGCGCGGGGGATGAGGGTGTCGGGCGAGACCTCCAGATCCAGCGTCCAGAAGCCCTGGCGGCCGAGGAGGAGGGCCATGGGCTCGCGGGCGGCGCGGCGGGCGACGAGGGGGGCGAGGGTGGGGGCCAGGACGGGCTCGGCACGGTCCAGCAGGGCGGTGGTGGGGCGGCCGATTGCGTGCAGCAGCAGCAGGCGGGCCTCCCGGGCGGGGGCCTCGATGCCGGCTTCGGCCAGGGTGGCGGCGGCTTCGGCCAGGAGTTGTCCGACGGGGACGGGGGTGGTCATGCGCGGGCAGGTGGCATGGGCGCGGGCGCGGCACAAGCATGCCACATCGGCGGGCTGCGCATGCCGGGGGCGAGGTGTTGGCTTGCGGCGGGCTTGCGGCGGCGCCTAGCGTGGCCGGCTTGGGAAGGGAGGGCCGCAATGGCCTCGCACAAAGCTGTCCGCGCCTGGCCGATCCTGGTGGGGGCGGCGATCCTGCTCTCGCTCGCGATGGGCATCCGGCAGAGCCTGGGGCTGTTCATGCAGCCGATGACGGCCAGCGGGATCACGGTGGCGGATTTCACCTTCTCCGTGGCGGTGCAGAACGTGGTGTGGGGGCTGTCCCAGCCCTTCGTGGGCGCGCTGGCGGACCGCTACGGGTTCCGCAAGGTCTCCATGACCGGGGCGGCGCTGTATGCGGCCGGCATCTTGTGCGCGGTGTTCGCCACCGGGCCGTTGTGGCTGAACCTCGGGACCGGGCCGCTGCTGGGCATCGCGCTTTCGTGCACGGCGGCCAGCCTGAACCTTTCGGCCGCGGCGCGCTCGGTGCCGGAGGCGCAGCGCAGCCGGGTGCTGGGCATTGTTTCGGCCGGTGGGTCGCTGGGCACGCTGATCGCGGCCCCGGTCGCGCAGTCGCTGATGACCCACCAGCAAGGCTGGCAGATGGCGATGTGGGCGATGTTCGGCCTGGCGCTGCTGATGCTGCCGGCCGCCTTCGTGATGGGGCGGGCGGACGAGGTGCCCTTGCCGGTGAAGCGGGGCGAGGCAACCAGCTTCCGCGAAGTGCTGCGCGAGGCAATGCGCCGGCGGGCCTTCCTGGTGATGGCCGGCGCCTTCCTGGTGTGCGGGCTGCAACTCGTGTTCCTGACCACGCATTTGCCCACCTACCTGGCGATGTGCGGGATGGACCCGATGCTGTCGGCGCAATCACTGGCGGTGATCGGCGGGTTCAACATCGCCGGTGCCTATATGTGGGGCTGGCTTGGCGGCATCTATCCGAAGCACATCATGCTGGGGCTGCTCTACATCCTGCGCAGCATCGCGATTGCGGTGTTCTTCGTGTTCCCGCCCAGCCCGGTGACGACGCTGGCCTTCGCGGCGACGATGGGAATGCTGTGGATGGGCGTCTCGCCGCTGACGGCGGGGCTCGTCTCCCAGATGTTCGGGCTGCGCTACATGGCGACGGTGACGAGCCTGGCGTTCCTGAGCCACCAGGTGGGCAGCTTCCTGGGCGCCTATGGCGGCGGGCTGATCCTGCAGTCCTTGGGCAGCTACGACCGGGCGTGGCAGCTGGGCGTGACCATCGGGCTCATTGCCGGCACGGTGCAGATCGTGTTCGGGGCGGACAGCAAGCCGCGGCCGAAGCTGCAGCCCGCCCTGGCTTGAACAGGCTGCATTTTCCGGCATCTGCCCAGGAAAGCGACGCCGGCTGAACGGAATCGGATCGTTCGGGGGCAAACCCGGTTCCTGACCGGCTCAAATCAGTGGCACAGGGATTGCTTCGGCATGCCGTGAGACTTTGGCGTGCCGGAAGATGAATGAACAAGCGCCCCGCGGCGTGTCGGTGGAACTGGTCAAGGTCGGGCGCAGCTTTGGCCCGGCGATTGCCCTCGATGATGTCGACCTGATGGTGCCGGCTGGCAGCTATTGCTGCCTGCTGGGCCCGTCTGGCTGCGGCAAGACCACCACGCTGCGCATCGTGGCCGGGCATGAGAGCGTTTCCTCCGGCGACGTGCTGTTCGGTGCGCGCAACGTGACCGACCTGCCGCCGCGGGCGCGGGGCACGGCGTTGATGTTCCAGTCCTACGCGCTGTTCCCGCATCTCTCGGTGCTCGACAACGTGGCCTTCGCGCTGAAGATGCGCGGCGTGGGCAGGCAGGAGCGCTGGGCGCGGGCGCGCGAGCTGCTCGGCGTGGTGGCGATGCAGGAGTACGAGGCGCGGATGCCCGCCCAGCTTTCGGGCGGCCAGCAGCAGCGCGTGGCGCTGGCCCGCGCGCTGATCACAGAACCCCAGGTGCTGCTGCTGGACGAGCCGCTTTCGGCGCTGGACCCGTTCCTGCGCGTGCGCATGCGGGCGGAGCTGCGGCGGCTGCAGCGGCGGATCGGCATCACCTTCATCCATGTGACGCACAGCCAGGAGGAGGCGATGGCGCTGGCCGACCTGGTGGTGGTGATGAACCAGGGCCGGATCGAGCAGGCCGGCCCGCCGCGCGAGGTGTTCAACCGGCCGCGCACCGCGTTCGTGGCCGGCTTCATCGGCGGGCACAACGTGATCCCGTGGCAGGGCGGCAGCATCGCGGTGCGCGGCGACCGGCTGCGCCTGGCCAAGGGCGGCGAGGGCCTGGCCGCGACCGTGGCCGCGCTGGAGTACCAGGGCAGCTTCATCCTGGTGACCGCCGCCCTGGCGGACGGCACCGAGCTGACCGCCCAGATCCCGGATGACAGCTTCGATGCGGCGCCGCTGGTGCCGGGCGATGCCGTGTCCGTCGGCTGGGAGCCGGAGGCAGCGCATGCGCTGCAGTGACCGGCCAACACACCCCAACAACAGGAGTACAGGGCCCATGCTTCGCAGCAAACTCACGCGCCGCGGCGCGCTTGGCGGGCTTGCCGCCGGCACGCTGTTCGCCCCCGCCGTGCACAGCCAGGAACCGAAGGTGCTGCGCTACCTCGGCACGGCGGTGAATGCCGGGGACGACATCTCCAAGCAGTGCCTGGCCGATACCGGCATCAAGATCGAATACATCACGGTCACCACCGACGACGTGACCAAGCGCGTGGTGACGCAGCCGAATTCGTTCGACGTGCTGGATACCGAATACTTCTCGCTCAAGAAGCTCATTCCCTCCGGCAACATCCAGCCGCTAAGCGCCCGCAAGATCAAGGAATTCAACAACATCACCCCGGTCTTCACCAAGGGCGAGCTGCCCAACGGCAAGAAGATCGGCGGCCAGGGCACCGCGCCGTGGAAGGTGCTGTACCTCACCGGCGCCAACGCCAAGACCTTCTCCGCCACGCCCACCGAGTTCGTGACGCTGATCCCCACCGTCTACAACGCCGATACGCTGGGCATCCGGCCGGACCTGATCAAGCGGCCGATCACCTCCTGGGCCGAGCTGCTGAACCCGGAGTTCAAGGGCAAGGCCTCGATCCTGAACATTCCCTCGATCGGCATCATGGACGCGGCGATGGTGGTGGAAGCCACCGGCCAGCACAAATACGCCGACAAGGGCAACATGACCCGCGCCGAGATCGACCTGACCATGAAGGTCCTGACCGACGCGAAGAAGGCCGGCCAGTTCCGCGCCTTCTGGAAGGACTTCAACGAGAGCGTGAACCTGATGGCCTCCGGCGAGACGGTCATCCAGTCCATGTGGTCGCCGGCGGTGACCAAGGTGCGCTCCATGGGCATTCCCTGCACCTTCCAGCCGCTGAAGGAGGGCTATCGCTCCTGGGCTTCGGGCTTCTGCGTCTCCAAGGGTGCCTCGGGCCGGAAGCTCGACATGGCCTATGAGTTCGTGAACTGGTTCCTTTCCGGCTGGGCCGGCGCCTATCTGAACCGCCAGGGCTACTACTCGGCCGTGCTCTCCACCGCCAAGGCGAGCATGGCGCCGTATGAGTGGGATTACTGGATGGAAGGCAAGGCGGCGGCGCAGGACATCAAGGGGCCGGATGGCGGCCTGCTGGAGAAGGCCGGCTCCGTGCGCGATGGCGGCTCCTACAACGACCGCATGGGCGCGGTGGCCTGCTGGAACGCGGTGATGGACGAGAACGACTACATGGTCAGGAAGTGGAATGAGTTCATCGCTGCCTGACCCCGGCCTCCCGGACTGCCGGACTTCCCGGCAGTCCGGAAGGACGGACTTGCGCGCCGGGTTGGCCGGCGGCGGCGCGCCAAATCAAGACTCGCGCCGCCAGGCGCGAACGCGGCGGCAGGAACGCCGCCGCGCCTTCGTGGCCTGGCTGCAGGCCGGGCCGATGATGCTGGTGTTCGCGCTGTTCTTCCTGCTGCCGCTCGCGCTCGTCGTGATGGTCAGCTTCTGGGATTACAACGAATACGAGATCATCCCGGCCTTCACCGTGCGCGGCTATGTGGAGAGCTTCGAGGGCTGCCTGGCGCAGATGCCCTCGCTTTGCACCATGCTCAAGACCTACTGGCAGACGCTGCGGCTGGTGGGGATGGTGTGGGCGATCACGCTCGTGCTCGGCTTCGCCATTGCCTATTTCCTGGCGTTCCATGTGCGGGATCGCACCTGGCAGGTGGCGCTTTCGCTGCTGTGCACGATCCCGTTCTGGACCTCCAACGTGATCCGCATGATCTCCTGGATTCCGCTGCTGGGGCGCAACGGGGTAGTGAATCGCGGGCTGGTGGAAGCCGGGGTGGTGGAGAAGCCACTGGAATGGCTGCTGTTCAGCGAGTTCGCCGTGGTGCTGGCGCTGGTGCACCTGTTCACCTTCTTCATGGTGGTGCCGGTGTTCAACGCCATGCTGCGCATCGACCGGCGCCTGCTGGAAGCGGCCCACGATGCCGGGGCCAGCGCGTGGCAAACGCTGTGGAACGTGGTGATCCCGCTCTCCAAGCCCGGGATCGTCATCGGCTCCATCTTCGTGATCACCATCGTGATGGGTGACTACGTGACGATCGGCGTGATGGGCGGCCAGCAGATCGCCTCCGCCGGCAAGGTGATCCAGACACGGCTGGACGCGCTGCAATTCCCGGCGGCCGCCGCCAATGCAGTGATCCTGCTGGCGGCCACCGGGCTGATCATCGCGGCGTTGAGCCGGCTGGTGGATGTGAGGAAGGAGCTGTGAAGCGGCGGGGGATCGGCTTCTGGGCGCTGGGCGCGCTGTTCTGGGCCTATGTGCTGTTCCTGTACGGCCCCACGCTGACCATCCTGGTGCTGTCCTTCCAGGGGCCGGAGGGCGGGCTGACCTTCCCGATGAACGGCGTTTCGCTGCACTGGTTCAGGAAGCTGTTCGCCGGCGGCGGGATCGTAGATATCGGCGCCGCCTTCGGCCGCTCCCTGCGCCTCGGCCTGCTGGCGATGGCGATCACGGTGGTGATGTCGGTGGCCGCCGGCATGGCCTTCCGCCGGCGCCTGCCGGGTGGCGCGGTGCTGCTCTACACCGCGATCGCCAGCCTGATCGTGCCTTCCATCGTGACGTCGCTGGGCATCGCGCTGCAGTTCCGGCTGATCGACGACCTGGTGAATGCCTGGGGCGTGGAGGACTGGACCACGGCGATGGGGCTCTACACCTCCGGCCTCGGCGCGCACCTGACCTGGACGCTGCCCTTCGGCCTGCTGATCATGTTCGCGGTGTTCAACCGTTTTGACTCCAGGCTGGAGGAAGCGGCGCGCGACCTCGGGGCCACATCCTGGCAAAGCTTCCGGCACGTGGTGCTGCCGATCATCCTGCCCTCCGTGGTGGGGATCGGGCTGTTCGGCTTCACGCTGTCCTGGGATGAGCTGGCGCGGTCGAGCCAGGCGATCGGGTCCGTCAATACGCTGCCGCTGGAGCTGCAGGGGCTGATGACGACGGTGACCAAGCCGGACATCTACGCGCTGGGCACGGTGACCACGGGCGTGAGCTTCCTGGTGATCGGGGCCGCACTGGTGGCGATCCGGGTGCTGCAGGCGCGGCAAGCTCGGTTTGGGTCGGACGCAGGCAAGTAAGCAAGGCCTTCTTTTTCTGAAGAAAAAGAAGCAAAAAGACTTCATTCGTTTGCGCCCTGGCTAGCCACGGCGCAAACGAACAAAAGTTTTTTGGTTCTTTTTTTCAAAAAAGAACCGCTTCCTTAGGCTGCCGCCACCTGCCGCGGCAGATAGATCGCGGTATGCTCAACGCGGGCTATCGGTGTTGTACCGTTGGCGACGACCAAGGCATCCAGCACCACGAACTTATGGCCCTTGTGCATGTGGTTGCTGATCACCTTCGCCCTTGCCACCAGCCCGTCGCCCACCTTCGCGGCGGCGAAGTTGCGGACCTTGCTGCCCACGTGAATCCACGGCCCCAGCACGGCATTCGTCGAGAGCACGTAGTTGCACAGCCGCAGCACCGTGCCCGGGTGCACCAGGCCCTGCTCGGCGTAGAGCGAGGAGGCTTCGCGCACATCTTCCAGGTACTGGCGCACGAAATCCGGTGTGCAGTCCACGGTGCGGGAGGTGATCCAGCCGCCTTGTGGCAGCGAGGTTTCGCTGGCGGGCTCGCGATGGTCCGGGATCGGCTGCGCGGGATAGGCGGAGACCGGCGGTGGTTCCTCGGCGGGCAGCAGCGCGGCCATGCCGGTGGCGCAGCTGTCGCCGTTGCTGGTGACGGCGAGGCCGATGCCGTTCTCCAGCGGGGTGGCAGCGATCTCGGCCATTTCGCCGTCGTACACCGGCTTGCCGAAGCGGCATTCCAGCGTGCCGCGCTCCAGCCAGTCCCGCCCCCAGCGCGCCACGGCCTGGTGGGTCATGTAGGCATAGACGTCGACGCCAGGGACGAGGCCGCCGGTGAAGCCGAACTTGGCGGCGGTGGCGTCGTCGTGGATCTTGTTCTCGCTGGCCTTGGCGGTGTTGAACGCCTTTACCAGGTACGGGGCGGGAACCATTGCTACCTCCTGCGCACGGAGCCGGCGGTCATGCCGCCATCGATGACGAGTTCGGAGCCGGTCATGTGGCTGGAGAGGTCGCTGGCGAGGAACAGCACGCCGTTGGCGATCTCCACCGGGTCGGCCGGCTTGCCCAGTGGCACGCCGGCGCTGGCGAGGTCGTAGGGGTTCAGCGGCGCGTTGAGCCCACCGCCGGAGCGGGTGGCGGCCTTCTCCCAGATCGGGGTGAGGATGATGCCGGGGTGGACAGAGTTCACCCGGATGCCGTCTTCCGCCGCGGCGCATTCCATGGCCATGGACTTGGAGAAGAGGCGTACGGCGCCCTTGCTGGCAGAGTAGCCGGCGAGCATGCCGGAGCCGCGCAGGCCGGCGACAGAGGAGATCATGATCAGCGATCCGCCGCGCTTGCCCGCGCGCATGGCCGGCACGCAGTACTTGGCGGTGAGGAACACGCCGTCGATGTTCACCGCGTTCTGGCGGCGGAAATCGGCCAGCGTCATTTCCAGCACCGGGCCGAACACGGCGATCCCGGCGTTGGCCACCGCGATATCCAGCCGGCCGAAATGCCGCATGGTTTCGTCCACGCAGTGCTTCCAGCCGTCCTCGTCGGTCACATCCTGCGTCATGAACAGGCACTTGCCGCCGGCCGAGGTTACCTCCGCCTCCAGCGCCATGCCGCGCACCGCGTCCACGTCTGTGGCCACCACGGTGGCGCCCTCCTGGGCCAGCACGCGCACGCAGGCGGCGCCGATGCCGCTGGCGGCACCGGTGATGAAGGCGACCTTGTCGTTCAAAAGACCCATGGTTTCCTACCCGAACACTTCTTTGTTGTGTTGCCCGAGCTTGGGCGAATCGCTGTGTGGATGCGGGCGCTGGCCGTCGAAGTTGAGCGGCAGGCCCATCACGGAGAGCCCGCTGCCGGGCAGTTCGCGCTTCATGTCCATCGCCGCGAGCTGCTCGCTTTGCGCCAGCTCGGCGATGTTGTTCACCGGGGCAACCGGCACGCCGACCTTGCCGAGGGCGGCCATCCAGTATTCGCGGGTCTGGGTTTGCACCACCTCGGCGATCATCGGGATCAGCACCTCGCGGTGCGTCGCGCGCTTGGGGCCGCTGAGGAAGCGTTCGTCGGTGCCCCATTCCGGGTGGCCGAGGGCCTGGGCGGTCTTCACCCACAGCCGGTCGTTGCCGGCGGCGATGCAGATCGGGCGGTCGGCGGTTTCGAACACCTGGTAGGGCACGAGGAGGTTGCTGCCGGTGCCGTGGCGCTTGGGGATGTTGCCGTTGAGCAGGTAGCCGTTGACGGCACCGCCGACCCAGGAGACGGCGCTTTCGAACAGCGAGCAATCGATCACGCAGCCGCGGTTGGTGGTGTGGCGCTGCTGCAGCGCGCCGAGCGCGCCGATCACGCACCACATGCCCGTCGAGATGTCGTTGATCGCCGGGCCGCAGAAGGTGGGTGGGTCTTCCGGCCGGCCGGTCATGGTCATCACGCCGCCGAAGGCCTGCAGCAGCGGGTCGAAGCCCGGGGCGTTCTGCAGCGGGCCCTTGTGGCCGAAGGCCCAGATCGAGCAGTAGATCAGGCGCGGGTTCTCCGCGATCATCACATCCGGGCCGATGCCCATCTCGCCGACGATGCCCGGGCGCAGGTTCTGGATCAGGATGTCGGCGGAGCGGACCAGTTTCTTGAGCTTCTCCACGTCCTCCACGCTCTTGATGTCGATGGTGACGGATTTCTTGTTGCGGTTGGTGGCGTGGAAGAACAGCGCGTCGCCATCGATGAACGGGGGGCCCCAGAGGCGGGCATCGTCGCCGCCATCGGGCTTCTCCACCTTGATCACCTCGGCGCCCATGTCGGCCAGGATCATGCCCGCCAGCGGCCCGGCCAGCGCCTGCCCGACCTCGATCACCCTGATGCCTGCAAGCGGTCCTGCCATTGGCCGTGTTCCCCGTCGTTTCCCTGGGTGGGAGCCTAGGCCCCGTCGCGGCGCACCGGCAAGGGCGTGCCTTCCGCGCGGGCTGCGCGGGTGCTAGTCGATGACAAAACCGAAGGGGAAGCACCATGAAGCGCAGCATTCGCGCCCTGGCACTGGGCACCATTGCCGCGGCGGCCGTTGTGGCCGGCGCGCAGGCGCAGACTTTGCGCGTGGCGGTGGGGGCGCAGGTGACCTCGATCGACCCGCACTACCACAACATCTCGCCCAACACGGCCTTCGCATCGATGGTGTTCAGCGCGCTGACGGCGACGCAGGGCAATTCGAAGCTGGCGCCGGACCTGGCCGAAAGCTGGAAGACGGTGGCGGAGGACGTGTGGGAGTTCAAGCTGCGCCCCGGGGTCACCTTCCACAACGGCACGCCCTTCACCGCGGATGATTTCGTCTTCACCTATGGCCGCATCCCGATGGTGGTGAACTCGCCCGGCTCGTTCGCCACCTACACCCAGGCGATCCGCGCCATCGAGGTGGTGGACCCGATGACCCTGCGCATCAGCACCAAGGGCCCTTACCCCACCCTGCCGATCGACATGTCCCAGGTTTTCATCCTCAGCCGCGCGATCCATACCGGCGCCACCACCGACCGGTTCAACAACGGTGAGCTGGCCATCGGCACCGGCCCGTTCCGCGTTGCCGCCGCCCGCCATGGCGAGCGTGTGGACATGCTGCGCAACGACACCTACTGGGGCCCCAAGCCGGCGTGGGAGAAGGTGGACTACCGCATGGTCACCTCCGGGCCGGCCCGGCTCTCTGCC
Organism: Asaia bogorensis; assembly: GCA_945888575.1. Taxonomy (GTDB): domain Bacteria; phylum Pseudomonadota; class Alphaproteobacteria; order Acetobacterales; family Acetobacteraceae; genus CAMDGX01. The sequence goes on along the minus strand of CAMDAM010000147.1, from coordinate 629 downwards.
CTGCTGGCCGGGGACGTGGATTTCATCGACCAGGTGCCGACCACCGATATCGAGCAGCTGCGCAAGAACAAGGATATCAAGCTCTCCGAATCCGGCAGCCTGCGCTTCATCTACGTGGCGTTCGACAATTCGCGCGAGGACAAGCCGCCCTTCATCACCACCATCGACGGCAAGCCGCTGGAGAAGAACCCGCTGAAGGATGTGCGGGTGCGGCGTGCACTGTCGCTGGCGATCGACCGGCAGGCGATCGTGGACCGGGTGATGGAAGGCGTGGCGCTGCCGGTGAACCAGTTCATGCCGCCGGGCACCTTCGGCCATGCGCCGGAGCTGGAGGGGCATCCGCGCGCCGACGTGGCGCAGGCGCGCAAGCTTCTGGCCGAGGCCGGGTTCCCGAACGGCTTCGCCATCACGCTGCACGGGCCGAACGACCGCTACCCGAACGACGGCAAGATCTCCCAGGCGATCGGGCAGATGTGGACGCGGGCAGGGGTGCGCACGCAGGTTGAGGTGGCGCCGTTCGGCAGCTTCGTGCAGCGGGCCAGCCGGCAGGAATACTCGGCCTTCCTGGTCTCCTGGGGCAGTTCCTCCGGCGAGCCTTCGGCCGGGCTGCGCTCGGTGCTGGGCACGTT
>CAMDAM010000146.1 GCA_945888575.1 Asaia bogorensis | reverse complement strand
GTGGTCCTCACCCTGCTCGCCCTCGGCCTCTCGCTCGCCGAATGGCGCGCCGCCATGCGCCTGCTCGCCCGCGCCGCCCGCCGCATCCGCTACATCGCCGCCTGGGTCGCCTATCTCGCCCGCCGCATCGCCTGGGCCGGCGCCTGGGTCATCACCCGCGTCAACGGCAGCGCCGCCGCCACCGCAACCCCCGTGCCCATCGCCCCGGAAGCCGGCCGGCCCAAGGGAGGCAATCGCGCCGAACCCGCCCTCGTCAGCCCCCGCGCGCCGGAACCCTTCGCCCCCCCGCCCCCGCGCCCCCCCGCCATCCAGCCCACCGCGCAGGAGCCGGAACCGCCGGAACCCGAACCCACCCCCATCGTGGCCAAGGGCCCCCCCGTCCGCCCCGCCCCCCTGCGCAAGCCCGCCGCCCCCAAGCAGGTGGAACTCCCGCTCGACCCCGCCTCCACCTGGAAACTCCCCAGCCTGGATCTCCTCACCCAGGCCCCCAACCGCACCAACGCCGGCCTGCCCACCCCGGAATCCCTCCAGGGCACCGCCCGCCAGCTCGAATCCGTCCTCAACGACTACGGCGTGCAGGGCAAGATCGTCGCCATCCGCCCCGGCCCGGTCGTCACCCTCTACGAACTCGAACCCGCCCCCGGCATCCGCTCCGCCCGCGTCATCGGCCTGGCCGACGACGTCGCCCGCTCCCTCTCAGTCACCGCCGTCCGCATCGCCACCGTCCCCGGCCGCAACGTCATCGGCATCGAGGTCCCCAACTCCAAGCGCGAAACCGTCTACCTCAGCGAACTCCTCAACACGCCGGAGTGGGACGAACAACAATCCAAGCTCGCCATCGCGCTGGGGAAAGACATCGGCGGCGCCCCCGTCATCGCCGACCTCGCCCGCATGCCCCATCTGCTCGTCGCCGGCACCACCGGCTCCGGCAAGTCGGTCGGCATCAACGCCATGATCCTCTCGCTGCTCTACCGCCTCTCGCCCGACCAGTGCCGCCTCATCATGATCGACCCCAAGATGCTGGAGCTCTCGGTCTACGAAGGCATCCCCCACCTCCTCTCCCCCGTCGTCACCGAACCCGCCAAGGCCGTCGTCGCCCTGAAATGGACCGTGCGGGAGATGGAACGCCGCTACCGCGCCATGTCCGGCCTCTCCGTCCGCAACATCGGCGGCTACAACGACCGCGTGATCGACGCCCGCTCCAAAGGCGAAGTCGTCACCCGCCGCGTCCAAACCGGCTTCGATTCCGAAACCGGAAAACCCATCTTCGAAGACCAGCCCCTGGCGCTCGAAACCCTCCCCTTCATCGTCGTCGTCATCGACGAGATGGCGGATCTCATGATGGTCGCCGGCAAGGAAATCGAAGCCGCCGTCCAACGCCTCGCCCAGATGGCCCGCGCCGCCGGCATCCACGTCGTCATGGCCACCCAACGCCCCTCGGTGGACGTCATCACCGGCACCATCAAGGCCAACTTCCCCACCCGCATCAGCTTCCAGGTGATCTCCAAGTTCGACAGCCGAACCATCCTCGGCGAACAAGGCTCCGAACAGCTCCTCGGCATGGGCGACATGCTCTACATGGCCGGCGGCGGCCGCATCACCCGCGTCCACGGCCCCTTCGTCACGGACCGCGAAGTGGAGGAAATCGTCGCCTACCTCCGCGAACAGGGCGAACCCAACTACCTCGATGAAGTCACCGAAGCCCCCGACAACGAAGACGGCCCCCTGGCCCTCGGCGGCGCCGGCGGCGGCTCAGACGACGACAAATCCCTCTTCGACCAGGCCGTCGCCGTCGTGGCCCGCGATGGCAAGGTCAGCACCAGCTACATCCAACGCAAACTCGCCATCGGCTACAACAAGGCCGCCCGCCTGGTCGAACAAATGGAAACCGAAGGCATCGTCGGCCCCGCCTCCCCCACCGGCAAACGAGAAATCCTCGTCCGCCGCACCCACGACGAAGACTAGCCCCCCACCCCTCGCCGTCATTGCGAACCCAGTGAAGCAATCCATCCCTCCGCGCCCCGGATCGTGGAGGGAACCCCGCTCCCACCCGTCATCCCGAGCAACGCGAGGGATCCACGCGTCCAGTCGATCCAGAACCCCCAGCGCCCGGACCCACCCGACCAACAGCCCCACGCCCTCGGAAGCAAGACGAGGGCTCTGCCCTCAACCCGCCAGGGGGCCGAGCCCCCTGGACCCTCACCACTTCTCTTACCCCCGACGCTGCGAGCGCTGTAAAACAGTTCAGCCCGCCGCAACTGCAACTGGCTAATGGCCGCTAAGCGACAATCCGACTATCCGTGTCGCCGGCCGAGAACGCCGCCATATAACCGAGGATCAAGGCTCGCGACCGGAAGGTGCCCCCAAACCGCGCCTTCTCCTCTCTTTCCACGATTGGGAAGCTAGACAGGATGTATTCGGCTGCCGACCTATCTAGCCCGTAAAGCAGGCAATAGAGCGCATCCAGTCGCGCCCGAAGATGGATGCGCTCCTCCTCATCCCAGGGGAACGGCGCACCTGAATAGCCCTGATCTCGTGCAAACTTTGCGAGATCGTCCCCCGTATAGCTCAAGCGGAGGACATGTTCCCGAATCAGGTCCGCAGCCGTTCTTTGCCCAACCTTGGCCGCGTAGCCAGAGTCGGAAATCACGGGCATCTGTTGCACAATATAGAATGACAGATGCGTTGATTGCACCTTCTGGCGCGCAACAAAGTCGAACGGCAACGCATTCATGTTTGCCAGGAGCAATGGGGCCCACTTCGCATAGGCTGCCAATGCTTCACGAACTTTCTCTCCCTGCTCCGCAATCTGTCCAGGTCGGGCGTTCGACGGCAAGGGTGCCGGGAGGTCCGGTGGAAGAATCGGCAGTGTATGCCCCGCGCCAGCCCGAGGAATGATGGTCGCAATGGAGGTCCGCGCATCGGTCACACGGGCAATGTCACGGTATGCGAGAACCCAATCGAGGCCTTCAGGCAAGGGTATGTCGCCAGCTTTGACGAAGTATCTTGGCTGCGGAACAAAGGCTGGATCACGGCGTTGAAGAGCGGTTGTCAGCACACCGACTGAATCGTTCTCTTCAGCATCCTCGCTTTCGGTGACGGCGGCATAGCGGTGGTCGAACTGATGAACCATCCTACCGACGAACAACGGCACGGAGTCTTCATTGCCACGCCGCAGTGTCGTAGTGGATACAGGATACCAACCCTCGGCCTCAAGTTCCTCGCGGGTCCGAAGCCGCCCCTCCTTCCTGTCAGTGTTCATGTTGAACATCTGCGCATAGCCAACAGGCCAAACGGATTGCCTATGAGCACCTCGCGTCCGTTCAAGGATCGGATGGCGCTTTTGGAGGGTGATCACCAGTTCGGCCGCGCGCGCACTTCGGAACATGGCAGCAGTGCGCGTGTTCGGATTCACTGCCGAGAAGTCAGGTGCCGAAAGACGCATGATTCGATCTTGCGGCACATTGGCTTCCTCGGCCGAGAGGAAAAATGCACATTCCATTGCTGCTGCCTTGAGGCCCGGCGCAACGGCAGAGAAAACGCAAAACTTGAACCTGCTGTCCACATCGGGAAAGAACTCCGTTCTGCGTAGTCTCTTCCGCTTGCCCGAACGCGCCTGTCCCTTGTTGCCCTCCGGTTCCTCCAACGGTCCGAGGCGGTTCTCAAAATCCAGGATAGCGTCGATGCGCTCAGCCTCGGCCAAATCGGCAAAGAAGCCAGCGGTGCGCTTATCAGCAACCAATCCGGTAGGCACAAGTAGGCCGAGGCGCCCATTTTTGTGCAAAAGCCGGAGCCCACGCTCAGCAAACAGGGCGAAGAGGTCAGCACGGCCTGCACTGGTCTTTGGGTAAACACCATTCGCTCTTGTGACGCGAACTGCATTGTGCATCCGGTCGCGGGCAACCAGATGGCGGCGCCACAGATCGCTGTCCTGCTTCTTGTGGCGTGCGATAGCCGACGTAATCTCCTTCTTGTTCACCTTCTCCCGGCCAAAGAACTCCGGAGCGTGAGCGCGGAACCAAGTATTGTCGTCTATTTCCACCTTGTCCCACGGTGGATTGCCAATTACGACATCAAACCCGCCTTGCGGTTCCGTACTTTCCCACCGATCCCACACATTCGGGAAGGCAAGCTCCCAATGAAGAAAGCGACGCTCGTCGGCCAGGGCATGCGCTCGGGCCAGAAGGCTCGCAACCGCGTTGGCACTCGGGCCTCTCGGCTTTACGCTACCGTTCGCAACCCGGACAGGATCACCGAGGCTGCCCAACATGAGATCCCGATAGGCATCCCGTTCGGGATCACCCTTTGGTGGGTTTAGCCACCGCGCGGCCTGTACGACATCCAGGAAGCGGCGTACGGGTGCGGTCGCATCCTGGACGGTCTCGAAAGTGGCTTGGCTTTCGTGCACCTCGACTATGTCCGCATCGGCGATTTCCTCAATGCGGGCCATTCCGCGTGCCGCGTTACGCGCCGCTAGAACAGAAGGTACGACGGCAAGCGTTGCTGTGCGCGATGTTACGAGTGGACCCACGAACTCTCCGAACAAAGCATCGCCACAGCGCAAATGGTGATCGAGGAACGATAGCGGTGCTCCTACAGTAAAGCTGTGCAGCCAAAGCGAAAGCTTCGCCAACTCGACGGCCATCGGGTTGACATCGACACCATGGACAACCCGCTTGAGAATGATCCGTCGGACAAGCGATTTGTCGTCCACGCGTTGCTCCGGTACCGTCCAACCGCCGGCGGCAGCCCGGTCATGGATCGTCTTTCGCATAGTCGCGAGTGTAGTGGAGAGCGGAGAAACATAGTCACCCCAAGTGACAGCTTCAGTCGTCTCCGCCATGGCCTCTAGCGTTGCGTCCGCAAGGAAATCCACAAAGCTCACTAGGAAGTGGCCGGACCCCATTGCAGGGTCGCATACCCGCAGCTTGAGGAAGCTCTCAGCCGCGTCCTTCTCAGCAAGCCGCGTCAGCCTATCTGCCTTTGCCCCGCGCATCGATGCCAGTTCGTCGCTTCGGGCGCGAAAAGCGGTGACCCGATCCTTGAGCAAAGGCGTGACTGCCCGCCTGATCGCGAGTTGCACCAGCGACTCAGGCGTGTAGTAACTCCCGGTTGTCTTGCGGGCATATGCATTGGGCCGAACGCTTACGCCGCCACGAGCGGTTGGGTCTGGTGCAACCTCGCGTTCAAGAAGCACTTCGTAGATCGCCCCCAAGTGCTGCACGGAAAGATCGCGGAAGTTAATCCAGTGCCGCGCCATCGCTGGGCCTTCCCGCGACACTGATTCGATAAGTGAAGCAAGGGCGTCGTCACGAAGAACAACACGGGCTAGGATCGGACGCGCCTTATCGTCAAAGAGTCCACCGTTGTATGGCGGCAAGCCGAGTTCTGGCGCACCTTCGGCAATCGCTCGGAAAAGAGTCTGCATACGCGACCACCAGATTGTGCCGCGTGGGTTAAGAGCCAGCGTGCCTTCGGCGACGCGGGCGGCGTCCAGCCGAAGACCGCGAAAGGCGTAGTCACGGTAGCCGATATGGTCCACAGGCAAGAGTCGCCGGTCTTCCGCGTAGAGCACGAATAAGCAACGATAAAGCAAAACCATTGCCGCCTCGCGCAACTGCTCGCGCCAAGCCGCGTCGTTCGGGAGTGCAAGGCGGTCGCCCGCCGCGATTGCGGCAACCAAATCGGGAAAGACGGTATCGAAGACACGCTTTGATAGCGTTGTTGTGATCTGTGTCTCGTAACGTCGGGCTGTGGCAAGAGCGGTATCAAGAAAGCTCATCGGCGCATCACCTTCGGGGAGATGCGCTTGTGGCCGGAAAAACAACACGAACGAACGCAAGATGCGACGTCGCACGATAGGGTCCGACACTCCTACGAAGGCTTCGAGGTCAACTTCGAGAAATTGCTCTGCGCGCGATCCTGCGCCCGCGAAGTAAAGGCGCCAGAGGCGACCGTTTGTCAGCAGCCCCCAACGCACCGCTCCTTCGGAAGCCTCCTCGGCGAGCCGCAGGTATCTCAGCATCTGCGACGCTGGTGTGCGCGCGACCGTCGCAGCGCTCGCACTATCCAGCTTGACACCCCATGCCTTGTTTTCTTGGACGATGGTAGCATTGCGCATACGTGCAGCCGTGCCAGCTCCATACCGCCTTGCCGCATCGCGAGTCCCAGCATCTCGGAACAACAATGCGTCGGGGCGATCCTCGCGGCGTGAATTGGCGGCCTGCTGCGGTAGAAAAGTCCAATCAAGAGCCTCGATGATCGGAAAGATGAGCGTAGACTCTGTCTCTGCCTCATTGGGCTCTGACGATCCTGCGATTGCGGCGAAAAGCGGCCGCAATCGCCCCGCGAGTGCGTCCAAGTCTACGTCCGACACCGACGCCCACTCCGGCGTGTCGCGTATGGCGGTATCCAAAAAGTAACGCGGCAGTAAACGCCCCTCGATCTGAGGAGCGAAGAGGTCGAGGGCTTCGAATAGGGCAGCCGACGGTAGTTGTGTAGTCATTTCGAGCGACGCCTCCTAGTCCTCGATCAGGGCTGCCAGTATCATAGGAACATTCCGAAATCGGATTTGGCGCTCCATCACAGGACGCATTAGAGCAGGACTAGGCCGTTGCCGGCTAGGTACCAAAGCCACACGTCTACCGCCGCTGGCAATGGCGCTGCAACGCCGCCAACGCCCCAACTCGCCGCGCCGACTAGCGGAGGCGTCTCGCCTCCTACTGCCCCGGAACGCTTGACGTCACGCGTACATCATGGCAACGTTAGCTTCCATGATCCTCTCCTACCGCGACAAGCGAACCGCGGCCTTCGCCGCCGGCACGCCCTACCGCGCCTTCCAATCTATCGAGCGCCAAGCTTGGCGCCGCCTCGAAATCCTCGAAGCCGCCACCACCCTCGATGACCTCCGCGCCCTCCCCTCCAACGGGCTCGAAGCCCTCCGTGGCGACCGGTGCGGCCAATGGAGCATCCGCATCAACGACCAGTGGCGCATCTGCTTCGAATGGCCCCCCAGCGCCCCCGGCCCCTCCAACGTCGAGATCACCGATGAGCACTGAGGTCCCCATGCGTCCCCCCATCCACCCCGGCGAAATCCTCGCCGAAGAACTCGCCACCATCGGCATCACCCCAACCGAACTCGCCCGCCAGATCGCCGTCCCGCCCAACCGCATTAGCCAGATCATCAACGCCCGCCGCGCCATCACTGGCGATACCGCCCTGCGCCTCGGCCACTGGTTCGGCACCAGCCCCCTCTTCTGGCTCAATCTCCAATCCGCCTACGACCTCCGCATCGCCCAGCAGCGCACCGGCCCCGCCATCGCCCGCCTCCCCACCCGCTCCGCCCCCTGAGGGCGGACCACCCCCACCCCACCCCAACCATCCCGCCTCGCCCCCTGATCCCGTGTCCACACAACATCATCCGTCACTCGCGCTTCCCGTCCCCGAACCCGCCCCCCGGCGCGCCCTCATGACGGCAAACCCCGCACCGCGCCACGCCCGCAACCGGAAGGCATGGCCGGCTTTCCAATAATGTAGTGGCCGGGCAACGTCCGCACGCGATAGAAATGCCGCCATTCGCTGCCGTTCTTTCCCGAAAGCCCGTGCCATGCGCCCCGTCCGTCTCGCCTCCGCGGCCCTCCTCCTCGCCCCGTTCCTGGCCCCCGCCCCCGCCCAGGCCGCCCTCATCACCCGAACCTTCTACGTCACCGCCAGCAACTTCACCGTCGTCGGAAACCCCGTCCTCGTCCCCACCAGCCCGGTCCAAGGTGCCTTCACTGTTACCTACGATACCGCCGCAAACATCACCGACAGCACTGGCGGCCTCACCATCGAGTATCTGAACATCGCCACCGGGCCCATCGCCTACTCCTACATCGTGGCGACAGACAGGATCATAATCGGCGGCACCGCAGCGGGTGTCAGTGGCATCGTCACCAACGTCGACGACTTCCGCTTCTCCATCTTCGGCTCCACAAACTCCAGTCCGGTCTACTCCCAGTTCATCTACACCACCGCCGCAACCGCCGGCACGAGCTTCGACGCCCAGACCATCACCGATCAGCCCGTCCCGGAACCCGCCTCCCTCGCCCTCCTCGCCGCCGGCCTCGCCACCCTCGCCGCCACCCGCCGGCCGCGCATGAACCCCGAAACCAACGTCGCGTAGCCGGAACATTGTCCGAAACGCCCCTGCACTCCACCAGCATTCCAGGCGATTCTGCCTAGAACTCAGCTCGGCCCTCAGCACCCCCGGCCCCACGACCACCCCCTCTACCGGCGCGCTATCCCGCGCGTCGGTTCGAAACCGTGTGCACCTTGAACGTCTCCGCCGGCGCGCTGCTCGGCCGCTTCACCTCCTCACCCGCCCACGCATTCTCGCCACCTCCCATCAACCCTACCCTCACTTCTCCCCGCCTCCCCGCAAATCTTCTGCTTGCTTCATTCCCCCAACCCAGCCCTCCCCTATGGAAAATTCTTCTAACTATCTCTTGCGCCGCCCGCCGCCGTGGGATACCTTCCCCATCCCATGCACAACGCCCCGCAACAGGCCCCGTACGATCAGCCGCCCCACCCCCTCGCCCAGCTCGCGCTCGTACTGGGTCTCGCGCTCTGGTCCCTTCTCCAGCGCATCGCCCCCCACGAACCCCGCCTCGCCCAGTACCTCCCGCTGGCCGCCCGCCGCCTCCTGCGCGCCCGCGCCCGCCTCATCGCCATCCTCACCGCACTGGCCAACGGCACCTGGCGCACCCCCCGCCACCGCGCCCCCACCCCCCGCACGCGCCCGGCCACGCCCAAGCCCTATCTCCCCCGCCGCCGAGGCTGGCTCTGCGCCGTCACCGATCACCACGTCCGCGGCCACGCCGCCCAGCTCGAGGCCACCCTCAACCACCCCGCCACCCAACCCCTCCTCGCCGCGGCCCCCGCCAGCGCCCGCGCCGCCCTCATCCGCACCCTGCGCGGCCCCGCCCGCCTCCTGGCACTCGATCTCCCCGCCGCCCTCCAATTCCCCGGCCCGCCGCGCCCGCCCCGCCCCCGCAAGCCGCACCCCCGGCCGCCCTCCACCCGTCCCCAGGGCGTCCTCCCCACCGACCGCCCGATCCCCCGCAACGTCCTCGCCTTCTCCCGCTACAACCGCCGAAGATTCGGAAAAGGCGCCTGACCCCCCGCGCCAACCCACGACTCAATCATTCCACTATCAGAATTAACTCCAGTCACCCCAGCCCTGCGCCCCCCGCAATGGCGCAACCCCCGCCCAGCCGGCACCATCGCGGTCACCAAACCGTCACGAAGGCCCCCCGGCCGCATGTCCGGCACCCAGCCCGTCCCCAACCGCGCGCTCATCACAATCAGCGTCATGATGGGCAACCTCATGCAGGCGCTGGACAGTTCCATCGCCAACGTCTCCCTCCCCCACATGCAGGGCGCCCTCTCGGCCACGTCCGACGAGATCACCTGGGTCCTCACCAGCTACGTCATCGCCGCCGCGATCATGACAGCCCCGGTCGGCTGGATGGCCCAGCGCTTCGGCCGCCGGAATCTCCACGTCACCTGCATGGCCGGCTTCACCCTGGCCTCCATGCTCTGCGGCGCCGCCGAAACCCTGGAACAGATCGTCGCCTTCCGCTTCCTCCAAGGCATGTTCGGCGCCGCCCTGATCCCACTCTCCCAAGCGACGATGCTGGACATCTACCCCTTCGAGAAGCGCCCCCAGGTCATGGCCATCTTCGGCATGGGCGTCATGGTCGGCCCCATCACCGGCCCCACCATCGGCGGCTTTCTGACGGAGGCCTTCTCCTGGCGCGCCGTCTTCTACGTCAACCTCCCCTTCGGCCTCCTCGCCATCGCCGGCCTCCTCGCCTTCCTCCCCAAGGCCCCCCCCAGGGCCGAACTGCGCTTCGATTGGATCGGCTTCGCGGTGCTGGCCACCGCCGTCGGCAGCTTCCAGCTCATGCTGGACAGGGGCCAGGGAGAAGACTGGTTCCACTCCCCCGAAATCATCGCCGAAGCCGTGGTCGCCGCCCTCGGCCTCTACCTCTTCGTCGTCCACATGCTCACGGCCAAGGACCCATTCCTCCCCCCGGGCCTCTTCCGCGACCGCAACTTCGTCTGCGGCGTCACTATGGTGTTCTGCACCGCCACGGTGATGCTCGCCTCATCCTCCCTGATGGCCCCCTACCTCCAGAACCTCGCCGGCTACCCGGTAGAGGAAGCCGGGAAAACACTCGCTGCCCGAGGCATCGGCACCGTCCTCGGCATGCAACTCGCCAGCCGCCTCGCTGCCCGCTTCGACCACCGCAAGCTGATGGCCGTCGGCCTCCTCAGCCTCGGCGCCTCGCTCCACGCCATGGCCGCATGGACCCCCGATGTCGCCCAATCGCAGATGATGGCCACGCTCTTCATCCAAGGCACCGCCATCGGCTTCGTCTTCAACCCCATGACGGTGGTCGCCTTCACCACGCTCCCCGCCCACCTGCGCCCCTACTCCACCTCCCTCCAGTCCCTCTGCCGCAGCCTCGGCCAGGCGCTCGGCGTCTCCGTCACATCCTTCATGTTCGTCCGCAGCGCCCAGGTCTCGCATGAGGGCCTGGCGAACCACATCACCCGCTTCACCCCGCTCCCCCCGATGCTCGATCCCACCACAATCCACGGCGCGGAACTGCTCAACCGCCTGGTCACGCGCGAAGCGCAGATCATCGCCTTCAACAACGACTACCGCCTGCTCTCCCTCGTCGTGATCCCCCCGCTCTTCCTCCTGCTGCTGATGCGCCCCCATCGCCGCCCCCAGCCGGCCGCCGCGCCCGCGGAATAGGAACCGCCGGCTGCTGTTCGGCCTCGATCCCGCCGAGCGGGACGATTTCGCGCGCATGAAGATCACCGCTGCCTGAACCGTGCGCGAACGATCTGGCCGCTGCCGCGTTACGGCAGTCACCACAACCTATGGAGCGAAGACATGATGCGATCGATCATTGTGCTCGGCGGGCTCGCGCTCGGCCTGGCCGGCTGCGGCGACCCCTATAGCCCCGGGCAGCGCGCGCTGGGCGGCGGCCTGGTGGGCGCCGGCGCGGGCGCGCTGGTAGGCAGCGTCGTGGGCGGCGGACCCGGCGCGGCCACGGGGGCCATCATCGGCGGCGGCCTCGGTGCGGTGGGCGGGGCGGCGACGACACCGCCTCGGGATCCGAACTATCGAGGGAATTAAGAATCTTCTTTTTCTGAAGAAAAAGAAGCAAAAAGACGGCAGTTTCCAACTCCGGGTGCAACGCCTTTGATGTTTGCGTTGTACTGGAGGTTGGGATGGTCGGGCATCACGAGTTGAACCTTTCCGAGCGGGTCTCGATCCAGCTTTGGCGC
>CAMDAM010000145.1 GCA_945888575.1 Asaia bogorensis | reverse complement strand
CGATCATGGCGCGCTGGCGCAGGCCGCCGGAGAGTTGCCAGGAATAGGCGTCCACACGCTGTTCCGGCATGGAGATGCCGACATCGCGGAACAGGCCGATGACGGTTTCGCGGGCCTGGGCCTTGGTGACCGGCCGGCCTTCCTGGGCGGCGTGCAGGGTGATCGCCTCGATGATCTGGGCGCCGACGGTGTGGACCGGGCTGAAGGCGGCCATCGGTTCCTGGGGGATCAGGGCGATTTCGGCGCCGCGCAGGGCGCGCATGCGGGGGCCGCGCGGGTCCAGCTTGGCGAGGTCGATCTGTTGGCCGGTGCGGTCGCGGAAGAGGATTTCGCCTGAGGCGAGGCGGCCGGGGCGTTCGATGAGTTGCAGGATCGCCTTCATGGTGACGGATTTGCCGCAGCCGCTTTCGCCGACGATGCCGACGACCTCGCCGGGGTGGACGGTGAAGCTGGTGCCGTCCACCGCGCGGATGGTGCCTTCGTCCATGCCGAAGGTGACGCGCAGGTCCTTGACCTGGAGGAGGGGGGGTTCAGTTGGCATAGGGGTCGGAGGCGTCGCGCAGGCCGTCGCCCACGAGGTTGAAGGCGAGCACGGCGAGGATCACCACCAGGCCGGGGAGCAGCAGCCAGGGGGCCAGCGCGAGGGACTGGATGTTCTGCGCCTCCTGCAGCAGCACGCCCCAGGAGAGCGCGGGCGGGCGGATGCCGAGGCCGAGGAAGGAGAGCGAGGTTTCGTTGATGATCATCACCGGGATCGCCAGCGAGGCGGTGGCGATGATGTGGCTGGCGAAGGTGGGCACCATGTGGCGCAGGATGATGCGCAGGCGCGAGCAGCCGGCCAGCCTGGCGGCGAGGACGAAGTCTTCCTCCCTGAGTGCGAGGAAGCGGCCGCGGACTTCCCGGCCCAGGGTGGTCCAGCCGATCAGGGAGAGGATGACGGTGATGGCGAAGAAGACCTGGATCGGGGTCCAGTCGCGCGGCAGGGCGGCGGCCAGCGCCAGCCAGATCGGGATGGTGGGGACGGATTGCAGGAGTTCGATCAGGCGCTGGATCACGCTGTCGGTCTTGCCGCCGACATAGCCGCTGAGGCCGCCGAGGAGGACGCCGAGGAAGGTGGAGAGCGCCACGGCGACGAGGCCCACCGTCATGGAGGTTTGGGTGCCGTGCATGATGCGGGACCATTGGTCGCGGCCCAGCCGGTCCGAGCCCAGCAGGAAGATGCGCTGGCGGGGGTCCGCGGAGACGATCAAATGGCGGTTGGTTTCGATCAGGCCGAGGAAGTGCCAGGTGTGGCCGCGGCCGAAGAAGCTGACCGGGACGCGCTTGCTGGGGTCGACCGTCCATTCCATGCGCAGCGTGACCGGGTTGCGCTTGCCGGTGACTGCGGGGACCCAGGGATCGAGGCTGCCCTCGTGGAACAGGCGGAGGCCCTGGGGCGGGATGAAGGCCTGGCGGGCGTCCGTCTGCTCCGGGTTCTGCGTGGAGAAGAAATCGGGCGCCAGCACCACGCCATACATCAGCACCAGCAGCACGGCGCTGACCAAAGCGAGGCGATGGCGGCGGAAGCGCCACCAGACCAGCTTCCAGTTGGAGGCGACAGCGATGCGGTCTTCGACCGCGGCCCCCTCGGCGACGACACCCTGCGACATCAGCTTTCCATCCGGATGCGCGGGTCGATCAGGGCCAGCAGCACGTCCGACAGCAGCGTGCCGATGATGGTGAGGAAGGAGTAGATCAGCAGGATGCCGCCGGCGAGATACATGTCCTGGTTGATCAGCGCACGCAGCAGCAGCGGGCCGATGTTCGGCAGGTTCATCACCGTGGCGACGATCAGGCTGCCGGAGAACAGGGCCGGCAGATACCAGCCGATGGTGCTGACCAGCGGGTTCAGGGCGAGGCGCACGGGATAGCGCAGCACCAGCGTCCATTCCGACAGGCCCTTGGCGCGGGCGGTGGTGACATAGGGCTTGTTCAGCTCATCCAGCAGGTTGGCGCGCATGATGCGGGTGAGGCGCGCGGTGCCGGCGATGGCCAGCACCAGGGCCGGCAGCCACATGTGCGACAGCATGTCGATCACGCGCGCCAGACTCCACGGCGCATCGACGTAATCCTCGCTGAACAGCCCGGTCACGCTGATGTCGAACCAGGCGAAGCCCACCCACATCAGCACCAGGGCCAGCATGAAGTTGGGCGTGGCGACGCCGACATAGTTCACGATGGTCAGCAGGTGATCGACGAAGGAGCGCTGGTGCGTGGCACACCAGATGCCGGCGGGCACGGCGATCGCCCAGGTGAGGACGAAGGAAAACAGCGCCAGGGCAATGGTGGCGGCCAGCTGCTCGCCGATCAGCTCGGCATTCGGGCGCTGGTATTCCAGCGACAGGCCCATGTCGCCCACGACAAGGTGCTTCAGCCAGAGCCAGTACTGCACGATGAACGGCTGGTCGAGCCCGTAGCTCGCGCGCAATGCCTCCATCTGCTCCATGCTGATCGAGGAGCCGGACGAGGCCAGCGTGGCAACGTAGTGCGTGAGGAAATCACCCGGCGGGGCCTGGATGATCACGAAAATCACGAAGGAATAGACGAGCATCAACCCCGGCAACAACGCGAGGCGCTGCAGGATGTAGCGTGTCATGTGCGCACCGAGGCAAGGCCAGGGCTCCGCCCTGGACCCGGCAGGGGCTTTGCCCCTGCACCCCACCAGGGACCTGAGGTCCCTGGACCCACATTCGTTCCGCCTGCGGCGGGAGGGGCCGTCTCGGCGCGCGACACAGACCCGGTCGGCCCCTCCCGCCGAAGGCGGAAAAGGTCGAGGGGTCTGGGGCCTAAGGCCCCAGCGGGTCCAGGGCAGAGCCCTGGCCTTGCTCCGGGATGGAACCCCAGCCTCGCCTCAGCGCGCAAAGAAGAACTGCTCGCTGCGGGCGTTGCCAGGGCTGCGCAGGGGCCAGTCGTTGCCCAGGGTGGTGGGGACGTTGCGGAAGCGGGTGTTGGCGACCACGACGCCCTGGACCATGGGGGTGAGGCCGACGGTGCCGATCTCGTACAGGTTGTCGGCCCAGATGCGGTAGATTTCCTTCGCTGCCTCGATCTGGCCGGCGGGGCCGACGGTGCGGGCGAGGTCGACCAGGGCGATGATGCGCTTGAACTCCGGGGTGGGCTCCACGCCATCCTTGCCGCCGGAGTTGATCCAGGTGCGGAACAGCGGGCCGATGGTGAGGATGGGGGCGTTGCGCGGGTCCACCTTGGCGTTGCCGGTATAGGGGAAGGCGGAGGTGTCCTCGTTCCAGACCTCCGTCATCAGTTCGTTGTTCTCATTCATCTTGAAGTGCAGGGCGCGTTCGCGGATCTGCACCACGGCCTTAATCCCCACGGCTTCCCAGTCCTTGGCGACGAGCAGGGCGACGTCGGGCCAGGCGCCGAAGGCGGGGACGACGGAGATTTCGATGGTGGCGGGCTTGCCGTTGGGCATCAGGCGGATGCCGCTGCTGTCCTTGCGGGTGAGGCCGATGGCATCGAGCATCTTGTTGGCCACGTCTGGCTTGAACTCGGTGTATTTCTGGGCGTACTCGGCGCCGGGGTAGTAGGGGTGCCAGGGGGCGGGCACGCCCTGGCGGGCTTCACCGAGGCCGAGGAAGACGGATTCCTTGATCTGGTCGCGGTTGATGGCGTGGCTGAGGGCGATGCGGAAGTCGCGGTTGGCGAGCAGCTTGGCCACCTCGGGGTCGGCCTTGTAGGTTTGGTTGAAGGCGATCACGGCATCGGCGCCGCCGAAGGTGGGCCAGGTGATGACGCGGTAGCGGCCGGTGCGCTCCTGTTCCTTGAGCACCGGGTAGTTGGTCATCTGGATGTGGCGTTCCTGCATGTCGAAGCTGCCGGCGATGGCGGCCAGGTTCAGGGCCTGCACGTCGGCGAAGTAGGTGAAGCGCACCTCGTCGATATAGGGCAGCTGGTTGCCCTGGGGGTCGACGCCGACGAAGTAGGGGTTGCGGCGCAGGGTGAAGATCTGGTCGCTGGCGCGGCTGGTGGGCATCCAGGCGCCCATGGTGGGGCGTTCGGGGTTTTCCGGGGGCGCGTTGCGGTTGGCGAACAGCTCGGTCCAGGTCTTGAACCCTGCCGCCTGGGCGGCCTTGTCCACGTCTGCCTTGGGCGTGTAGGCGGGGTGGAACTTCTTGAGGTAGTGCGCCGGCAGGAACATCGCGTAGGTGCGGTCGGCGCCATCCTGGTTGGCCACCGCGGTGAGGAACAGCGTGGCGGGGGCGGCGTAGGTGAAGCGCACGGTGGCGTCGTCCACCTTTTCCACCAGCGCGGGGGAGCCGTCGGCATTGCTCATCCAGCCGGGCACGCTGGGCGTGAGGTCCTTGTTGAGCAGAACGTCCTTGTACCAGAACACGATGTCGTCGGCGGTGAAGGGCGCACCGTCGGACCATTTGGAGCCCTTGCGCAGGCGGACGGTCCAGGTCTTGAAATCGGCCGAGGGGTCGGCGCCGGCGGCGATCTTAGGTTCGATGGTGGCGCCATCCGGGGAGAAGCGGAACAGGCTATCGTAGACCACGCGGACGTAGTTGTTGGCATCGGCCGGGCCGAGGAAGGCGCGGCGCCAGGTGCCGCCGTAATCGCCGGCGCGTTCCACCACGGGAACCACGAGGGGGTTTTCCGGCAGGCGCTGGTCCACCGCGGGCAGGCGGCCGGCGCGGACCTGTTCGGCCAGGGCGGGGGCTTCCTTGTAGCGGCTCTGCGCCTCAGCCGGCGTGGCCAGAAGGCCCGCGCCGATCGCCGCCAAGCCTGCGAGCGCACTCCGCCGCATGATGTCGCGCATGGTGGCCTCCTGGTTCCCGTTGTTTCTGCCGTTTCGGCTTGGCGCCATCGTTCCGGTGCGGCGGCCGGAAGTCAATCGTCGTTCCGCCGGCATCGTGTTTGGTGCCGCGCCGCTGCCGGGTGCATGCTGCCGCGCCGCGCTCGCGCAGGGAGAAGGTTTTTGCATCGTACCACCCCGAGCTTCGTCGAGCTGTTCACGCCCAAGCTGGTGACGGTGCTGCGCGAAGGCTACGGGCTGCAGGAACTGCGGTCGGACATCATCGCCGGGCTGACCGTGGCGATCGTGGCCCTGGCGCTTTCGATGGCCATCGCCATCGCCTCGGGCGTGTCGCCGGAGCGGGGGCTGTATTCGGCCATCGTGGGCGGGTTTGTCATTTCCATGTTCGGCGGCAGCCGGTTCCAGATCGGCGGGCCGGAGGGCGCCTTCATCGTGCTGGTGCTGGCCACCGTGGCGGCACATGGCGTGGATGGGCTGGTGCTGGCCACCTTCCTCAGCGGCATCATGCTGGTGGCGATGGGGTTCCTGCAGCTTGGCACCTACATCAAGTACATCCCGTTCCCGGTCACGGTGGGGTTCACCGCCGGGGTGGCGGTGATCATCTTCGCCAGCCAGCTGCGCGAATTGTTCGGCATGACGCTGGCGCACGAGCCGGGCGAGCTGGTGCCGAAGATCAAGGCGCTGTGGCAGGTGCGCGATACCTTCACGCCGCAGGCCATGATGGTGAGTGCCGGCGCGATCGCGGTGATCCTGCTGGTGCGCCGGCTGCGCCCACAATGGCCGGGAATGCTGATCGCGGTGGCGGTGGCGGCGGCGGCCACGGCCCTGCTGGGGCTGAAGGTGGCCACGATCGGCACCAATTTCGGCGGCATTCCCAGCGGGCTGCCGATGCCCGCGCTGCCGGATTTCTCGCTGGACAAGGTGATGGCGGTGCTGCCCTCGGCCTTCAGCTTCGCGCTGCTGGGCGGCATCGAGAGCCTGCTGTCGGCCGTGGTGGCGGACAGTATGAGCGGGCGGCGCCACCGTTCCAACTGCGAGCTGGTGGCCCAGGGGCTGGGGAACATGGCCGCGGCCATGTTCGGCGGCTTCTGCGTGACGGGCACGCTGGCGCGCACCGCCACCAACGTGCGGGCCGGGGCGCGCGGGCCGGTGGCCGGCATGCTGCATGCGGTGTTCCTGCTGCTGTTCATGCTCGTGGCCGCCCCGCTGGCCGCCTATATCCCGCTGGCCGCCTTGGCCGGCGTGCTGGCGCTGGTGGCGTGGAACATGTTCGAGCTGCGCGAGTTCGCCACCCTGATCCGGGCCTCACGCGGGGATGCGGTGGTGGTGCTTTCCACCTTCCTGCTGGTGATCTTCCGCGACCTGACGGAGGGGATTCTGGTCGGCTTCGGGCTGGGCGTGCTGCTGTTCCTGCACCGCATGGCGCAGGCGGTGGAGGTGCAGACCGGCATGCCGATGGTGATGCAGGACCAGGCGGACCACGTGCCCGGCCAGGACCGCGTGCCGTACGATCCCACCCAGTCGTCGGACCGGGAGATCCTGGTGCATCGCATCTCCGGCGCGTTCTTCTTCGGCTCCGCGGCCAACGTGGCCATTGCGCTCGACCGGCTGGCGGAGCGGCCGAAGGCGTTCGTGCTGGATTTCTCCGCCGTGCCGCTGCTGGATTCCACCGCCGCCAGCACGATCGAGAACTTCGTGCGCAAGGCGCGGCGGCGGCAGGCGCGGGTGCACATTGCCGGCGCCATCCCGCAGGTGCGCCAGGTGCTGCTGGGCCAGGGCGTGCGGCCGCCGGACGTGGCCTACAACGCCTCCGTGGCCGATGCGCTGGAAGCGGCGCGCGAGGAGATTGCTGCGCCGGGCTGAGCCGGCCGGCGGCGACCGGGGCGGCCGCCGCGCGGTTCAGAGGCTCAAGCAGACCGGCGAACGTTCCACGGGTAGGAACCGGAGCCGTCCAGGATGCCGGTGATGTCGCTGCGGCGGACGGTGTACACGCCGTACTGGCCCAGCGGCAGCAGCGGCGGGTCGGCGAACAGGGTGCGCTGCATGCGGTCGAACAGCGCGGTCTGGTCGGTATCCGTGGGGCTGGCCAGCCATTCCTGGGACATCTGCTCGATCTCCGGCTTCTCGTACCAGCCGGTCCAGCCCTTCTGGCCCTGGCCGCGGATGTAGCCGTTCAGCGCCGGGTTCACCATGGAGACCATGGAACCGGAGGTGTGGAACATGCTCCAGCCGCCCTTTTCCACCGGCTCGCGGCTGGCGATGCGGGCGATCTGGGTGCCCCAGTCGACCGGCTGGAAATCGACATTCATGCCCAGGCGCTTCATCAGATCCGCCGTCACCTGGCCGAAGGCGCCGAGCTGCACGTAGTCCATCGGCGCCAGCACCACGGCGCGCTCGCCGTTGTAGCCGCTTTCGGCCACCAGCTTGCGGGCGGCCTCGATGTTCAGCGCCGGCATGTCCGCCTTGCCGAGTTCGGAGACGTATTTCACGCCGCAGGGCATCATGGCGGCACAGGTGCGCCAGGTGCGCTGGTCGTCGCCGAAGGCGGCGCGCATGTAGTCTTCCTGGTGGATGGCGGCCAGCAGGGCGCGGCGCAGCTTCACGTTGTTGAAGGGCGGGTGCATCAGGTTGAAGCGGGCGATGCCGTACCAGTTGTACGGGTCTTTCGGCTGCACCACCACGCCGCGGGCCTTTTCCATCATCGGCTGCAGGTCGGTGGGCACCGCTTCCCACCAATCCATCTCGCCGGCCTGCATGGCGTTGGCCGCCGTGGCCGGGTCCGGCAGGGTGGCCCAGGTGATGCGGTCGAAATGCGCCACCTTGCCGCCGGCGGTGCGTTCGGCCGGTTCCGGCCTAGGCACGTATTTGTCGAACTTCTCGTAGGCGGCGCGGCTGCCGGCGTTGAACTCGCTGGCGATGAACTTGTAGGGGCCGCTGCCGACCGCTTCCTTGATCTGGGTGTAGGCATCCACGTTGGCGTGGCGCTCCGGCATCACGAAGCAGGTGAGCGCGCCGACGCGGGAGAGGGCGACCAGCAGATGCGGGAAGGGGCGCTTCAGCTTCAGGCGGATGGTCTTGTCGTCTGCCGCCTCCAGCGATTCCTGCACCTCGGCCACCAGCTGGCCGAAGCTGTCGCGCCGCCACCAGCGCTTCATGGAAGCCACCGCATCGCGGGCGCGCACCGGCTCGCCATCGTGGAACACCAGGCCGTCGCGCAGCTTGAAATCCCAGGTGCGGCCGTCGTCCGAGACGGTATGGCCGGCGACCATCTGCGGCTTGGGGCTCAGGTCCTGCGCGATGCCATACAGCGTGTCGTACACGGCATAGGCGTGGTTGAGCGTGACCAGCGACGCGGTCCAGATCGGGTCCAGCACCGTGAGGCCCACGGAGGTGATGAAGCGCAGCTCGCGCGGATCACGCCGCTGGGCGAGGGCGGATTTCGCCCCCATGGCGGCGGCGGCACCCAGCAGGGCCGGGGCGGCGAGCAGGGACCGGCGCGACAGGCCGCCCGTATCGTGCTGCGTCATGATGTTTCCTCCGTCTTTTCGGCTTGGTGCCGTTGGCGGAAGGCTAGACGCAGGGTGCAGCGCTGTGCAACCCGGGTGGGGGCGGGAAGGAAGGAAGCAGTTCTTTTTTGAAAAAAAGAACCAAAAAACTTTTATTCGCTTGAGGCGTGGCCTTTCCGCCTCAAACGAATGAAGTCTTTTTTCCTTCTTTTTTCTTATGCTGCCTTGCGCAGCCGTGCCCGGCACGCCTCGCCGAACGCCTGGAACAGCGCCATGCTGTCCGCATTCTCGGCGAAGCGCCATTCCGGGTGCCATTGCACGCCGAAGGCCCAGCCTGGCGCGGTGGCCACGCGCACGGCCTCGATCGTGCCATCGGGCGCGGTGGCTTCCACCACCAGGCCCGGGGCGAGGCGGTCGATCGCCTGGCCGTGCAGGGAGTTCACCTTTGTGGCGGTGCGGCCGAGCATGCGGGCCATCTGGCCGGTGAGGGCGATGTCGTGCTTGGCGGCGTAGCGCTGGTCCATCGTGCCTTCGCCGGCGCGGTGGTCCATGCGGCCAGCCATGGTGTGCACGCGCTGGTGCAGCGTGCCGCCGAGGGCGACGTTCAGCTCCTGGATGCCGCGGCAGATGGCGAGCACGGGCAGGCCGCGGGCCAGGGCGGTGCGGATCAGCGGCAGGGTGGTGGCATCGCGGTGCGGGTCGTGCCACTCGGGCGTTTCGTCCTGCTCCACGCCGTAGCAGGCGGGTGCGACGTTGCTGGGGGAGCCGGAGAGCAGCAGGCCGTCGATCCGGTCCAGCATGTGCAGCAGGCCCTCGCCGACGGGGGGCAGCAGGATCGGCATGGCGCCGGAACCGCCGATCACGGCGTCGCCGTAGCGGGCCGGGGTGGCGTGCTGGTGGTGGCCGCGGACCTCCACGGTGCAGGCGGGAATGCCGACGATCAGGGACATGGGCGGGCCTTTCGTGTCACCGCGCCGTCATATCACTCTCGGCGCGGGCGGCAATATTCCGCGATGTTGCTGCCGATGGCGCCCAGCAGCATCAAGGCACCCATGGGCCGGGCGGTGCCGTCGCTGAAGGCGCCGACCAGGGCGGCGGCGATGGCGCCCAGGCCGAACTGCATCGTGCCCATCAGCGCGCTGGCGCTGCCGGCATGGGCGGCGTGGCGGTGCAGGGCGCCCACCACGGCGTTGGGGGTGGTGAAGCCTTGGGAGGACATGGAGAAGAACGCGCACACCGCCAGCGGCAGCCAGCCACCCCAGCTTGGGCTGCCCGGCGTGCCGGTCAGCGCGATGGCCAGCATGGCGAAGGTGGCGGCCAGGAACACCTTGGTGGAAAGCCAGCTCACCCGCTCCGCCCCGAAGCGCAGCACCAGGCTGGGGTTCACCTGCGTGGCGGCGATGAAGCCGGCGGCGCACACGCCAAACAGCGCGCCATAGAAGCTGGGCGGCAGGCCGAATTGCTGCACGAACACCTGCGGCGAACCGGCGAGGTAGCTGAACATGCCGAACATGGCGAACCCGCCCATCAGCGCATGGGTGATGAAGCCGCGTTCCGTCAGGATATGGCGGTAGCGGGAGAGCAGGGCATAGGGGCCGAGCTTCACCCGCGCCGAGCGCGGCAGGGTTTCGGGCAGCACGGTCCAGGCGATCAGGGCGCAGAACAGGCCATAGCCGCCGCACACCCAGAAGATCACGCGCCAGCCGCCAAAGCCCAGCAGCAGCCCGCCGAGGGAGGGGGCCAGGATCGGCCCGGCGCCCATCACCAGCATCAGCTTGCTCATCACGCGCGCGGCGGCGTGGCCCTCTGCCATGTCGCGCACGATGGCGCGCGGAATGACCATGCCGGCGGCGCCCCCGAAGGCGGAGAGCATGCGGAAGAAGGAGAGCGTGGGAATGTTGCTGGCCAAGGCGCACCCGGCGCAGGCGAGCGAGAACAGCAGCGTGCCGACGATCAGCGGGCGCCGGCGGCCGAACCGGTCGGAGAGCGTACCCTGCGTCATCTGCCCCACGCAGAGCCCGGCGAACCAGGCGGAGAGGGTGAGCTGGGCGGAGCCCGGCGCGGTGCCGAAATCGGCCTCGATCGCGTCGAAGGCCGGCAGGTACATGTCGGTGGCAAGGGGGCCGACGGCGGTCAGCAGGCCCAGGAGGAAGGGCAACCAGGCGGGGAAGGTCATGCAGGGCAGGATGGCAGGCTTTGCTGCACCTGCGAAGGCAACAAATGCTGCGGGTGCGAACGCGCCATGCGCGCCATGGTGTGCGCCATGCCCCGCGCCATTCGGCGCGTCGTTCGTGGCGCGTGGCGCGCGGGTTCGGTGACTCTAAGTCATTGATACCTTGTTGTTAGTTTATTATATTGACATACTCTCCGATCCGTGCTATCTGGGACGCAGGCACCGTGGTTGATCCCCTAGATTCACCGCCGCGCCTTTTCGGCGGCCCCCTGGCCGGCGGAATGGCGCCGCGGTGCTGTCGATGTCATCAACGTACGTACAAGGGAATGGCGCGTCATTCGCGGAGCCTCCGTCGCGCCATGCATCATTCTTTCCTTCCCCTTCGGGGAAAGAATGACGCACGGCGCGCCGGCCCGATCAGCCGGGCAGCGTCTCGGCGGCGAAGAAGCGGCGGGGGTTCTCATCCAGCATCAGGGCGATGTCCGCCTGCGTCACGCCGCGGGCATGCAGCATCGGGATGAAGTCGGTGAACATGTAGCTGTACGGCGGCGGCCACTTCCCCAGCGGGCGCAGCCGGTCCATCTCGGCCTGCTCCTGGGCACTCACCTGGCGCTGGTACTTGCCGAGCCAGCCGCAATGGCGGTCCTGGCTCATCATCACCTGCTTGGCGAAGCCATCCTTCACCAGCTTGGCCAGGTTGTCGGCGCGCGTCTCGTCCGGCATCAGGCGCAGGATGCCGATGCGGTCGAAGCCGATATAGCTGCCGCCATCCACCACACGGCGATGATAGGCCGGGTCCGCATTGCCGCAGCAATGCCCGATCAGGCAGCGATGCGCCCCCACCCCGCCATCGGCGAACAG
>CAMDAM010000144.1 GCA_945888575.1 Asaia bogorensis | reverse complement strand
GGCAGCTGGTGGGCGCGATGCGGATCGCTGCCCAGGATCGGCCGGCCGCTCGCGGTGCGGCTCGGCGCCACCACCCAGTTGTTGGACCCGTCGAGATAGACGTTGCCCTGCTCGTTCACCTTGGTCCACTTCCAGGCCTGGGCCATGGTCGCGGTAAGGCGCGCGGGCGGCATATCCAGCGATGCGGTGCCAAGCCGGAACACATCCAGCACGTCGGCCGGGATGGAAGCGAGATCGAGCCCGTCCGGCTCCACCGGCTTCCACTCCGGCTCCAGCATCATGCGCGCCTCGTCCGTGCCCATGCCGGCGCTGGCCGCCACGCGGGC
Source organism: Asaia bogorensis (assembly GCA_945888575.1). GTDB lineage: Bacteria > Pseudomonadota > Alphaproteobacteria > Acetobacterales > Acetobacteraceae > CAMDGX01. The sequence continues at coordinate 11,043 of CAMDAM010000144.1, read as the reverse complement.
GCGCGCCACTTCGCTCAGCACGTTGCGCACCAGGGCATGGCTGCGGATGCGCACCACGTCTTCCGCGTTCCACTTCTCCGGCCGCGTGCCCATGGCGGAGAACTCCGGCGGGCGCATGGAATGGTCGCGGTCCGACAGCTCGATGAAGGCGTTGATCCCCGCCGCGAAGGCTTCCGTCATCGCGCGCGCCTCGGGCGTGCCGTAGCTGGCCCATTCCGCATCCATGTCGCCGCGATACAGGAACAGCCGCGCCGCACGATCCTGCGCCAGGAACCCCGGCCCGAAATCCGCGGCCAGCCGGCCCAGGCCGCGCTTGCGCCAGATATCCAGCTGCCACAGCCGGTCGCGCGCGGCGTTGAAGCCCTGCACGAAGAAGATGTCGCGCCGCGTGTTGGCGCGCACATGGGGGATGCCGAAGGTATCCACCACGATCTCGGCCGGCGCCTCCAGCCCGGGCACGGCATGTTCCACGGTCACGGCAGGAGCAGCCTCCACCACGGCGTCTGGCTCCGTCGTCTTCTTGCTTTTCGAGGTGGCTCGGGGTGCGCGAACGGCCAAAATACAATGCTCCTAGATCGGGTCGAGCGGCCAGATCGGGCGCCGGACGTTCTTGTAACCTGCGGGGTTCGACAGGATGGCGGAACCAAGCCCGCCGCCGTCGATGGTGATGATCTCGCGCGCGATCGGCGTGGTGCAGGCGCGGAAGTGGTGCTTGGACTTCACCGCAATCGTATCCTTCGTCGTCGGATCGACCCCGAGCGAGGTGAGCTGCGCCAGGTCGGTCAGCTGCCCGTTGTTGCTGATGATGCAGATGTCGACACCACCCGCGCGGAACAGCGCGCCCAGCCCCTTGTCCCGCCACACCCCGCCGCCCATCGGCCCGAAGGCGCGGAACTTCCCGGAACTCAGCGTCGCGACTTCGCCAGTCAGCGTCAGGGGCCCGCCGCCAAAGCGCGCATCGTGCTTGCCGCCCAGCGTGATGGTGCCGGTCTTGCCGATGCCGATCGCCGCACACTGCTTTGCCGCCTCGGGGTCGTAGATCGCATAGAAACAGGCATCCTGCAGGTCGGCCGCGATCATCGCGCGCAGCACGTCCGTCGTGTCGCCGTAATGCCCGCTGCCGGGATTGTCGGTCACGTCCGACATCACCAGCGGCGCCTTATGCGCACCTTCGCCCTTCTTCGCATGCGCCACCGCATCGGCGATCGCCCAGTCGGTGATGCCCACATAGGCGCGAGTTTCCCAGGCATAGTCCATGAAGCTCTCGGCGATCTTCCGCCCGGCTTCTGCATTCGCATCCGTGGTCACGGTCACCGAAGGACCGATGTCGCGAATGTCGGCGGCGGTGAAGCCGCTGCACACGCTCACCACCAGCGCGCCGCCCGCCTTCTCCACCGCCTCGCCACGGTCGATCAGCTCGCGCATCGGGCCTTCCTGGGTGCGCCCGCCATCCAGCCCGCGCAGCATCGGCCGCTTGGCGATCACCGTCACCGGCTTGATCTCGCCCAGCATCGCCCGCTGCAGCAGCTCGCCACCCCGGATCGCCATCTCGTAGTGGTCGATGTGCGGATAGGTGCGCACGGCGATCAGCGCGTTCGCATTGCCCGCCATCGCCTCGGTGATGTTGCCGTGCAAATCGAGCGTCACCACGATCGGAACATCCGGCCCCAGCTTCGCCCGCAGCCGCCGCAGCAGCTCGCCCTCCGCATCCTCATGGCTTTGCGCCACCATCGCGCCGTGCAGGTGCAGCAGCACGCCATCCACGCCCTCGGCCGCCGCCAGGAACATGTCGCACACCTGGTTGAACAACCCATCGTCCACGTAGCCAGAGGGGTTGGCGCTGGCGCAGATCGGGTGGGCCAGCACCCAGCCGAATTTGTCCGCCATGTCGAAGCTGCCGCCCATGGCAGTGTGGGTGCCGCGCCGCGCGCCGGCAATCTCGTTGCCCGTGATCCAGTTGCCACGGCGGAAGTTGTCGATGGTGGTGGGCACCTTGCTGAAGGTGTTGGTCTCGTGGGCGAATTCGCCTGTCAGCACCTTGAAGGCCATCGCTCCATTCCTCTCCCGTCCCGCGGCGCGCCGGAAGCTAGCCCGGAAGTGCCGCTTCGGCCAGCCATGCCGCCAACGCCGCCTCGCCTTCCGGCGCCAGGGCGTAAACCCCCGTCGCCGGCCGGGCGAACCAGCCATACACGTTGCGATAGAGGATTTTCGCCGCATCCGGCGCCACCGCCTTCAAGTCGCGCGGCCGCGCCGGCCCCGCCTGCAACGCCTCGGCCAGCGCCAGCGCCGCCTGGCGATACGCGGTCATGATCGCCCGGCCCCGCCCGCCGCCTGGCGTAGGGTCGCCCTGGCGCTTGGCGAACTCCGCCATCAGGCGCGATCGCTTGCGCGCCGCCAGCCCCAGCCGATACGGCCCGGGATCCGCCAGCACCGCCACCCGCCCGGTGGAGAGCGTCACCGCCAGCAGCCCCACCCCCATCAGCCGGCACAGCCGATGCGCCCGCCGGTCCTGGTCGCGGCCCTTCCGCGTCGCCGGCACCGCCAGCCACACCTCGTCCGCCATCGCCATACGGTCCGTCGCCTGCAGCAGCAGCTCCATGGAAAGCCCGAGCTTCAGCTCCGCGATCACCAGCAGCTTCGCATCACCCTGCACGGCCACGACATCGCAGCCGCGCACCTCGCCCTTCACCGCGAAGCCGCGCGCCTCCAGGAACGCCTTGACCGGCGCATAGAGTGCCGTTTCCAAATCAGCCCCGGGTGCAAAGCCACCCCAGCAGGTTGCGCCACAGCGGCACAAAGCCGGCCCAGTCGATCGCCTCCTGCGGCAGCCAATGCGGCCCCATATCCGTGGTCCAGGCCAGCGTCCGCCCTTCACCGTGGTGCCCCACCACCAGCAGCGGGTGCGCCCCGTCCTCGTCCGGCGCATGCGCCAGCACGGTCGCCTCCGGCTTGGCCACCACCTCGTTCAACCCCAGCATCACCGGCCATTCTGCCACCACGCCGGCCAGCAACGGGTGCGACGGCGCACTCACCGTGGCGCGAAAGCCCTCCGGCACCTCGATCCGGTCATCCCACGGATGGATGCTCACCGGCAGCACCGCCTCCACCGCCGTGCCGCGATAGCGCGCCCCGCCGGCCCAGCCCTGGAAGCTGTAATAGCCGCCGATCATCGCCAGCCCCCCACCCGCCGCCACATACTGCTTCAGCAGCTTCAGCCGGTTGGGAAAAGTGCGCGAATGGATCGCCACATCGGGATGCAGCAGCAGCGTGTTGCTGCCGATATCGCTCAGCATCACCGCGTCGAATTCCTGCAACCCCTCCAGCGTCGCCGGAAAATCCGTTGCCGCCACATGGCTCGGCATGTGCACGATGTCGAACGGTTCCCCCGCCATCGCCTTCAGGAACGGCCCGCACCCCGTGGCATATCCCGCCGCCGGAAACAGATCGTAGCCCTTGATATGCGTGGTCGCCGTCATCCAGCTTTCGCCGGCCAGCAGGATCCGCTTGCGCGCCATCGATTCGCCCTCCAGGTGGTCTGCCAACGGTAACGCCGCTAGCCTGCCCGCGACAGTAAGGGGTGCCCCATGGCCGTCTATCGCGCCAAGCCGAACGCCATCCAGGCCATCTTCGCCCGCCGCAAGGCCGTCATCGGCGTCATCCACCTGCACGCCCTGCCGGGCTCGCCGAACTACGACGGCGCCAGCATGGACGCGCTGCTCGCCCACGCCCTCTCGGAAGCCGAACGCTACCGCGCCGGCGGCCTCGATGGCCTGATCGTGGAAAACCACGGCGACATCCCCTTCTCCAAACCCGCCGACCTCGGTCCGGAAACCGCCGCCTGCATGGCCGTCATCACCCAGGCCGTGCGCACCGCCACAAGCCTGCCGGTGGGGGTGAACGTGCTCGCCAACGGCGCCGTCCAGGCCCTTGCGGTGGCAAAAGCCGCAGGCGCCGCCTTCATCCGCGTCAACCAATGGGCCAACGCCTACGTCGCCAACGAGGGCTTCATGGAAGGCCGCGCCGCCGAAGCCGCCCGCTACCGCGCCTGGCTCCACGCCCGCGACGTCAAGATCTTCGCCGACGTCCACGTCAAACACGGCGCCCACGCCATCACCGCCGATCGCTCCATCGCCGAACTCGCCCGCGACGTGGAATTCTTCGACGCCGACGTCGCCATCGCCACCGGCCAGCGCACCGGCGATTCCGCCACCACGGAGGAACTCCGCACCATCGCCGCCGGCACCTCCCTCCCCGTCGCCGTCGGCAGCGGCGTGAACCCCGACAACGTGGGTGATATCCTCTCCATCGCCGACGCCGTCATCGTCGCCAGCTACCTGAAGCAAGATGGCGTCTGGTGGAACGAGGTCGACCCCGACCGCGTCGCCACCTTCATGCAGGCCGTCGCGAAAGCCCGATGAGCCGCATCTTCGTATTGGGCAACGCCTCGCTCGACACCACCCTGCGCGTGCCCCGCCTGCCCGCTCCGGGCGAAACCCTGATGGCCACCGGCATCCTCCGCTCCCCCGGCGGCAAGGGCCTCAACCAGGCCATCATGGCCGCCCGCGCCGGAGCCGAGGTGCGCTTCATGGCCGCGCTGGGCACGGAACCCGAAACCGCGCTGATCCGCACCACATTGTCCGCGGAGTTCCTGCATGCCATCTGGGTGAACACCGGCGCGCCGACCGACCTTTCCAGCCTCATGGTCGCGCCCGATGGCGAGAACTGCATCATCAGCACGGGTGCCTGCTGCGACTCCCTGCGCCACGACGACGCGCAGCGTTTCGTGCGCGACATGGAACCCGGCGACCTGCTGCTCATGCAAGGCAACCTCCGCCTGGACATCACCATCGGCGCCGCCCGTGCCGCCCGTGGCCGCGGTGCCCGCGTGATGCTGAACACCGCGCCCCTGCGCTGGCGCTACGCCGACCTGCTGCCGCTCTGCGACCTCGTCGTCGCCAACCGCTTCGAGGCCTGTACCCTGACCGGCCGCGACACACCGCGCGAAGCGATCCGCGCGCTCGCCCCGCGCGGTGCCGCCATCGTCACGCTGGGCGCCGAAGGCTGTCTGCTTGCCGATGCGGAGCTCCGCTCCTTCCCCGCCGAACGCACGCACGTCGTGGATACCACTGGCGCCGGAGACGTTTTCTGCGGCGTCCTGGCGGCCGGCGTCGCACGCGGCGAAGCACTGGCCGAGGCGATCCCTCGCGCCCAGCGCGCGGCCGCCTTCAGTGTCGGGCGGGAAGGATGCTTCGGATCGTTTCCTGTGGCGCGGGAGATACAATAAGAAAGCGCGTTCTTTTTTGAAAAAAAAGAACCAAAAAACTTTTCTCCACTGGCACGCGTGCTGGATCATTTGCACGGGCGCCAGTCCATGAAGTCTTTTTTGCTTCTTTTTTCTTCAGAAAAAAGAAGACTCTTCCTTCTTCCAGCCCGCGAAGCCAATGGACCCCCATTTTCCTGTCAAGCACATAATTTCACACAAACTAAGAAAAAAATCTGGCACAACGGTCTATCCTGTGCTCATATTCCCGGTGATGACCCATCAACCCGCCGCACCGACCGACGCCGACGCACCGCGCCCCTGGGCGCGGGCGATTCTGCACGCCCGGATTCCGGCCGCGTTGAAGCTACTTCTGCTGGCCTTGTTTGCCGCCCTCTCGGCGGCAACCACCGCGCGCCACCTGCGCCGCCCGCACAAGGACTGGTTCCTCTCCATCACCACCGACACCAGCGAAGACCAGGACTGGGACCCGTACGTCCTGCGTCGGCTATTCCGCCTGCGCGCCCGGCTCGGCTGGCTGATGCGTTGCGACCGCGCCGAGGGTATGGCCCTGTCCGGCCACCGCGCGCCCGTACTCCGCCCCACGCAGGCCGCCCGCGCGCCACCATGGCCGCCCCACGCCCGAAATCACCTCGAATCCGTCGCAAAAACCCCGCGTCCCGCGGCGATGACTCATGCCCGAAGCCGGCACTACGCCAGCGCCATCCCCCACCCATCGCGCCGTTTGTCCCCCGCCGCGTTCACCACGCCGTTCTCGATCACCAGGCACTGCGTCCCGCCATCCAGCCGCCGCACGTGCGGCCAGTGCCCCCGCGCCGCCAGGGGCTTCGCAAACGCCTCCAATTCCGGCTCGATCTCGGTGATCCCGTTCCAGTTCATCGCATGCGGCGCATCCAGGATCGCCTGCGCATCGCGCATCCCGCCCGCCAGGCGCAACAGCGCGTTCGCCACGTAGCCGATGATCCGGTAGCCCCCGCCCGCCCCCAGCGCCGCCAGCGGCCGCCCCTCCGGCCCCAGCACGATCACCGGCGCGATGGTGGTGCGCGCCCGCTTTTGCGGCGCCATGGCGTTCGGGTCATGCCACTCCCGCCCGCTGCGCCCGCGCAGCACCGGCTCGTTGGCGAAGTTGGTCATCACATTGTTCAGCCAGAACCCACCCACCTCGATCCGGCTGCCGAAGTTCTGGTTGATCGTGGTGGTCATCGAAACCACCTGGCCGCGCCCGTCGGCGGCACAGAGATGGCTGGTCATGCTGGCACCAAGCTCCCGCCCGCGCCCCACGGGATACCGGTCCGCCCGCCGCGCCGGATCGATCAACGCCGCCCGCGCCGCGACGTAGTCCGGCTCCAGCAGCAACGAGACATCGGCCGGCGAGAAATCCGGATCCGCGAACGGCCACCGGTCCATCACCGAAAGCCGCCCAGCCTCCACCAGCAGATGCACCGCATCCCCCGAAGGCATTGCCCCCAGCGACTCCAACCCATGATGCCGCACGAACCCAATGATCTGCGCCGCCGACAGCGCGCCATAAGCCGGCAACGGCCCGCCCAGCACGTCCAACCCGCCGACCCCGAATCGCAGCGGCGCCCGCTCCACCGGCAGGTAGCCACCCATATCCGCCATGGTGATCGTGCCCCCGAACGGATCGTCCGCCACCGCCGCCACGATCGCCTCGGCCAACTTCCCCTCATGAAGCGCCGCCGCGCCCCCCTCGGCGATCGCCCGCAGGCTCGCCGCCAGCGCCGGATTGCGCCGCACCGTGCCCGGCGGCAGCGCCAGCCCGCCCGCGCAATACTGCGCCCGCCCGAATCGCGTGTCCCGCACCGCGGGATTCTCAGCCAACGCCCGCATCAGATAGGGCGACAGCGGCGCCCCTTCCTCCGCCAGCTCGATCGCCGGCGCAAACAGCTCCGCCCAGCGCAACCGCCCGAATCGCCGATGTGCATGCTCCAGCGCCATCACCGCGCCAGGCACGCCCACCGTCCGCCCACCATACATCGCCCGTTCCGACGGCACCGACCGCCCATCGAAATCCGTCATCAGCCGCGCCGTCACCCGCCCCGGCGCCCGCGCCAGCCCATCCAGGCAAAGCACCTGATCGCCATCATGAACGAGAATGACAGCCCCGCCGCCGATACCCGACGCATTCGGCTCCACCACCGTCAGCGCCATCTGCACCGCCACCGCCGCATCCACCGCCGATCCACCGGCCTTCAGCATCAACAGCCCGGCCCGCGCCGCCAGCGGGTTCGCCGCCGCCACCGCCGCCTGCCCGCGCGCCGGCCCACGCCGCGCCGGATCGGCGGTGATCCAGGGTTCCAGCTCGCGACCATGGGCAGTGGCAAAGGGGTCCATGCCATATCTGTGGGGCAGGGGCCACGATGCCGCAACTCCCACCCGCGCCCGCCGCCGCTGGCGCCCCCCGCCGGCCCATGGCACGCTCCGCCCATCGAATTCAGGGAGGCACCCCATGGCCCAAAGCTGGCGCGAGCGCGCGACCACCGTGTTCCATTGCGAAAAGCAGCCGGGCGTCGGCAGCCGCGGCATGGTGGTCAGCAACCACCCGCTGGCCTCCGCGGCCGGGGCGGAGATGATCGCCGCCGGTGGCAACGCCATCGACGCCGCCGTGGCCACCCTGTTCGCGCTGACCGTGGTGGAGCCGATGATGGTCGGCATCGTCGGCGGCGCCACCATGCACATCCGCACCGCCGACGGCACCAACCGCATCCTCGATGCGATGAGCGCCGTGCCCCTCGCCGGCCGCGCCGACATGTTCAACCCCGTCCCCGGCGGCGCGCTGGAAAACTACGAAACCACCGACCGCGCCAACGTGGTGGGCGTCAACTCCATCTGCGCCCCCGGCTCCCTCCTGGGCTGGACGGAGGCCCTGAAGCGCTGGGGCACGATGTCGCTCGATGAGGTGCTGCAACCCGCCATCAAGCACGCCAGCCGCGGCTTCCGCGCCACGCCGTACCTGCATGAATGCATCACCGGCGCCGCCCCCGATCTCGCCCTGCAGAAGGAGATCGCCGCCATGCTCCTGCCCGGCGGCAGCCCGCTGAAAGCCGGCGAGCTTCTGGTGCAGGGCGACTATGCCGAAACCCTGCGCTTCATCGCCAAGGAAGGTGTGGCCGCCCTGCACGGCGGCCCCATCGGCGATGCGGTCGCCGCCTACGTCCAGAAGATGGGCGGCGCCCTCTCGCGGGAGGATCTCACCGCCTACCGCACCCGGGAGCGCGAGCCCATCCGCACCACCTATCGCGGCTGGGAGCTCATCATGCCGCCCCCGCCGGCCGCCTCCGGCGTTCACATCACCCAGATGCTGAACATCATGGAAGCCTACGACGTGCGCGGCATGGGCTTCGGCTCGCCCGACCTCGTCCACCTGATGGCGGAAGCCCTCAAGATCGCCTTCGCCGACCGCGCCGAGGCCTCTGGCGACCCCGATTTCGTCCAGGTCCCCGTCGCCCTGCTCACCAGCAAGGACTACGCCGCTCAGCGCCGCGCGCTGATCAACATGCAGCGCACCCAGGCCTGGTCGTCCGGCATCAAGCAGGGCGAGGGCAACAACACCACGAGCATGACGTCGGCCGACCGCGACGGCAACGTGTGTGCCATCACGTCCACCATCAACAACACCTTCGGCGCCCGCATCGTCATCCCCGGCACCGGCATCATCCCCAACAACTACATGCACACCTTCGACCCGCGGCCGGGCAGCGCGCTGTCCATCGCCCCGGGCAAGCGCGTCACCACCTCGATGGCCCCCTCCATGGCGCTGCTGGAAGGCAAGCTGAAGTTCGCTCTCGGCCTGCCCGGCGGCAAGCGCATCTTCCCCAGCGTGTGGCAGGCGATGATGAACATCATCGACCACGGCATGTCGCTGCAGGAAGCCGTGGAAGCCCCGCGCCAGTGGAGCGAAGGGCCGACGCTGGAGATGGAGAACACCTATCCGGAATCCATCTACGGCCAGATGCGCGCCCGCGGCCACCGGGTGGAGGTGCTGCCCCACGTCGCCGGCGGCATGAACGGCATTGCCTTCAACGACGACGGCACCATGACGGGTGCGGCCTGCTGGCGCGCGGACGGCCACCCCGTCGGCGTTTCCGGTGGCCTCTCCCGCCGCGGCGCCCGCTTCTGGCCGGACAAGCCGCGCGACTGACCTGGCCGTCTTGTCGGCATGAGAAAGGGGGCGCCGGCGATGATGCCGGCGCCCCCGTTTCGTTGGGTCCCTTTGGTGGTCAGGGTGCCCGGGGCACCCCGGGCAGCCGTGCGGTGGAACCCGGAACCATCGCCGGTACCGGCGCGGCCATGGAGGGCATTGGGGAGGATTGCGGCATCTCCGCGTCCTCCAGCGGCGCCAGCACCGGCAGGCGCTTCAGCGTGAAGCCCTCTTCCACCGGCCCGCTCCACAGGATATAATTCTCGTCGTAGCTCGCCTCGTAGCTGACCCGGCGCACCACGCGTTCCTGCCCGGGCTCGATCGGAGACACCACGAATTCCATCGAAACGATCGTGCGCGTTCGCTCGCGGTTGGCCAGCAGCCAGTCCTGGCGCTCCCTCACGATGCCCAGCACATCCACGATCACTTCCAGCGTATGTGTCGCCGCCGGCCCGCCCGCGCCCATGCCATCCGGCCGGACCGAGACGTTGTTGCGGTTCAATGCGCTGGCCAGCAGTGCGGCCAGGAACGGCCGGTCGGAGACGGAAAGATAGGTGTTCATCTGGTAGTTCGGCCCGCCCGGCAGCGCGCCGACAGTGGCGCCGCCGTTCAGCAGCCCGGCCGCGTTGCGCACCGCGGAGTTGACGGTTGCCGAAAGCCCGCCCGTCATGGTCGGACGGCCGCCGCTCATGAAGCCGCTGCCCTCGTCCTGGATGATCGCCACTTCCAGGTTCACGGTGCGGCCGCGCAGCACCTCGAACGGCATCTGGCCAAGGGCCGCGCGGATCGCCGATGAAACGGCCACCTGCTCCAGCGCCAGGCGCTTGCCCCCGCCATGGCTCGGCAAATCGCGGTAGTTGCCGCACGCGGACAGCAGCAGGCAGGCGGCGAGGGCGGGAAGTAGAAAAAGGCGGGGCATTCGATACCTGTAGGGAGGCCCTGCGACCCCGTCCCGCGCGGCGCGCGGTCCGGGATCGCCAGCATGGAAGAAATGGCGAAGGCGGGCAGGGCGCTCAGCGCGTCTTGCGTGCCTGGGCGAGGCGGGCCTGGTTGGTGGCCAGGCGCTGCTGCAGCTGGGCCTTTGCTTGGTTGAGGCGGCTGATGGTCGCGGCCTGCTTGGCCACGATGGCATCGCGCTGCTTCAGGGCGGCGGCGAGGTCGGTCGGCTTGGCGCGGCGGGCCTGCATCTCGGCGATGGAAGGCGAGGAGGGGGCGGTCTGCGCCGCGGCCGGCAGGGCGGCGAACAGCCCGGCGGCGAGGGTGGCGGCGGCGGCGAGGCGGAAGGTGGCGTGCATGGGAGGTGTCCTGTCGTTTTGAGAAGGGAAAGGTTTGAAGGCGCTCAGCGCGTCTTGCGTGCCTGGGCGAGACGGGCCTGGTTGTTGGCCAGGCGCTGCTGCAGCTGGGCCTTTGCCTGGTTGAGGCGGCTGATGGTCGCGGCCTGCTTGGCCACGATGGCATCGCGCTGCTTCAGGGCGGCGGCGAGGTCGGTCGGCTTGGCGCGGCGCGCCTGCATCTCGGCGATGGAAGGCGAGGAGGGGGCGGTCTGGGCCGCGGCCGGCAGGGCGGCGAACAGCCCGGCGGCGAGGGTGGCGGCGGCGGC
>CAMDAM010000143.1 GCA_945888575.1 Asaia bogorensis | reverse complement strand
CGCGATCCTGGCTGTCGGCTGCGTGAGCCTGCAGCTTGAGCGCCCGGCCGTCGGTGTCCACCAGCGCATGGCGCTTGCGCCCCTTGATCTTCTTGCCGCCATCGTACCCTCGTACGCCGCCGCTCTCGGTTGTCTTGACGCTTTGGCTGTCCATCACCGCCGCTGTCGGACTGGCTTCACGACCGACCCGCTCCCGGTCCCGCATGACCAAGTGATGGTTGATGCTTTCCCAGGTGCCGCCGTCGCGCAGCCGGGCGAACCAGCGATACACCGTGCGCCAGGGCGGAAAGCTGTCGGGCATCAGCCGCCATGCGATGCCGCCACGCAGCACGTAGCAGATGGCGTTCACCACTTCGCGCATCGGATAGGCGCGCTTGCGGCCGCACTCGGCTTCAGGCGGAAGCAACGGGCCGAGGATGGCCCATTCGGCATCGGTCAGGTCGCTTCCATAGCGTAGTCCAGCACGGTTATGCTGGCGCCGGGTGGTCGGGGTCCACATCGCTGTCTCGTCAGGTCTTCGCAAACTCGACGAATCACGATTTGCCCCGACTGCCCAGCCTTCATCCCATCATGCCGAAGCCGTTTCGAGACAGCCTCTCAGGGGAGCACGTCAAGAGGCTTAGTAGCTCTACTCACCTACAATGATGACGGCTTTTGGTTCAACCGTCGATTCTCGATACGGTGTGCCGCCGAGACCGACCAGAGCCTCTGGCGCTTTGTAGCTCAGCAATGCATCATCTAGCCGGAAGGCGCACAGGTCGGGGATCTACTCCGAAATTGACCTTCACGGTTGGGGCGCGAGGGGAGCGGTTGCTCGCCTCGCCATCGCGTGCCGCAATTATGCGACGGCTTCCGTGCTCTCATCGCTGCCAAGACCCATTTCGGCCATGTGAGGCATTGCTCGTCCATCCATCCCGATCTTAAGTGGATCCCTCATCATGTAGCCGCGCCCCCAGACGGTCACAATCAGGTCACCTGCACCGAAGGCGGCGAGCTTCTTCCGAAGCTTGCAGATGAAGACATCGATGATCTTGGCTTCCGGCTCGTCCATTCCCCCGTAAAGGTGATTCAGAAACATCTCCTTGGTAAGGACGATACCTTTCCGAAGCATCAAGAGCTCGAGGATCGCGTACTCCTTGCCGGTCAAGTGCACTTGCTGGTCCGCAATGGAGACCTCCCGACTGTCGAGCAGAAGTCGCACCGGCCCTACATCGATAGAAGGGTGGCTGAAGCCCTTGCTGCGCCGAACAATCGCCTGAATTCGCGCAAGCAATTCTGCCTTATCGAAGGGCTTGGTGATGAAGTCGTCTGCACCGAGGCTCAGCCCCTTGACCTTTGCTTGTGGCCGAGAGAGACCGGAAAGGATAAGGACAGGGACCTCAATGCGGGCCATACGCAACCTGCGCACAACCTCATACCCCTCCATGTCCGGAAGCATCAGGTCTAATACGACTATATCGTAGTCGTAGTGCCGGGCAAGTTCGATCGCCTCTTCCCCGGTATCTGTCTCGTCGACGACGGCGTTAATGGATTTCAGCATCATGGTTACGGCGCGGGCAACCATGAGGTCATCTTCAACCAAAAGAATACGCACAGGCAATCTCCAAGATCGCGTCGGCGCCAGAAATACAACCTATGCGAGCATTCGTCAATATGAAATTCGCCTCTAGGGCAACTGAGTCGGCTAAAAAAGGAGAATTAAACCATTTTGGGTGACGCGCGCCTCCGGATCGGCGGATGTCAGATCGGAGAAGTTCCGCGCATGCCTGGTGCGGGCTAGGGCGCCACTCGTTATGCCGTCTTGGCGGCTATCGAACCTGAGCGACCCTAAGCGCGTTGGTGGTGCCAGATTGGCCGAACGGGACGCCTGCTATCACAACAATCTGGTCACCGCTTGCCGCAAAACCCTCCGCTGCCGCGGTCTCGGAGGCTTTTGCGACTGTCTCCGTCATTGAATGCACCTCGGCGGCCATGACGGCGTGCACGCCCCATACCACTGATGTGCGCCGGGCTGTCTGTACCGAAGTTGTCATTCCAAGGATCGGCGCTTCAGGACGTTCACGTGCGGCCCTGAGTGCTGTGCTGCCGCTGGCTGTGAAGGCACAGATGACTGCAGCGTCTATGGTGTGGGCCACCTGGCGGGCCGCGGCGGCGATGGCATCTGCTGCTGAATGCTCCGGCGCAGGTCGTGACGCCTCAATGATGGCGCGCCAACCCGAGTCTTCCTCTACCCGTGCGACAATGCGGTCCATGATGTTGACGGCTTCGAAGGGAAACTGGCCCGCAGCCGTCTCGGCTGACAGCATGACGGCGTCTGCTCCGTCGAACACGGCGGTTGCGACATCGGATGCCTCGGCGCGGGTGGGTGCCGGCGAGCTTATCATGCTCTCCAGCATCTGTGTCGCCACAACCACTGGCCGTCCCAGTTGCCGCGCGATACGGACGATCCGCTTTTGGGCCAGAGGGACTTCCTCAGGCGGCAGTTCTACCCCTAGGTCTCCGCGCGCGACCATCACGGCATCCGACAGCCTGATGATGTCTTCCAGGTTCTCCAGTGCTTGTGGCTTCTCGATCTTCGTCATGATCCAAGCCCGCCCTGCCGCGATGGCTCGTGCTTCCTCCACGTCTTCCGGCCGCTGTACGAACGAAAGGCCGATAAAATCGACGCCGTGCTCAAGCGCAAATGCTAGGTCGCTCCGATCCTTCGTGGTCAAAGCCGGGATTGGTAGCATGATATCAGGAACGTTCACGCCCTTGCGGTCCGACAACAGCCCCCCAACCGCAACTTCTGTCTCCAGGTGATCCGGCCTTTGCCTTAAGACGCGCAGGCGGAGCTTCCCGTCGTCCAGGAGCAGCGTCGTGCCAATCGTGGCAGCGGAGATGATCTCGGGATGCGGGAGCTGAACGCGCCTTACGTCACCTGGTGTCGGATTAAGGTCCAAACGGAACGTCTGCCCGGTTTGCAGCTGTACGCGCCCGCCGGCAAACTGGCCAACGCGCAACTTTGGCCCTTGCACATCCGCAAGAATGCCGATTGGTCTGTCGAAGCGGGCTTCTAAGTCTCGGATCATGGCAATGCGCAAGGCGTGGTCGTCCTGGGTGCCATGGCTGAAGTTCAGCCGAAACACATCCGCCCCAGCTTGAAAGAGGCGCGCCAGCACTTCGGGTGTGGAACTGGCCGGTCCCAATGTGGCAATGATCTTGGTGCGCCGCCTGCGGCGAATCTTCACACGGCTCGGCATGCAGTGCCCCTTGCGGTCAAGCGATCAAGATCGCGCGTATGTCATTGACATTAGTTAATGTCGGGCCCGTTCGAATAAGGTCACCGATCGCATCGAACAGCCCGTAGCTGTCATGGGAATCGAGAACCCCATGCGGATCCAGGCCTGCGGCGCGGGCTCTGGCGAGTGTATCTGGCGCCACGAATGCACCTGCGGCATCTTCTGTCCCATCAATGCCATCGGTATCGCCGGCAACCGCCCAAATCCCGTTTCTGCCGCCCAAAGCAACGGCAAGCGCCAGAAGGAACTCGGTGTTTCGCCCGCCACGGCCCGCTCCTTCAGGCCCGATTGAGACGGTCGTCTCACCGCCGGAGAGAAGAACAGCGGGCCGCTCAATTGGCAGCCCATGCGTCGCTACAGACTTAGCAATTCCGGCCATCATGGTGCCGACCTCACGGCTCTCGCCTTCCAGTGCGTCCCCAAGGATCAATGGTAAAAGCCCCAGCCGTGAGGCTTCTTCGCTGGCTGCCCGAAGTGCCATCGAAGGCGTGGCGATCATCCGGAACTCAGTGTGCGGCAGTTGCCCAGGTTTTGGCGTTTCATCCGCGTCCTCGGTCAACCGCGCTGCGACCGCCGTCGGTAGCGCGACACCGTAGCGGGCAATGATGGACCGCGCGTCAGAGAATGTCGTGGGGTCTGGAACCGTGGGCCCGGATGCAATCACGGCGGGGTCGTCGCCTGGAACGTCGGAAATCGCGAGCGTCACCACCCTCGCCGGGGCGGCTGCAGCCGCGAGCCGGCCGCCCTTGATGCGAGACAAATGCTTGCGCACGGCATTCATCTCCGAAATCGTCGCACCGCTGGCGAGCAGGGCGCGATTCACAGCCTGTTTGTCGGCCAGCGTAAGGCCCTCGACAGGCAATGCCATCAGCGCGGAGCCGCCACCCGAAATCAAAGCGATAACCAGGTCGCCAGGGCCTAGGCCCTGCACCGCCTGAAGCACGCTCTGCGCGCCGATTTCGCTGTTGGCATCCGGTACAGGGTGGCTTGCCTCGACCACACGCAGGCGGCGGGTCGGAACCGAATGCCCGTATCGCGTCACGACCACGCCAGAGAGCTCGACATCCGGCCAGGCATCCTCCAGGGCGGCGGCCATCACTGCGGCTGACTTTCCTGCGCCCACAACAACGCAACGGCCTGCCGGGCGGGGCGGCAAGTGAGCCGCCAACATATGCCGCGGATCGGCCGCGGCAATCGACGCACGGAAAATCCGGTTCAACGCTTCGCGCGCCTGCTGGTCCGTCCACTCGCCCATGCCGGGACCTGTCCCCCATTTCTATGAGGGGAGTATGGCGAACGTCACGCGAAAGCGCCATGTTGACCACAGCAAGGAGACCCGCGATGGCAATGCCGGAAATGAACGATCAAACCCGCATCGAGCTCGAGGCCGCAGCGTTCCGTCGTCTCGTGCAGCATCTGCGAGACCGCAGCGATGTGCAGAACATCGATCTCATGAACCTGGCCGGCTTCTGCCGAAACTGCCTCAGCCGCTGGTACCGTGAGGGCGCCGCCGACAAAGGCATTGCGATTGCTGATCCGGATGCGCGCGAGGCGGTCTACGGCATGCACTATAAGGAGTGGCAAGCCACGAACCAGAAGGAGGCAAGCGCCCAACAACTTGCCGCTTTCGCAAAGGCTAACCCCGACCACTGACGCCCGATGCGTTGACCGCCCGGGGGCGCTCGGCTAAGCCGCCGCCCCTGGATGCCCGATGCGGGCATACCCCACCTGATACGGAGTTGCCCCATGGCCCGACCCGCACCGGCTAGTTCCGGCGAGCCGCAAGAAGAGGAAAGCGCCCAGTGGGGCAACATTTCTGCCGAACGCCTGCGCAGCCTGATCGAGCGTATTGAACGCCTGGAGGAGGAGAAGAAGGCTCTTTCCAGTGACATCAAGGACATCTTTGCGGAAGCAAAATCGGCCGGCTTCGACGTGAAGGTGATGCGCCAGCTGATCCGTTTGCGCAAGCAGGAGCCGGCGGAGATCGAGGAGCAGGAAACACTGCTGGATGTCTACCGGCGCGCTCTCGGGATGTAGCTCCGCAACAGGCGCGGATTCAGGCCTGCGACAACAATTGTCTTCCAGCCTGCGCGATCGGTGGAGCCGACACAGGGCGGCTCCGCCGAACCAGGACGATAACGGGAACGACCCCTAGCAGCACGATCGAGAGGGCGGCGACTGCCCCATCCTCGTAAGTGCCTCGCGATGCTTCCGAATAGATCGCGGTAGCCAATGTTTCTACGTTCAGTGGGCGTAGCAGCAGTGTGGCCGGAAGCTCTTTCATGCATTCAATGAGGACGAGCAGCGCCGCGCCAGAGAGGCTGGGTGCCAGGATCGGTAGATGGATTCGCCATGCAAGTGCGTTATTGGCAGCCCCGAGCCCGCGCGCGGCATCGTCGATGGTCGCCGGCATCCTGCCGTAGGCAGTTTCCAGCATCCCCAGGGGAATGGCGAGGAAGCGTACGACGTAGGCGACAATCAGGATGAGGATGGAACCGGAGATCAAGCTGTGTCGGGATCCGGCTCCGATCCAGTTCAGTAGGTCCAGAATCGCATTGTCGACCTGCGCCATGGGGCCGAGCAGGCCTACGGCCAGAACGGTGCCGGGTATCGCATACCCAATCGCAGCAATACGCAGTACTACCAGTGACCAGATGTTGGCCAAGTACCGGTGGCAGAATGCCACTGTCATGCCACAGGCTAGCGTTACCAGCGTTGCCAGCATCGCGAGGGACGCACTGTTCCACATCCACGTCCCAATAGCCGCAGGCAGTCCAAACTCGCTGACCCGGATGGCGGCACTGACCAACAGGTGCAGCGTGGGAAGTCCGAAGCCGAGCATAAGCGGGACGGTACAGGCCCCCGTGGCCATTGCCGCACGAAGGCCCGTCAAGTGAAGCCGGAATGGAGACCGATCGCCCGAGATCTCCCGGTCTCGCCAGCGCGTGGCGGCGCGCTCCCAGGCCAAAAGCGTGAATGTCAGGGCCAGCATTGCGAGCGCGATCTGCGCGGCACCTTCCACCGATCCACGGGTGGTCCAGGTGACATAAACCGCTACGGTCAAGGTTCGGACGCCAAGAAACTCGCTAGCGCCGATATCCGCGAGCGTCTCGAGCAGGACCAGGCCAAGACCGGCGCAGATAGCAGGGAACGCCAGGGGTAGCGTGACCCGATACATCAAGGGGGTACCCGCCGCCCCCAACCCTCGGGCAGCTTCGATCGCATCAAGTGATTGCGTGAGCAGGGCAGCCCGCGTGCTGACATAGACATAGGGATAGAGCGACGCAGACATCACCAGGATGCAGCCGGCCATGGAGCGCACGTCAGGCAACTGCAGGCCGCGAACATCACTTATACCGAGAATGGCTCGCAGCGCGGTCTGCACGGGCCCTATCGGGTGCAGAACATCCAGATAGGCATAAGCCACGATGTAGGTGGGAATCGCCAGAGGAAGGAGCACTGCCCACTCCAACCAGCGCCGTCCGGGGAAATGGAAGCCCGTCATTAGCCATGCAAGCCCGGCGCCTGTCACCGCGGTTACAGCACCGGTGCCAATCAACAGCAGTGTCGTTTGGCGCAGGGCATCGGGAAGGACATATGTGACCAAGTGGGGCCACAAATCTCCCGTTCCGAACGCCGCAAGCCCAACCAGTCCGACGACAGGCAGGAGAACCACCAGCGACGACAACAATGCTAGGGCAAAAAGCAGCCTGTGCCGTGCGTGATGCTCCATCTCGATCCGGCGCTACTGGTCGAAACCGACCCGGTCGACCATCATGCTGGCGGTCGCGCGATGGGCTGCGATCGCCGATAGGCGGAGCGTGTCCAGTTTCAGTGCGCCAAGATTGGCAATGCTCGGATGAAGCGGCACGTTGGGAAGCACCGGAAACTCAAAGTTCGCTTCCGCATAGACCTTCTGGGCCTCCGGCGAAAGCAAGAACTCAATCAACTTCACCCCATTCGCGGCGTTCGGGGAATGCCGTGCGACGGATGCGCCGGAGATGTTCACATGCGTACCGGCGCCATCCTGGAATGTCGGTAGGATGACCCTTACGGCTTCGCCCCAACGCTTCTGCTCGGCGCCCCCAGCCCCAGACAACATCAGCCCGACATAGTAGCTGTTTGACATGCCGATGTCACAGAGCCCGGCCATGATGTCGCGTGCTACTTCACGGTCGCCGCCAGCGGGCTTACGGGCCAGGTTCTTCTTGAGAGATTTCATATAGGACTCGGTTGCGGCTTGGCCATCCTTGGCAATCATTGCAGCAAACAGGGCAGTATTGTAGGGATGGTTGCCGCTTCGGAGGCAGACCCTACCCTTCCACTTCGGATCGGCGAGCTGCTCGTAGGTCATCGCAACCTCCGGGACACGGTCCCGCGAAACGAGGATGACCCTGGCCCGAAGCGACAGGGGCACCCAGTTATCCTCCACGTCTCGCAACGATGCAGGCGTTGCGGCTTCTACGACGGATGATGCGATCCGCTGCGTCAGTCCCTTCCGATCGAGGTCGACGAGCGTTCCGACATCAACTGTCATCAAGACGTCTGCCGGTGATCTGGCTCCCTCTGCGGCGACGCGTTCGGCAAGGCCCGCGTTGATGAATACAGAATTCACCTTGATCCCCGTTCGAGTGGTGAAGACTGTCAGCAATGGCTGAATGAGCCCGGGTTCCCGTGTGGTGTAGAGGTTGACCTCCCCAGAGGCCTGCGCATGAGCGGAGGGCGCCATCAGCGCTGGGCCCATGGCAAGCGCTGCTCCCAGGATGACGGAACGACGAGAAATGACCATGAGACCCCCTGGTAGGATGCAATTGCGAGTTATTCGCATTTTAGATCGCGCTCAGGAGGTTTGCAAGTGCGTCAGCTTTCGTACCGCCAGTGAACTCGGGGCCAAGGGTTTGTTAGCGTGGCGTTATTCCAATGCCATGATACGCGAAGCCCTGTGCTGCCATCGCGATGGGGTCAAAGATGTTGCGCAGGTCCACTACGACATGCCCGGACATAAGTTTACGCATGGTCTCCGGCGCGATAGCCTTGAACACATCCCATTCCGTTACGACCACAACGGCGTCAACGCAGTCCAAAGCCGCTTCGGTGGAAGATGCATAGATTGTACCGGGGGGGAGCATGGGCCGGGCCTGGTCCATGCCCTGGGGATCGAATACCTTCACCGTTGCGCCATCTTCAACCAGCCTAGCCACAATCGGTACGGCAGGGGAGTCGCGCATATCGTCAGTGTCGGGCTTGAAGGTGAGGCCCAGCACCGCAATCGTCCGCCCCCGGACGGTGCCGCCACATGCAGCAATAACCCGCGCCGACATGGATGCCTTTCGCGCATCGTTGACCGCCACAACTGACTCGATGAGCCTTGATGGCGCTCCGGCTTCCTGTGCAATGCGAACCAGGGCCAAGGTGTCCTTGGGGAAGCAACTCCCCCCGAAACCCGGCCCAGGTTGCAGGAACCGCGGACCTATCCGGGCATCCATGCCAATGGCGTGTGCGACCTCCTTGACATTGGCGCCAAGCTTTTCGCAAAGGTCCGCCATCTCGTTGATAAAGGTGACCTTCATTGCGAGGAACGAGTTTGCGGCATACTTGATGAGTTCGGCGGTCTCCACACCGGTATAGAGAATCTGATCTGGTTGCGCGGCGAGGGGGCTATAGAGCTGCCCAAGGACCGATTGGGCGCGCGGCGATGTGCAGCCGATCACGACCCGATCGGGCTGCATGAAGTCGCGAATTGCGCTGCCCTCGCGCAGGAACTCGGGGTTTGATGCGACATCCACGTCTGCACCCGGTGCGACGTGCTGGATGATGGAGGCGATTCGCCGGCCTGTGCCGACAGGAACTGTCGATTTAGTAACGATAACGGTATAGCCGTCGAGGCACTTCGCCACCTGCTCTGCGGCGGCGTAGACGAAGCTGAGGTCGGCATGCCCATCGCCACGGCGGGTTGGGGTGCCAACCGCGATGAACACTGCATCGGCATCGCTTACTGCTGCACGCAGGTCGTCGCCGAATGAAAGGTGACCTTTTGCGACACCCTCAGCGACGAGTTCGGTCAGTCCCGGCTCGTAGATTGGGATCCGCCCCTGACGAAGGGCCTGGAGGCGGTTGGGGTCGCTTTCGACGATGGCGACCTCGGTGCCGAACGCCGCGAAGCACGCGCCCGACACGAGACCAACATAGCCTCCACCAATCATCGCAATCTTCAAGCCACTACCTCCAGGTCGCGGTGCGTCCGGCCGACGGCGCCCGTCCATGAATCCGTTGCTAGACAGCACATCTCGCGCGCGATTGCCACCGCATCAGCCGTCAGGTGACGGGGGCATCTCAGGGCAAGGATATGCAGGGTTCCTTGCCGTGCGTCGCTGGTCTGAAGCGATGTCATTGCGTGCGCTGGCGGCCATTTGACCGGCAGGATGATGGTCAATCTGCCTTACCACTTTGTTGCTGGGGGCGTGAGGCGGGCGGCATGGTCTTGTCGAGGTGCGGTGCTGGCGCGACAATGCGTTGTGGAGGGTCCCGCCGATGTTTGAGTTGTCTGAAGAGCACCGCATGCTGAAGGAACTGGTGGCGAAGTTCGTCGACCAGGAGCTTATTCCGCTTGAACGCCAGGTGCTGGCGCGAGAGGCCGCGGGCGGCAAGGCTGGGCTTTCGGATGCGGAGGAGGAGCGAATCCTTGCCCGGTGCAAGGAACTGGGGCTCTGGTCGCTCGATGTCCCGGAGGAGCTTGGCGGCGCCAACCTGCCCACGGTGGCGTTGATGGCGATGAACGAGGAACTGGGGCGGTGCGCGTTTCCGTTCACCTTTCCGCCTGACAGTCCGAACCTGCATATGCTGATGGCGGTGGCCAGCCCTGAGCAGCGCACGAAGTACCTTGAGCCCTATGCGGCGGGGACGGCCAAGTCGGCGATTGCGATCTCGGAGCCCGGAGCCGGCGGTGATCCGGCGGGGATGATCACGCGGGCGGTGCAGGATGGCAGCGACTGGGTGATCAATGGGCGGAAGATCTGGGTGAGCCGGGTGCCGCAGGCCGATTTCGTCATCGTGATGGCGCGCACCGGCGACGGGAAGCGGCATGAGGGGGTGACGGCGTTCATCGTGGAGAAGGGCGAGCGCGGCTTCATCATTGAGCGCGAGATCGCCATGATCGGAGGGCAGCGGACCTACGAACTGGTGTTCGAGGATTGCCGAATCCCTGGCGACCGAGTGCTCGGGGCGATCGGCAAGGGGTTTGCGCCGATGCAGCTGCGGCTGACGGTGCGGCGGCTGCAGATGGGGGCGTGGTGCACCGGGATGGCGGTGCGGGCGCTGCAGATGCTGTGCGAGCATGCCCGGCAGCGGGTGACGTTCGGGGCAAAGCTTTCGGAGCGGCAGGCGATCCAATGGTGGGTGGCGGAGGCTGCGACGAAGATTCATGCCTGCCGGCTGATGGTGATGGACGCGGCGGCCAAGAACGACGCAGGGAAGGATGTCCGCACCGAGGCGTCCATGATCAAGGTCTATGCGACCGAGATGGCGCAGGAGATCATCGACCAGTCGATGCAGGCGCATGGGGCAATGGGGGTGACGAAGGAGATGCCGCTACAGCTGATGGCGAACAAGGTGCGGGCGATGCGGGTCTATGAAGGACCGAGCGAGGTTCACCGGATGACGATCGGCAAGCGGGTGTTGGACGGCAAGTGGGGTGGTATCAATTAATTTTGATAGCTTAATAAATTGGGCAGGGAGAGACGCTGGCTCAGGCTGTGCTTTTTGGGAGATAAGGAGGGCGCAGAGGAGGTTCGGACGGCGCAGGCAGGCTATAGGCCGCCAGCGCGTCGGGCGGCCGGCGGTAGGTTGAGGCGATCCGGACGGGGCGCCGCACATGAGATGTGTGGCCTCCAGCGCCAGGCAATGGGCGCCGCTCCCGTGGCGTCGGAGCGAGTGGCGGCACGAATACAGCAACCGACTGTTCAGGCTGCGATAGACAGATCCGGGGACTGGGGGACGGACGAGAGGCTGACGCCGTGCTGGTGCGCGGGCGGGGCCTGGAGTCCGGATGATCTGAAACGGCCAGGGCAAAGAGGACGTCCAGCCAAGACTGTGCCTGGGCCCGCGGT
>CAMDAM010000142.1 GCA_945888575.1 Asaia bogorensis | reverse complement strand
CGCCACCGCGCCTGGATCGGCTGGATTCTGCGCTGCTACCCGAATGAGGGCATGGCCCTGTCCGGCGCCCGCGCCCTCACGCCCTGCCCCACCCGCGCCGCCCGCGCCCCCCCCTTTGACGGCCCCTAAGCCAGCCCCACCCTGAATCTGTCGCCAGAACCCCGCCTGCCCGCGGCGATGAGTCATGCCCCAATCCTGGCCGAGACCCCCTGCAATTGCAGTCACCAGGAACCGCTCCGGTCGCAGGACGTTGCAGCGCCATGAGCGATCACCCCGATACCCCCAAACCGGAAATCCCGCCCGAGCCCGGATCAGCCCAGGCGGCACGTGGGGGGCGGATCAGCGGGCGCGTCGTCACCGTTCTCGGGGCGTCGCTCACCCTGGCCGTGGTGATGATGGCCGCCACCTGGTTCTTCATGTGGTGAGCACCAGACCGCGGCCTCGCCTTGTGCGGCCGCGTGATCCACGCCTCCAACACATCCCCCTCCGCCGATCACGCGCCAGCCCTGCCTGATACGCGGTTCGACCACGGGCGCTGGCCGCGATAGGCTTCCGCCATGTCCTCCCGCACAAAGCCAGCCACCGATGCCGTGGTGCTGCCCGGCCTGCCGCCCATGCCCTGGGCGCTGCTCGCGGCGGGGTGCCTCGGCATGTTCGCCGCCTCCTGCAGCGGCACCACGCGCGCGCCCTTCCTGATCGACATGGCGCGCGACCTCGCCACCACCGTGGCCTATGTGGCGAACCTGATGGCGATGACCTCCATCGCCTGGGGCGTGGCCTCCATGGCCGCCGGCGCGGGGTCGGACCGCTGGGGGCGCAAGCCGTTCCTGATCGGCGGGCCGCTGGGCCTGGCGCTGTGCATGGTCGGCGTGTCGCACTCCGAAACCTATTTCACCGTGGCCGCCTGGGCCACGGCGGCCGGCGGCTGTTCCGGCGCGTTCACCGGCGTGATCATGGCCGAGGCCTCCGCCCGCACGGTGGACCGCCAGCGCGGCCGGGCGCTGGGCTGGATCATGGCCGGCCAGTCCATGACCCTGCTGGTGGGCGTGCCGATGGCGGCCTGGATCGGCAGCTATATCGGCTGGCGCGGCGTGAACGTCACCGTCGCCGGGATCGCGCTGCTGGCAGCGCTCGGCCTGCTGGCCAGCACCTGGCGGCGCGACAGCGGGGCGCGGGCGGCCGGCAGCAAGGCGGTGTCGCTGCGCGCGGCGATGACCGGCCCGGTGATGCGCCTGCTGGCGATGGGGATCGCCGAGCGCATCTGCTACGGGCTGACGGCGGTGTATTTCGCCACCTTCCTGCAGGCCACCTACACCCTCTCCCTCAGGGGCGTGGCGCTGCCGCTGGCGCTGTTCGCCGGCGGCAACATCCTGGGCACGGTGCTGGGCGGCCAGTTGGCGGATCGGCTGCCGAACCGGCTCAACACCTTCGCCGCGGCCATGGCCGGCTCCGCCGCCGTGGCGCTGGCGCTGTTCCTCTGGACCCCGGGGCTGGCCGCCAGCGTGGCGTTGGGCTTCGGCTATGTGTTCGTCAACGCGATCGCCCGCCCCAGCCTGATGGCCGCCCTGGCCAACGTGCCCGATGAGGTGCGCGGCACCGTGCTGGGCCTGAACGTCACCTCGGCCAGCTTCGGCTGGCTCGGCGCCGCCGCATTGGGCGGCTGGATGATGACGGCGTTCGGCTTCGGCGGCTTCGGCCCCCTGGCCGCCGGCGTGGGCCTGGTCGGCGCGGCCCTGGCGCTGGTCGGGCGGAAGTAGCGATCAACCTTGCGCGAGCGGGCCACGTTGGTCCGCCTTCGCCATGGACCCATCACCCTGTCTTCACGTTTCTGCCTCAGATGGCGGGCATTGTGCCTGCATGACGCGGGCCGGGCCCGCGCAATGCTGCGGAGGATCCTGCGATGAAAACCATGCTCACCACGACCCTGCTCCTGGCAACCCTGGGCCTTGCGGCCTGCGGGCAAAGCACCGGCGACCGCGCCGTCTCCGGTGGCCTGATCGGCGCCGGCACCGGTGCCGCGATCAGCGGGCTCACCGGCGGCAGCCTGGGCACCGGCGCGCTGATCGGCGGTGCGGTGGGCGCGGTCGGCGGGGCGGCGACCTCCGGGCGCAATGTGAACCTGGGCAAGCCGATCTGGCGCTGATCACCCCACAAAGCTGAGGCCGGGGGGCGGCGGGGCAAACCGCCGCCCCTTTCTGCGTCAGCCCGGCAGCGCGGCGTGCGCCGCTTCGGCGGCACGGCTGGCCTGGGCGACGATATCCGCCAGCAGGGCCGGCTCTGTGTGGTGGACCATGTGCCCATCGGCCGCCACCGGGTGCAGCCGGCTTTGCGGTATCTCCTCGTGCAGGCGGCGGGACTGTGTGTTGAAATCGACAAGCCCGTCCTCCACCCCGCCCACGATCGCCACCGGCATGGCCAGCTCCCCATAGTGGCGCGACAGCAGCGCGGTGCCGGGGATCATCATCGCCGTGTCCTGCGCCACCGCCCGCAGCTGGGAAGGCCGCAGCGCCATCCCCACCGGGAAACGATCCTGGAAGCCGGCGGTGACAGGGGCCGGCGCGAACAGCGTGCGGAACACGCCGCCGCGGATCAGCCACAGCAGCGGCGGCAACACCGTGTGGCGCAGCAGGTCGCCCAGCACCGGCAGCGCCGAGAGCGAGACCAGGGGCACGTCCAGCCGCAGCGTGGGGTGGTAGTAGCCGCCCACCAACACCAGGGCGCCCACCTTGTCCGGATGCCGCCGGGCGAGATCCAGCGCCACCATCACGCCCCAGGAATGACCCAGCACCACCGGCCGCTCCACGCCCAGCCGCTCCAACGCCGCGGCGATCAGCTCCGCCTGGGCATGCGCCGTCCAGAGCTTGCCGTGCGACCGTGGCGTGTGCCCGAAGCCCGGCCGGTCCGGCACGATCACGCGATGATCGGCCGAAAGCCGATCCACCAGGCCGCTGGCGACGAAATCCTCCGCCATGGCGCCATTGCCGTGCAGCAGCACCACCGGCGGGCCGCTGCCTTCGTCCAGCACGTGCAGGCGGGTGCCCGCGATGTCCAGGAACCGCCCACGCGGCGGATGGCGACGCTTTGCGGCGCGGGCGGCAGCGTGGTTGGCCGCGGCCAGCACGCCGAGCCCGAGCAGCGCCGGCCAGATCCAGGAACGTGGGGGCCGGGCGGGTGCCGGGCGCATGCGAGAGATGGGCGGCATCGGCGAAACTCCTGTCCGGGACCGGGAAATGCCCGCCCCGCCGGTCGGTTGCGTCCGCTACCGGGCCACGTCCTCTGCGATGATGCCGAAGGCGGCCATGCCCTCCGACAGCAGGTCGCCCAGCATCTCCATGCCCACCAGGTAGTCGGCGGTGGAACCCTCCGCGTTGCGCTCCCTGGCCAATGCGACGGTCTCGTCCCACTCTCCAGCTTCGCGGTCACCCCGGCCGATCCAGGTCAGCGCGATCAGCGCCGCCTGCTCGTCCTCGTTCAGGTCGTCGATCAGGCCCCGTAGGGCACCTTCCAGACCCTGGGGGTCGGAATCCTCGGGCGTATCGGCGTCTTGCATGTCTTCGTTGAGCTCGTCCTCCTCCAGCTCCTCCACCGCACGGGCGGCATCGATGATTCCCGCCAGCAGGTTGAGCCCCACGGGCAGTTCGAAATCGCTGAAGTCCTTGGTGGCGGCACGGTCGCTCATGGCGGTTCCCCCGTCGGATTGCGCGGGGGCAACGCGCGGCTGGCGATCCGGTTTCACACCGTGGCGGAATCGCTCAGCCGGGGCGGAACCGCCAGCCCGCGCCATCGGCCTCCGCGCTGCACCCCATGGCCCGCACGCGCGGCGCGCCGGAAAGGTGCCCCTGCGAGAGGGACAGGCCGAGACCCGCCAGCGGCGGCACCGCAGGCAGGCCGAACGCCACCACCTCGTCCACCGGGTGCGCCGCATCGATCTCACCCGTGTGCTGCACGGCACGACCGAGCGGCAGCAGATGGCCTTCGCGGCCGAACACCGGCATGCGATCCAGCTTCAGGCCGGAAAGCCGCAGAAGGCGTCCTCCCTCATGGCGCTCGCCGGTCCAGAGATCGTACCAGCCGCCCGCCGGCAGCCACAGCTCCGTGATGCCGCCGGGCCGCAGGATGGGGGCCACCAGCAGGGCTGGGCCGCAGCAGAACTGCTCCTCGAAACCGCGCGCGGCACGGTCATCGGGGAAGGCGAGCGCCATGGCGCGCATCACCGGCAACCCGGTGCTTGCGGCATCGCGGGCCACGGCATGCAGGTAGGGCACCAGCCGCATGCGCAGATCGAGCCATTGCCGCGCGACGCTTTCGGCTTCGTCGCCATACGACCATGGCTCGCGCGGGCCGATGCCGTGGAAGCGGAAATGCGAGCTGAACACCGCGGCGCCGAGCCAGCGCAGGAACAGCTCCGGCGCGGGCTGGGTGCTGCCGTAGAAGCCGCCGATGTCGCTGGCGTGGCAGGGCACGCCGGTCATGCCGTGGGAGAGGCCGCCGCGCAGGCTCGCGGCCAGGCCCTCCCAATCGCTCTGCGGATCGCCGCCCCATTGCACCGGCTGGCGCTGGGCCCCGATCCAGCCGGCACGGCCCCAGACCACGGGATCACCCGTAAACTGGGCCGTCGCCTCGTACACGCAACGGTTGTAGAGCGCGGGATAGGCGTTGTGCAGCCGGGCGCCGGTGTCGCCATTGGCGGCGCGTGCCTCCTCTGGCACCTGCTCGCCGAAATCGCTCTTCACCACATCCACACCGAGCGCGAACAGCGCCGCGTGCCGGTCGCGCCAATCGGCGTAGGCACCGGGATGGGTGTAGTCCGGCAGGCCCGAGGCGGGCAGCGGGGTGAGCACCTTGCCGAAGGGCGAGCTGCCCGGCGTCTTGTCCCAATCGAAGACCAGCGGCTTGCCTGTATCGTCCGTCAGCAGGAAGCCCTTCTCCGCCAGTTCGGGGAACAGCGCGCCCTCCACCGCCACGGGCGGGTATTCCCAGACGCAGATGCGGAAGCCCTGCGCCTTCAGCGTGTCGATCACCGGCTTCGGGTCCGGATAGCGCGAGGGGTCGAAATGGAAGTGGAAGCGCGTTGGCGTGTCCTGCCAGGCGCGACCGTCGAAGGTGATCACGTCGCAGGGCAGGCGCTTTTCGCGCACGGTGCGGGCAGCCTCCAGGATCGCGTCGGCGGTGCGGTAGTAGGCCTTGGAGAGCCACACGCCGAAGGACCACAGTGGCGGGGCGGCGGGCGCGCCGGTCAGCGCGTGATACTGCCGCAGCAGCGCGGCCGGATCGGGGGCAGCGAACAGGAACAGGTCCAGCGCCTCGTCGGCACAGACGATCGCCAGCGTGCGGTGCGACCAGGCCGGGTGGCCGCAGCCGAACCACACATCCATCGGCGTATTCACCAGAATGCCCCAGCAGGTGCCGTCCGGCGTGAAGCCCCAGGCGAAAGGGCACGGCTTGTAGGTGAGCGCAGTGTTCACCCCCAACGCATCATCCACATGGCAGCGCACCAGCTGGCCGCGCTTGTCCAGCGGGCCGAACTGCTCGCCCAGCCCATACACCGGCAGGCCGCTCTGGAGCGCGAAGGCGGCGGACCAGAACCCATCCGCCCCGCGGCCGAAGGCGGGGAGGCGCGTCCAGCCGCGGAAATGCTCGTCGGTCGGCGGGCCGAGCACTAGCCGGCCCTCGCTGTCGCGCAAGGCGAGGGTGACGGGATCGGCCCCCAGTTCCGCCTCGGCGGGCAGGAACCCGCCGGCATCGACGAAGCCGTAGTCGGGCAGCGTGGTCTCGCCGAGCGTCAGCCGCGTGACGCCATCCCGGCTGGCCACGCGCAGCCGGCCGATGGAGGTCTCGAAATCCCCTGCCCCGCGCGGCGTGAGGCCTTCAGCGCGGGCGTGTTTGGTCGGATCGGTCGGCATGCTCAGCCCTTCACGCCGCCGGCGGTGAGCCCGCCGACCACGCGTTCCTGGAAGATCACGATCAGCAGGCACACCGGCACGATCGCCACGATCAGCGCCGCCGAGATGATAGGCCAGGGGAAGGCGAACTCGCCCTGGTATAGCGTGATCCCCACCGGCACGGTGCGGGCGGGCACGCGCGGGGAGAGGGTGAGTGCCAGCAGGAACTCGTCCCACGCATTCACGAAGGCCAGGATCGCGGCGGTGAAAATGCCCGGCCCGGCCAGCGGCACCACCACGTGCCACATGGCGCCCAGTTTCGTGCAGCCATCGATCTCGGCGGCGCGTTCCAAATCGGCGGGGATGTCCTGGAAGAAGCTCGCCAGCACCAACGTGCAGACCGGCATGGAGAGCACGGCGTACGGGAGAATCAGCGCCGGCCAGGTGTTCAGCAGCTCCACCGTGCGCATGATCTGGAACAGCGGCACCATCAGGCTGATCAGCGGGAACATCGAGACCAATACGATGGCGGACAGGATGAACGTGCCCATCGGTACCCGAAGCCGCACGATGGCATAGGCGGCCAGCGCCGAGACGAACACGCACAGCACGGTGGACAGCGTGGCCACCGCCAGCGAGTTCCACAGGAAGGTGAGCATCGGCTGGTCCACGAAGACGCGCACGTAGTTGGCAAGGGTCGGCGTATCCGGCCAGATCGTGATCGGCACGCGCATCAGTTCCGTCTCGGTCTTCATCGAGGTGAGCAGGATCCACAGCGCGGGCACCACGCCGTTGGCCACGATCAGCAGTGCCGCCAGCGCGCGGGCCTTCTTGAAGCTGGGCATCAGCCGGTCCCTTCGTCGCGCCGCGTCTGGCGGATGTAGAGCGAGGTCAGCGCGAGGCTGAGCAGGAACATCAGCGCGGCGAGCGCGCTGCCATAGCCGAAATCAAGCACGTCGATGGTGGTGCGGTGCACATACATCGCCAGCGTCTCCGTGCTGTGGCCCGGCCCACCGCCGGTCATGGCGTAGGGGATGTCGAAGGTCTGGATCGCCGTGATGGTGCGGAAGATCAGCGCCACCACAATGGCCGGGCGCAGCATCGGCAACGTCACGTGGCGGAAGCGCTGCCAGGCGCTGGCGCCATCCACCGAAGCGGCCTCGTAGAGCGAGGACGGGATGGCCTGCAGCCCGGCCAGCAGCACCAGGGCGACAAAGCTCGATGATTTCCACACGATTGCGGTGGAAGTGGAGATGAAGGCGAGGTCGGGGGTGGAAAGCCAGCGCAGCGGGGCGGCGCCGAACAGCCGCAGCACCGCGTTCACCACACCCTGCTCGTATTCGAAGAACCAGCGAAAGATGAGCCCGGCAAACACCAGCGGCAGCGCCCAGGGCAGCAGCAGGCCGAGCCGCACCGGCCACTTCACGCGAAACGGCAGGTTGGCCAGCAGCGCCAGGCCCAGCCCGCACAGGATCGCGCCCGGAACGGTGACGGCCACGTAGATCAGCGTGACGCCAAGCGCGGACCAGAATCGCGGGTCGTCCATCGCGCGGGCGTAGTTCTCCAGCCCGACGAATCCCTCCAGCCAGGGCTGGGCGAGGTGCAGCTGCTGCATGCTGGTCCAGAGCAGCGTGGCGATGGGGTAGAGCACCACCGCCGCGAGCAGCAGCAGCGCCGGCGCCAGCAGCATGTAGCCGAGCCGCCGCTCCGCACGCTCCAGCGGGCCGACGCGCAGCCGCGCCATGGGGCTAGCGCAGCACGGGTGTCAGGCGCTGGGTCATGTCCGCCAGGGCCTGGTCGGCGGTGCGGGTGCCGGCGAGGAAGCCGTTCATGGAGGTGCGGATCGCCTCCGACACCTCGGCATAGCGCGGGGTGACCGGGCGGGCGCGCGCACCGAGCACCACGGCGCGGGCATCGCGGAACCAGGGGTTGGCGGCCAGCACCTCTGCATCCTCGTACACCTCCGGGAACACCGGCAGGTGGCTGGCGGCGATCGCCTGCATCTTGGAAACCTCGGGCGAGGAGAGGAATCGCACCAGCTTCGCCGCCGCTTCCTTGTTCTTGGAAAACGCACTTACGGCCAACTGCCAGCCGCCGACGCAGGTGGCAGGCTGGCTGCCGGCGAAACTGGGCAGCGGCACCACGCCGATGCGGTCCTTCACCTGGCTGTCGGCGTCGTTCTGGAAGCGGTTCCAGGCGTAGCCCCATTGCATGGCGAAGATCAGGTTGCCCGCCTGCATGTCCACGCGGATGCGGTCCGTGGCGATCTCGGCGAGGTTGGCCGGCGTGACGTTCTTTGCGCGCAGGTCGGACCACAAGGCGAGCGCGCGCTGGCCCTGGGCCGGGTTCAGCGCCAGCTTTCCTTGCGCATCGGTCAGCGTGCCGCCCATGCCCCAGAGCGGCACCAGGAAGCTGCACACCGTGCCTTCGATCGGCGCGCCGGCGGTGGCGAAGCCGCGGAGGCTGGGGTTGGCTGCGGCCTCGGCGGCCAGGATCTTCTGCGCGCCGGCGGACAGTTCATCCCAGGTTTTCGGTGGCGCCACCTGGTGCTTGGCCAGCAGGTCGCGGCGGAAATACAGGAACTGGGCGTCGGCGAAATACGGCAGCGCCATCACCTTGCCGCCGACGATGTTGGCTTCCCGGTAGGCCGGCAGGTAGCGGGCCATCACCGCGTCGCGCTCGGCGCCGAGATAGGCATCCAGCGGCTCGGCCCAGCGTGCCGCGGCCCATTGGGCGGGGCGGATCACGTCGATCAGCACCACGTCCAGCGCCGAATCGCGGCTGGCCAGAACGGTGTTGAGGTATTGCTGCTGCTGGTCGGAGGTGGCGCCGCCCACCTCCACCTCGGCGCGGATGCCCGGGTTGCGCTCCTGGAACACATCCAGGATGCGGCGCATCACATCCGGCCGCTGCTGGCCGCCGGTGAACAGGCGCAGGCTGACGGGGGCCTGGGCGCGCGCCGCCGGTGCGATGGCCGCGCCCGCCAACCCTGCCAGTGCCGCGCGCCGCCCGATCCTGTTGCTCATGGCATATCCTCCCGCTTGTCGCCGTTGCCGGCCGTTGCGCCGATCATGCCAAGGCCGGGCCAAGCCGGGCAAGCAGCCTCGCTCGCAGGGTTGTGACCAGAGGGCGTGTGGCCGCAGGCGGCCCGGCGCGGTTCTCCCACCATCCCGCAACGGAGACACCCATGGCCGACACACCCATCGCCGTTCTCGTCGGCAGCCTCCGGCGGGAGTCGTTCAACCGCCGGCTTGCCCGGGCGTTGGAAACGTTGGCACCGGCGGGCTTCAGCTTCTCCCACCCGGAGATCGGCGACCTGCCGCTCTACAACCAGGACGACGATGCCGCCCCGCCGCCGCAGGCCGTGCGGCTGAAGGGCGAGATCGCGGCGGCGAAGGGCATCCTTTTCATCACGCCGGAATACAACCGCTCCATCCCCGGCGTGCTGAAGAACGCGATCGACCATGCCTCGCGGCCGTACGGGAAAAGCGCCTGGGCGGGCAAGCCGGCGGGTATCCTGGGCATCTCCGTCGGCGCCACCGGGACCTCGATGGCGCAGCAGCATCTGCGACCGATCCTGGCCTATCTCGACATGCCGACGCTCGGCCAGCCGGAGGTGTTCCTGCAGATGAAGGACGGGCTGTTCACCGATTCCGGCGAGATCGGCGAGGGGAGCCGCACGTTCCTGCAGGGATGGATGGATCGCTATGCCGGCTGGGTGCGCCAGCACGCCGGCTAGCGGAACCACACCCCGCGGGAGATCGCCGTCACCACCGTCACGCCATACATCACCAGCCCCAGCGCCAGGGCGGCGAACAGGGCGGTCAGCGATCCCGTGAGGGTCAGCGCCAGCCAGCCGCCGCCGACGGCCACCAGCAGCCGCAGCATCCCGCCCGCCAGCGGCCAGAACAGCCGCCCGGCGCCCTGGGAAGCGAAGTAGAGGCACAGCCCGAGGCCGAAGAATCCGTAGGTGGGGCCGACGATGCGCAGATAGGCGGCACCGGTTTCAAGGGCGGCGGGATCACTGGTGAACAGGCCCAGCCACGCGGCCGGAAACAGCGCGGCGGCCAGCCCCACCGCTTCCGTCAGCGCGAAGGCCAGCGCCCCGCCGGTGAGGGCGATGCGCAGCGCGCGGTCGCGCTGGCCGGCGCCGATATTGGTCCCCACCAGCGCCACCAGCGGTGCACCGAGGCCGAAGACCAACGGCACCAGCAGGTATTCCAGCCGCGCCCCGGTGCCGTAGCCCGCCACCGCCGCAGGGCCGGCCGCGATGCCGACCAGGCCTGTGGTCAGCGCCACGGTGAGCGTGGTCTGCAGCGTGCTGATCGCGCCCACCGCGCCCACACGCAGGATGTCGGCGAACCGCGCCCAGCGCAGGCGCACCAGCACCGGGCGCACCACGGCGCGGCCGGCCAGCAGGTACCAGGCCAGCACGGCGGCCGTCATTGCCGTGGTGCCCACCACCGCCCAGGCGCCGCCCGCGATGCCCATGGCCGGGATCGGGCCGAGGCCGAAGATCAGCACCGGCGACAATGGCACCAGCACCACCACGCTGAGGCAGATCGCCAGGGATGGCACCATCATGTTGCCGGTGCCCCGGATCACGCTGGCCAGCGCGTTCATCACCCACACCAGCGCCACGCCGCCGAACACGATGTTGGAATAGGCCAGTGCGGCCTCCAGCGACCCGTCCCGCCCACCCATCGCGGTGTAGAGCAGCGGGCCAAAGCCCAGGAACAGCGCGGTGCACAGCAGGCCCAGAAGGAGGTTCACCACCAGCGCATGCAGCACGAAGGCGTTGGCATCCTCCCGCCGGCCGCCGCCCAGGGCACGGGCCACGGCGGAGGAGATGCCGCCGCCGATGGCACCGCCCGAGAGCATCTGCATCATCATGAAGCCCGGGAACACCAGCGCCATGCCGGCCAGCGCATCGGTGCCGAGGAAGGAGATCCACCAGGTCTCGATCATTCCCACCGCGGCCTGGGCCAGCATCACCAGCACATTCGGCCAGGCCAGGCGCAGCAGCGTGGGCACGATCGGCGCCTGCAGCAGCATGCGCGTGCGCGGGTTCATGGCCGCCGGAGAGGCGGCGGCTGGTGCCGTGGTGCTCATGCCGATGTCTCCTTGGGGCCGAGAAGGTCCCGCGACCGCTCGCGCGCCAGCCGTGCCTTCATCCCGCGCCCAGCGGCGGGGCCGGCCACGAGGCGGAATGCCGGCGCCTCGATCGGGCGCAGCGTGGCGCGATCGACCAGCACCGGCTCGGCCGGCGCACCGGTGGCGGCATCGACGATCTGCACGCTCGGCCCCTCCGGCGCGAAATGGCGGTTGCCCCAGGCCAGCAGGGTGAGAAGCACCGGGCGGAAATCCTCGCCGCGCGGCGTCAGCACGTATTCCTCACGCGGCGGGGTATCGCTGTAGCGCCGGCGCTCCAGCACCCCGGCCTCGACCAGGGCCGCCAGGCGGCGGGAGAGCATGCCTGGGGCGATGCCGAGGCTTTCGCGGAACTCCTCGAACCGCGTCATCCCCGCGAAGGCGTCGCGCAGGATCAGGATGCTCCACCACTCGCCCACGCGGTCCAGCCCGCGGGCGATGGGGCACGGCATGGTGCGGAAGCTTTTGCGCTGCACGGC
>CAMDAM010000141.1 GCA_945888575.1 Asaia bogorensis | reverse complement strand
GACCGCGCCGCCGCCAACCGGGTGATGAACCGCTACCTCGCCCGCACCGGAGACTGGGCGCTGGTACCCCTGCTGCCGCTCT
The DNA here is from genome assembly GCA_945888575.1 of Asaia bogorensis. GTDB lineage: Bacteria > Pseudomonadota > Alphaproteobacteria > Acetobacterales > Acetobacteraceae > CAMDGX01. Next base: position 11,513 of record CAMDAM010000141.1, on the reverse strand, counting down.
GGCTCTCCATGCGTGCCATGGTGCGCGCCCATGTGGAAGCGGCACGCGGCCGCCCCGCCGAGTCGCGCCGCTACCTCGACCACGCCCTGGCCAGCCTCGCCCCCGCCCCGGCCTGCGCAGTGGCCATCGGCGGCCTGCCCGGCTCCGGAAAGTCCACCGTGGCCCGCGCCCTGGCCCCCGGCCTCGGCGCCGCGCCGGGCGCGGTGATCCTGCGCAGCGACGAGATCCGCAAGCGCCGCTTCGGCCTCGCGCCAGAACAGAAACTGGGCCCAAAGGGCTACACGGCCACCGCCAGCGAGGCCGTCTTCGCCGAGATCGCCGAGGCCGCCCACGACATCGCCACAGGTGGGCACTGCGTGATTGCCGACGCGACCTACATGGACCCCGCCCACCGCGCCCGGCTCGAAGCCGCCCTGACCGGCCTGCCGTTCCTGGGCGTCTGGCTCGATGTGCCCCTGCCCGAGCTGGAACGCCGCGTCGCCGCCCGCACCGGCGATGCCTCCGATGCCGACCTCGCCATCCTGCGCCGCACCGCCCGCGCCGGCGCCTCCGCGGGCACCTGGCTGGCCGTCGACGGCACCGACACGCACAAGGCCGTCACCGCGATCCGCGGCACGCTTGCGATACGATCCAGGACGGCCCACATATAAGGGGCTGGAGAAGGGAGTCCGTGCGATGGCCATCCGCAAGCTGCTGCTGCCGCTGACCGGTACCGCCGCCGGGGAGGCGGCGCTTGATACCGCCGTGCGCATCGCGCGCATCTGGAACGCCCATGTCACCGCCCTGCATGTCCGCGTGGACAGCCGAGACGTGGCGCCCTTGGCCGGCGAAGGCCTGTCCGGCGCGATGATCGAGGAAATGATGTCCGCCACGGAAAAGGAGAGCAACGAACGCGCCCGTGCGGTGCGCGCGATGTTCGACCGCTACGTGACCGAGAACCACGTGCCCGTCGGCGAGGCCCGCCTCCACGAAATGAGTGCCAGCTTCGCCACCGTGGTCGGGCGCGAGGAAGACCTCGTCGCCCAGCAGGCCCGCCTGGCCGACCTCACCGTGGTGCCGCACCCCGAAGCCGGCGAGGATGTCTCCTCCTCCGATGCCCTGCACGCCGTGCTGTTCGACAGCGCCCGCCCGGTGATGATCGCCCCGCTGGTCGCCCCCGCCCGCATCGGCACGCGCATTTGCATCGCCTGGAACGGCACCGCCGAATCCGCCGCCTCCGTGCAGGCCGCCCTGCCCTGGATGCAGCAGGCCGAGGCGGTCCGCGTGCTCACCGCCGACGAATACCACCGCCGCGGCCCTGGTGCCGCCGACCTGCTCGGCTACCTCGCCCTGCACGGCATCACCGCCGACACCGCCGTGTTCCGCCCGATCGATCGCGAGGTGGGTGCCGGCATGCTGCGCGCCGCGAAGGACTTCCAGTGCGACCTGCTGAGCATGGGCGCCTACTCCCATTCCCGCCTGCGCCAGCTCATCCTCGGCGGCGTCACCCGCCACGTGCTGGAGAATGCCGACCTGCCGGTGATGATGACCCGCTAGCCGGCCCCACCCTTTGATGTTCGGCGTGGACGACCCGGCCACGGTTGCCGCCGTCCGCGCCTATGTGAAGCTGATGCGCGCCCAGCGCGGCGTGGTGGCCCGGCTGGAACCGGCACTCGCCGCCTGCGCGCTCACGCTCACCCAGCTCGGCGTGCTGGAAGCGGTGCTGCATCTCGGCCCCCTCACCCACCGCGAACTCGGCCGCAAGCTGCTCACCTCGCCGGCCAACCTGACGGACGTGGTGGACAAGCTGGAGAAGCGCGGCCTGGTCACCCGCGTGCGCGCCGAGCAGGACCGCCGCCAGGTGCGCGTGGAACTCACCGAAGCCGGCCGTGCCCTGATCGAGGACGTCTTCCCCCGCCACGCCGCCGACATCGCCCACGCCATGGCCGGCCTCAGCCTCGCGGACCTGGAAACCCTCGGCCATCTTCTGCGCAAGCTGGGCACCGCCGGCCCAGGGGCTTGAACCCGTCGCCACGGCGCACTACTTCATCGTCGAATTGTTCGATATCGAACAATAAACCGACAGGAGAGCCCGATGATCGAGGTCCAGCCCTTCGCCAACCTCGGCCGCTTCCGCAACGACTGGCTCAACGCCCGCTACCACTTCAGCTTCGGCGACTACCGCGACCCCACCCGCATGGGCGCCGGCGCCCTGCGCGTGTGGAACGACGACGAAATCGCCGCCGGTACCGGTTTCGACCCCCACCCCCACCGGGACATGGAGATCGTCACCTACGTCCGTGAAGGCGCCATCACCCACAAGGATTCGCTGGGCAACGAAGGCCGCACCGAAGCCGGAGACGTGCAGGTGATGCACGCCGGCACCGGCATCGTCCACGCCGAATACAACAAGGAAACCACCGCCACCCGCCTGTTCCAGATCTGGATCATCCCCGGCAAGCGCGGCGCCCAGCCCGGCTGGGGCACCCGCCAGTTCCCCCGCCAGGGCGGCGGCCTGGTCGCCCTGGCCGATGGCCGCGACGTGGCCGACGGCTCCGCCCTGCCGCTCAACGCCGACGCCGCCGTGCTCGCCGCCACGCTGGAAAAAGGCCAGTCCGTCACCCACGCCCTGCCCCCCGGCCGTGTCGCCTACCTGGTGCCCTCCACCGGCAGCGTCACGGTCAACGGCACCCAGGTGAATACCCGCGACGGGGCGACCATCACCGGCGAGGACATCCTCACCATCACCGCCGAGGAAACCGCGGAAGTGGTGCTGGTGGATGTGCTGGGGTAAGTAAGCAAGCGGTTCTTTTTTGAAAAAAAGAACCAAAAAACTTTCATCCGTCGGCCGGCTCCGCCGCCTCGTTCTCCCGACGAGGCGGCGGAACCGCAAACCGATAAAGTCTTTTTGCTTCTTTTTCTTCAGAAAAAGAAGACTTCCTTCCTTGCTCTGGCCAACACCCCCACGCCTTGCCACCATCCGGTCCCGACCATGAGGACCAAGGCCATGAGCGACTCCGATATCATCAAGTTCGAGGTGGACAAGCACATCGCGCTCGTCACCCTGAACCGCCCCCCGGTGAACGCGCTGGATCGCGCCATGCGCGACCGCATCATCGCCATCTTCGACGAGATTTCGGAGCGCAACGACATTCGCGTCGCCGTCCTCACCGGCGCGGGCAAGGTCTTCTGCGCCGGCGCCGACCTTCGCGCCCGCCCGGACGTGACCAAGATCGGCGCCTTCCACGAGCACAACCGCGTCACCCGCGAAACCGGCAATGCGCTGCACGAATGCGCCAAGCCGATCATCTGCGCGGTGAACGGCGCGGCCCTCGGCGCGGGCCTCGGCCTGATGGCCGCCAGCGACATCTTCTTCGCCAGCGAGAACGCCACCTTCGGCATGCCGGAGATCGACGTCGGCCTGGCCGGCGGTGCCGCGATGGTGCAGCGCATGTTCAACAAATCCACCGCGCGCCGCATCATGTACACCGGCATGCGCCTCACCGCCGCCGACCTCTACCGCATGAACATCATCGAGGAGGTCACCACGCTGGATAACCTGGTGCCCACGGCAATGAAGCTGGCCGAGCAGATCGCCGGCAAAAGCCCGCTCGGCATCAAATACGCCAAGAACAGCCTGAACATGTGCGAGCTGATGCCCCAGCGCGACGGCTACCGCATGGAGCAGAACTTCACCATGCAGCTGGCCCACACGGAAGATGCGGTGGAAGCCCGCACCGCCATGCTGGAAAAGCGCAAGCCCGTGTTCAAGGGCCGCTGATCCCATGAGCGAAGCCCACCGCCCCTTCGCCGGCCGCGCCATCCTCATCACCGGCGCCGGCAACGGCATCGGCAAGGCCACGGCACTCCACCTCGCCCGCCTCGGCGCACTGGTCGGCGTGAACGACCTGCGCGAGAATTTCGTCGCCGAGACCGTGGCCGCGATCGAAGCCGAAGGCGGAAAGGCGGTGGGCCTCACCCAGGACGTCGCCCAGCGCGACCTCATGCGCGAGGTGGTCGCCCTCTTCGCCGGGGAAGCCGGGCGCCTGGATGGCATGGTCAACAACGCCGCCTGGGTGCGCTACCAGCCACTCGCGGAGATCGCGCCGGAGACGGTGGAGCGCATGCTCAACATCGGCTTCAAGGGCATCATCTGGGGCATGCAGGCCGCCGCCAAGCACATGACCGGCCCCGGCAGCATCGTGAACATCGCTTCCGCCGCCGGCTTCCGCTCCACCCCGGGCTCCGTGGTCTACAGCGGCATCAAGGCCGGCGTGATGGGCATGACCCGCGCCGCCGCGGTGGACCTCGGCGCCCGCAAGATCCGCGTCAACGCCATCGCCCCTTCGGCCACCCCCACCGAAGGCACCATGCGCAACCGCAACGCCGAACGCGACGCCAAGCGCATCGCCCAAACCCCACTCGGCCGCCTGGGCGAAGTGGACGACATGGCCCGCGCAATCACCTTCCTGCTGTCCGACGAGAGCCAATACATCACGGGGCAGGTGCTGCCGGTGGATGGCGGGATCGGGACGAGCTTCCTTTAAGCAAGCGCGTTCTTTTTTGAAAAAAAGAACCAAAAAACTTTCATGACTTGGTGCCGGGAGCTATCCCCGGCGCCATTCATAAAAGTCTTTTTGCTTCTTTTTCTGAAGAAAAAGAAGATTCTTCCTATTCCTTGATCCCCGCCAGCCGCAGCCCACGCACATAATGGTCCCGGTCCTCGGCGCGCTCAAAGGGGCTCGCCTGCGTGAACCGGCTGATGCTGAATTCCGGCTCGATCTCCAGCAGCCGCGCCCGCACCGAGTCCGCCTCGGACTTGGCGCCGAGATGGCCGAGGGCGGCGAGGTAGGGCTTGCAGGCGGCGGAGAAGGCCGGGTTCATCTGGCTCACCTCGCGCCCGATCTCCACCGCCTGCTCGTGGGAGCGCTTCAGCAGCGCGATGATGATGCGCGCCGTGTCGTAGAAATAGGCCTGCGGGTCGAAGGGCGAGAGTTGCTTGTAGCGCGCCACGCGGCGCTCGGCTTCCTGCAGGTCGCCCAGATAGGCGAAGGCCACGCCAGAGAGGTTCCAGGCCATCGCCAGGTTCGGGTTCAGCATCAGCGCCCGCTCGTGCAGCGCGATCGCCTCGCGGAGGCGGTGGTGCAGGAAGGCGCGCACGTGCCCGGCGATGGTCAGCGCCTTGGCGTCCTGCGGATCGAGCGTGATGGCGCGCTCAGCCAGCCGGCCGGCTTCCGCCATCGCATCCGCCGGCGCTTCGGCCCAGCCCTGGCCGACCAGGAACATCAGCCAGTAGGCGTACCAGGCATGGCCGGCGGCATAGTCCGGCTCCAGCTCCACCGCGCGGCGCAGCAGGTCGCCGGCTTCCAGGAACAGCGGCTTGTCCAGCCGGCTGATCAGCGGCATGGCGCGGAGCACGAGGTCGTAGGCGTTGGCGTCGTGCGACGGGCGGGAGGTGACGCGCTGGGATTCGATCAGCAGGATTTCGGGGTCGATCTGCGCCACCACCTCGGCGGCGATATCGTCCTGCAGGGTCAGCAGGTCGTCGGCGGCGCGGTCGAAGCGCTGGCTCCATACCACCTGGTTGCCGGCCCGCAGGTCCAGCAGGCGCAGGTTGATGCGCAGCCGTTCGCCCACGCGCTGGATGGTCCCGTCCAGCAGGAAGTGGATGTCGAAGGCGCGGCGGATCTGCATCTCGTCGCGGGTTTGCGTGGCGTAGCGCGCCAGTGAGCTGGAGGAGACCAGGAACATCCAGCGGAAGCGGGCCAGGGCGGAGGTGATCTCGTCCGCCAGGCCGGTGGAAAGATGGTTCTCCGATTCCGTGGTGCCGATCATCTGCAGCGGCAGCACGCCCACGCGGGCGCCGCCGCGGGTCGTGGTGGCACGCGCCTCGCTGCGCTCCGGGCCGCGCTGTTCCGGCCGCGGCTCGCGCGTAATGTCGTAGCGCGAGGATTCGCGGGTCGGCAGGCGCGGCTCCGGCCGGGGCTGGGTGGGCGGCAGGGAAGGCGGCGGGGCGGTGTTGCCGGCCGGGCGGGCCGGGGTGGCGCCGGAGGGCGGCGGGCTGGAGGCGCGGATATCGGCCAGCAGGCGCTGCGTCTCGTCAGAGGGCTGGGCATCCAGCATGTCGGCCAGCACGGCGCGGCAGCGTTCATAGGCCTGGATCGCCATGCCGCGCTCGCCGCGGTTGGTATAGGCGCGCATCAGCGCCCGCCAGGCGCCCTCATGCGTGCGGTCGATCGCCAGCAACTGCTGGGCGGCGGGGATCACCGTTTCCGGATCGTCCTTCTCGCGCAGCAGCGTCTCGGCCAGGGTGCGAGCGCGGTCGCGCAGGCGTTCGCGCTCGCCGGCCAGCCATTGGTCGAAGCTGGGGTCGACGCCGTCGAGGTCCTCCAGCAACTCGCCATCCAGCAGCGACAACGCCTGCGGCTTGCTGGTGGAGGCGCGCAGCACCTCCTCCACGTCTACCCAGACCGTCCCAGGCCGCAGCGTGAGGTGGTCACGCTGGACGGACATGATCTGCTGGCCGACGGGATGCAGCGCTTCCAGCAGGCGATGGATCTCCTGCCGCAGGGACGCGCGGGCCTGCTCCTCCGGCCGGCGGCTCCAGAGCAGCTCGGCGAGCTTGCTGCGCAGCATCGGCCGCGGCGAGGACAGGGCGAGGATGGCCAGCAGGGCGCGCGTCTTGCGCCCAGTTGGCAGGATGCTTTCGCTCGTGAGCGTCCAGGCCTCCATCTGGCCGATAAGGCGCAGGCGGACGAGGACGGGATCGGCAGGGGATGGCAGGCTGGCGGACGTGACACCGGCTCCCGTTCAGGGGTGCGTGAGCGGCCGCATAAAACTCCTAGTTGTGCATCGTGACAAGCGTCGCGTTAACGTTTTCGGCAACAATTGGCGACAGTGGCCGTTCACGAGTGCGATAGTGTGCCGAACAGCCCTAAATCGCCGCCTCGCGGAGCATATGCGTGACATCGCCGCGCCATGGGCCGTGATAGCGCTCCAGCCAGCGCTCCGCCTGGGTCGGGCCGCCGGCGGCGATCGCTTCGAGGGGCGCGAGGTGGATCGTCTCGTCCTGCCCGCCTGCGTTGCGCCGGGCGCGGGCGCGCAACCCGTCGCGGGAGATGGCGAGTGCTTCGCGCATCAGGTCGCGCAGGGTGCCTTTCTGCCAGGGCGTGTCGAGCGCGGTGCGGGGGACCAGCTTGCGCAGGGCGGCGAAATCCGTCCAGGCGTGGCGGCGCACCAGGGCGGAGGCAGCCTCCAGGGCGGCGGGGTCGTAGAACAGGCCAACCCAGAAGGCGGATTGCGCGATCATCATCTCGGCACTGCCGGCATCGGCGCCACGCATCTCGATGTAGCGCTTGAGGCGGGCATCGGTGAAGGCGGTGGTCATGTGGTCGGCGAAATCGCCCACCGTGGCCTGGCCGGCTTCCTGGCCGATCTTGCCATCGAGGAAATCGCGGAAGGAGGCACCGGAGAGGTCGATGTACTTGCCGCCGCGATAGGCGAAATACATCGGCACGCTCTCGACCAGCCATTGCGCGTAGCGCTCGAAGCCGAAGCCGTCCTCGAAGAACACGGCGGGGATGCCGCTGCGGTGGTTGTCGGTGTCGGTCCAGACCTGGGAGCGGTAGGAGAGGAAGCCGCTGGGCTTGCCTTCCACGAAGGGCGAGTTGGCGAACATGGCCGAGGCGAGGGGCTGCAGCGCCAGGCCGATGCGGATCTTGCGCACCATGTCGGCTTCCGACTCGTAGTCCAGGTTCACCTGCACGGTACAGGTCCGGGTCATCATATCCAGGCCGAGCGAGCCCACCTTGGGCATGTAGGCCTTCATGATCGCGTAGCGGCCCTTGGGCATCCAGGGCATCTGCTCGCGGGTGTTGAGCGGATGGAAGCCGAGCGGGGCGAAGCCGATGCCGAGCGCGTCGGCCACCGGGCGGACCTCGGCATAGTGGGCTTCCAGCTCGGCGCGGGCGGCGTGCAGGTCGGCGGTGAGGCCGCCGGAGAGCTCCAGCTGGCCGGCCGGCTCCAGAGAGATGGCGGCGTAGCTCTGGCTGGACAGGCCGATCGGTTGGTCGCGATCCAGGATCGGGGTCCAGGTGCCGGCCGGCGCCCCGGCGGCCAGGCCCTCCAGCACGGCGCGGATGCCGTTCGGTTCGTAGGCCGGCGTGGTCATGTCGGTGCGGCGGAAGCCGAACTTCTCGTGCTCCGTGCCGATACTGAAGCGCTCGCGCGGCTTGCAGCCGACGGCGATGTGCTCCGCGAGTTGGCGCAGCGAGGTGATCGGGGTCGCGTCGCCGTCTCCGGGATTGGACATGTATCTTCCGTTCGTTCTGGCCGCATCATTCTGCCGGTGGTCCGGCTTGATGGGGTTAGATAGCCTCAGGCGGGCGCCTGCAACAGGGCCAGCCCGGCGATGGCGGCGGTTTCGGCCCGCAGGATGCGCGAGCCCAGGGAAATCGGCCGGACGAAGGGCAGGCGGCCGAGCATCTTCGCCTCCGTTGGGGTGAAGCCGCCTTCGGGGCCGATCAGCAGGGCGGTGGGCGAGTCGGTGCCGCGAGGGGGCGGGGCTTCGGCGCGTTCCAGGGCGGCGTGGAGCGGGCGGTCGGCGGGCCAGGTGGCGAGGAGGTCGGTGAGTCTCTGCGGGTCTGCCATGCGTGGCAGGGTGAGGCGTTCGCACTGCTCGGCCGCCTCGGTGGCGATGGCGCGCAGGCGATCGAGGTTGAGGCGGGCGGTGTTGGTGCGCTCGGTGAACACCGGAAGAATGGCCGAGGCGCCGAGCTCGGTGGCCTTTTCCACCACGAGGTCGGTGGCGTCGCGCTTCAGGGGCGCGAAGACCAGCCAGAGGTCGGGCTCCGGCGCCTGCGGGCGGGTTTGGCGTTCCACGGCGAAGGTCGCGCGGTCCTTGCGGATGGCGGCGAGGCGGGCGGCCCATTCGCCGTCGGTTCCGTTGAACAGGCGCAAGGGGGCGCCGGTGGCCTGGCGCATGACGGTGCCGAGATAATGGGCCTGGGCCGGGGTGGCGGCGATCTCCGTGCCCTCGGCGAGGGGTTCGGGGACATAGAGGCGGGGGGTGGTGTTGGAGTGGGTCATGGGAACGGGCACAGTAGCAGCCATGGCGCATACCGACATCGTTCGTACCGGCTGGGTGGCGCGGTTGCCGGCCGCATGGGTGCCGTATGCGCTGCTGGCGCGGGCGGACCGGCCGATCGGGTTCTGGCTGCTGTTCCTGCCCGGCCTGTGGGCGATCGTGCTGGCGGCTTCGGATGTGCGGTCGGCGCTGTGGCTGGCGCTGTTGTTCGGGGTGGGCAGCATCGTGATGCGGGCGGCGGGCTGCGTGGTGAACGACATGTGGGACCGCGATCTGGACCGCCAGGTGGCGCGAACGGCTGGGCGACCATTGGCCAGCGGGGCGCTGCGGATGCGGCAGGCGGCGTGGTTCCTGGGGGTGTTGCTGGCGGTGGGGCTGGCGATCCTGTTGCAGTTGAATGGGCTGGCGCAGGGGCTGGGGGTGGCTTCCTTGGGGTTGGTGGCGCTGTATCCGCTGGCCAAGCGGGTGACGTGGTGGCCGCAGCTGATGCTGGGGGTGACGTTCGGGTGGGGGGCGCCGATGGGGTTTGCGGCGGCGTCTGGCGGGTTCTCCGTGGCGGCGGGGCTGCTCTATGCGGCGGCGATCCTTTGGATCCTTGGCTACGACACGATCTATGCGCATCAGGACCGGGAGGATGATGCGCTGGTGGGGGTGCGGTCGACGGCGCGGTTGTTTGCTTCGAGGGCCCGGACATTCGTGGGGGTTTGCTATGGGCTGACGGTGCTGCTGCTGCTGGCGGCTGGGTGGGCGGCGGGGCTGGGGCGGGGGTTCTTCGTGGCGATGCTGCTGCCGGTGGGGGTGCTGGGGTGGCAGGTGGTGCGGCTGGATATTCATGACCCCGGGCTGTGCCTGCGGCTGTTCAAGGCGAACCGGGAGGTGGGGCTGGCGGTGGGGCTGGCCTTGCTGGCGGGGCGGTTGTGACGGACGCCGAGGGCTTTATCCGGGAGAATACGGTGGTGGCGGTGCCGGTGATGGTGCCGGAGGTGAGGTTGCTGCTGGCCACCGAGATCACGCCGATCTGGCAGGCGACGGAGGATTGGCTGGCGGAGCGGAATATCGCGCCCCCCTTCTGGGCGTTTGCCTGGCCGGGGAGCCAGGCGCTGGCGCGGCATGTGCTGGACAATCCCGGCCTGGTGGCGGGCAAGCGGGTGCTGGATTTCGCGGCCGGCGGCGGGCTGGCGGCGATTGCCTGCGTGATGGCGGGGGCGGCCTGGGCGGAGACGGCGGAGATCGATCGGCTGGCAGATGTGGCGACGGTGATGAATGCCGAGCTGAACGGGGTTTCGCTGCGGCTGGGCGGCGACGTGGTGGGGCAGGAGTGCCGGTGGGATGTGATCGTGACCGGGGACGTTTGCTACGAGGCGGCTACCGCCGGGCACATCATGCCGTGGCTGCGGCGCATGGCTCAGACAGCCGAGGTGTGGATGGCCGATCCCGGGCGGGCCTATCTGCCCAAGGAGGGAATGGAGGCCTTCGGCGAATACGTGGTGCCGACGACGCGGGAGCTGGAAGACCGGGAGGAGCGGCGCGTGGTGCTGTACCGGGTGTTGCCGTGAGGGCGTGGATGGGTGTTTAAATGCGAATGCGAGTGATTCGCATTTATGGAGAAACGGGATGCCCGTGCTGCACCGCCTCGATTTGCCGACCGGGATGACGATGACGCTCGGATGCAGGTGGCCCGCGGGCAATGCGGGGGCGGAGCAGGGGCGTGCGGCGGGGATGGGGGCGCAGGCCGCGGCCCGGGCCGGGGCCGAAGATGTAGAGCCGGCGTGTGCGCAAAACGATGTGGGTGCCGTCGGTGGGCAGGCGGACCTGTAGCGTGCGCTCACCCTCGGCGTAGGGGAGAAGCTCCTCCGGCAGCGGTTCGTCGCCATGGCGTTGGGCGGCGTGCCAGGTGCGGGCCATGCGCTCCAGCCGGCCCAGCAGCATGAGCAGGACGGCCAGAACCACCCCATCCACGAAGGACGCAGCTCTCCTGTCCGCTTCCAGCGCGGTGCGCAGGCCTGCGAAAACCGCGGCCAGGGAGGGGGGAGGAGGTGCCATTCAGGTGTTTTATCTAACTGACCGATGGATGGCAAGGATATTTTTCTAGGGTGGTGGATTTTTTTCTGAATGCAAAGGGGAAGCAAGGAAGCCTTCTTTTTCTGAAGAAAAAGAAGCAAAAAGACTTCATTCGTTTGCGCACGAAAGCGCCTCGTTCCCCTGGTTGGGAAACGAGGCGCCCCGAAGCGCAAAGTCACAAAAATTTTTTGGTTCTTTTTTTCAAAAAAGAACCTCTTTCTTCTCTTCAGAGCTTGCCACGGCCTGCGGCGGCGCCCAAGGCGACGAACCAGAGCAGGGCGAGCGGGACGGCGACCGATTGGATGGCGGCGGCCTGGGGGATGGCCAGGCGCAGCGTGGTGGCCACGAAGAGCAGGCCGGCGGCCAGCCCCCAGGCGCCGAGCCAGCG
>CAMDAM010000140.1 GCA_945888575.1 Asaia bogorensis | reverse complement strand
GGCGACGAACTCGTCGCCGGGGTTCAGCAGGGTGAAGAAGGTGACGAACTGGGCGGCGTGGCCGGAGGCGGCGGCGACGGCTGCGCGGCCGCCTTCCAGCGAGGCGACGCGTTCCTCCAGCACGGCGACCGTCGGGTTCGACAGGCGGGTGTAGACGTGGCCGAAATTGTGCAGGTTGAAGAGCGAGGCGGCGTGGTCCACGTCGTCGAAGACGAAGCTGGTGGTCTGGTAAATCGGTGTGCCGCGGGCGCCGGTGGTGGGATCGGGCGCCGCGCCGGCGTGGACGGTGCGGGTGGCGAAGCCGTATTCGAGGTTCTGCGGCGGCAGCGGGCGGTTGCGGCCGGGGCGGTCGTTCGGCGGCTCCGGCGGGCGGTTGCGGATGATGCCGGAGTTGACGCCGGACCATGACAGCTCGCCGCCGAAGCGGCTGAACTCGATCTTGGGGCAGCGGTCCATGATGACTTCGAGGCCGGCGGCTTCGGCCTTGGCAGAGGCTTCGTCGTGGCGGACGCCGAGTTGGGACCAGAGGATTTTGGCGCCGATGGCGATGGCGTCGTCGGCGATGCCAGGCAGGGCATCGGAGGCGCGGAAGACGTCGACCATGTCGATCTTGTCCGGGATGTCGGCCAGCCTGGCGTAGATGGTCTCGCCGAGCAGGGTTTGGCCGGCAGTGCCGGGGTTCACCGGGATCACGCGAAAACCCTTCGACTGCAGGTATTTCATGACGAAATAGCTGGGCCGGTTCCAGTTGGAGGAAGCGCCGACCATGGCGATGGTCTTCACGCGCTGGAGGATCGAGCGGATCTTCGCATCGCTATAGGCGAGCGGCGCCATGTCGTTCATTGCAAACCCTTTCCAAACCCCAAGCCGGCGTGGCAGGCTGCTTAGCACATGGCACGCAAACCCGCAGGACTGTCGGAACAGATGGGGTTGCTGGAGCTGCCCGGCAGCCCCGGGGCCCCTGCGGTGGGAACGGAGGGACACCGGGACCGCATGCGCGCGCGCATCCTGGCCGGCCAGGGCGAGACGATGGCCGACTATGAGCTGCTGGAAATGATGCTGTTCATCGCCCTGCCCCGCGTGGACACCAAGACGCTGGCCAAGACGCTGATCGCGCGGTTCGGCAGCTATTCCGCGGTGATCGCGGCCCCGCCGGAGGAGCTGGTGCAGGTGAAGGGCATCGGCGAATCGGCGGTGGCGACGCTGAAGGTGGTGCAGCTGGCGGCGCAGCGCCTGGCGCGAGCGGAGGTGCTGGACCGGCCGGTGCTGAGCAACTGGGATCGGCTGATGGACTATCTGCACACGGTGCTGGCGCGCGAACGGGTGGAGCAGTTCCGGGTGTTGTTCCTGGACACGCGCAACCGGCTGCTGGCCGACGAGGCGCAGGCGAAGGGGACGGTGAACCACACGCCGGTGTATCCGCGCGAGGTGGTGAAGCGGGCGCTGGAGCTGAAGGCGACGGCCTTGATCTTGGTGCACAATCATCCGAGCGGGGACCCGACGCCGTCGCGCGATGATCTGGAGATGACGCAGGAGGTGAAGCGGGCGGCGATGGCGCTTTCCATCGTGCTGCATGACCATGTGATTGTCGGGAACGGGAAGTGGCTGAGTTTCCGGAGGGAGGGGTTGCTGTGAGCGGGGTGCGGAAGGTTCGGATCGGCGATGTGAAGCCGTTCAGCTATGCGTTCGAGCCACCGGTGGCGGGGACGATGGCCGATGTCGGCCGGACACTTGGCTCGCAGAGGATCGGGCTGATCGTGCAGACGGTGCAGCCGGGGCATCGCTCTTCGCGGCGGCATCGGCATCTGTTCCAGGAGGAGTTGCTGGTTGTGATGGGCGGCGAAGGGACGCTGCTGCATGGCGATGTGCGGGTGGCGTGTGGGGCGGGGGATGCGTTCCTGTATCTGCCCGGGGATCCCGCCGCGCATTGCTTCGAGAATACCGGGACGGCGCCGCTGGTGATCTGGGCGTTTGGGGACCGGCATGCGCATGAGGTGTGCGAGTACCCCGACCAGGGGGTGGCGTTCGTGGAGGGGCTGGGGGCGGAGGTGCGGCTGGCGGATGCAAAGCCGTCTGACTGGACGGAGGAGAAGCGGGGGCGCTGAGCGTAACGGCGGCGGCGGGCGCGGGTCTTTCCGGCAGGATTGTTTTGGAGAGCGCGATGCGTCGGCGTGTGGTGCTGCTGGCTGGGGTGTTCGGGCTGCTGGGACGGCGGGCCTGGGCCGCGGCGGGGCCGGTGAATGCGGAGGACGGGGTGGGGATCGCGGGGCATGATCCCGTGGCCTATTTCACCGAGACGCGGCCGGTGCCGGGGCGGGCGGATGTGACGGCGGTGAACCAGGGGGTGACATACCGCTTCGCCTCCGAGGCGAACCGGATGACGTTTTTGGCCGATCCCGCGAAGTATCTGCCGCAGTATGGCGGGTATTGTGCCTATGGCATGGCCCGGGGCTACAAGGCGGTGGTGGACCCGGTGGCGTTCACGGTGGCGTCCGGCAAGCTCTACCTGAACTACAATCGGTCGATATCCGTGATGTGGCAGGGCAACCGGGTGCGGGAGATCCAGCGGGCGGATGCGCAGTGGCCGAAGGTGATGGACAGCCCTGACGTGGCACGATAGGCGCCCGCGCGGCATACTCCGCCCAACAGGGAGAGACGCCGCGTGGCCAAGCCGAACAACGTGCTGTTCATCATGTGCGACCAGTTGCGGTGGGATTACCTGTCCTGCAACGGGCATCCGACGCTGCAGACCCCGAATATCGATGCGCTGGCGGCGCGGGGGGTGAATTTCACCCGGGCCTATGTGCAGAGCCCCGTGTGCGGGCCGAGCCGGATGAGTTTCTATACCGGGCGCTACATGCGCAGCCATGGGTCGAACTGGAACCGGTATCCGCTGCGGGTGGGGGAGCCGACGCTGGGGGATGCGCTGGCGAATTTGGGCGTGCGCAGCGTGCTGGTGGGGAAGACCCATATGGCAGCCGACATCGAGGGCATGCGGCGGGTGGGGATGGACCCGGAATCGGAGCTGGGGGTGCTGGCCGCGGAATGCGGGTTCGAGCCGTATGAGCGCGATGACGGGCTGCATCCCGGGCCTTCGCGGCCACGGCCAGCCTATGATGCGTATCTGCGGGAATTGGGGTTCGAAAGCGAGAATCCGTGGGAGGAGTGGGCGAATTCCGGCGGCAAGCCCGAGGATCTGCTGAACGGCTGGCTGCTGGCGCATGCGGACAAGCCGGCGCGGATTCCGGAGGAGCATTCCGAGACGCCCTACATGACGCGGCGTGCGATGGAGTTCATTGCCGAGGCCGGTGGGGATGGGCGGCCGTGGTGCCTGCATCTGTCGTACATCAAGCCGCACTGGCCCTATATCGTGCCGGCGCCGTACCACGACATGTATGGGCATAACGACCTGGTGCCGGTGGTGCGCAGCGAGGCGGAGCGGGACGCGGCGCATCCGGTGTTCGCGGCGTTCCAGCAGTTCCGGGTGAGCCGGAATTTTTCCCGGGATGAGGTGCGGGCGCGGGTGCTGCCCGCCTACATGGGGCTGATCAAGCAGATCGATGACCAGATCGGGGTGCTGATGCGGTTCCTGGAGGCGCGTGGGGAACTAGCGACGACGACGATCGTGTTTACGTCTGATCATGGCGACTATCTCGGTGACCATTGGCTGGGGGAGAAGGATCTGTTCCATGAGTGCTCGGTGCGGGTGCCGATGATCGTGGCCGATCCCTCGCCAGCGGCGGATGCGACGCGGGGGACCACCTGCGATGCGCTGGTGGAGGCGGTCGACCTGGCGCCGACCTTCGTGGAGGCGTTCGGGGGCAAGGTGGCGCGCAACGTGATGGAGGGGCGGTCGCTGCTGCCGCTGCTGCGTGGGGAGCGGCCGGCGTGGCGGGGGCATGTGTTCAGCGAATACGACTACGCGATGCAGGATGCGCGCGAGATCCTGGGGCGCGGGGTGGATGAGTGCCGGTTGTTCATGGTGTTCGATGGGCGGTGGAAATACGTCCATGCCGTGGGGTTCCGGCCGATGCTGTACGACCTGGAGGCCGATCCGCAGGAGTTCCATGACCTCGGCGCCGATCCTGTTTTCGAGGGCGAGCGGGCGCGGTTGAAGGATGCGTTGTTCGATTGGGCGCTGCGCGACCACAACCGGATCACCATGCCGGATGCGAGGATCGCGGGGTACAGCCGGGCGTCCCAGCTCAAGGCCGGCATCCTGATCGGCTACTGGGATGAGGCGGAAGTGGCGCAGGCCAGGAAGGATGCGGGGTTGGGATGATGCGGCGGCGGGTTTTGCTGGCTGGGCTTACGCTGGTGCCTGGGGTCGCGCTGGCGGCGCCGAAATCCGAGCCGTGGCCGATGTGGGAGGCGCATGACGCCGGCTCCTCCGCCGTGATCGACCATGCGCCGTGGGGGCGGTTCCTCGCCCGCTTCCGGCGCGAGGGGGCGGATGGGATTGCGCGGCTGGCCTATGGGGCCGCGGTGGCGGAGCGGGCGGCGCTGGAGGCGGATATCGCGCGGCTGGCGGCGCTGCCGATCCGGCGGTTCAACCGGGCGGAGCAGTTCGCCTACTGGGTGAACCTCTACAACATGGTCACCGTGGCGGTGGTGCTGAAGCACTATCCGGTGGCCTCGATCCGCGACATCGGCATCTCGCCTGGCTGGTTCGCCAAGGGGCCGTGGGGGGCGAAGCTGGTGGAGGTGGAAGGGACCGCGCTCAGCCTGGACGATATCGAGCACCGCATCCTGCGGCCGGGCTGGCGCGACCCCAGAGTGCATTACGTGGTGAATTGCGCCTCCCTGGGTTGCCCCGACCTGCCCGCGGTGCCGCTGACGGCGGCGACGGCCGAGGCGATGCTGGAGGAGGCGGCGCGGCGTTTCGTGAACCATCCGCGCGGGGCGGCGATCGAGAGCGGGCGGCTGGCGGCGTCCTCGATCTATGTGTGGTTCGCGGAGGATTTCGGGCCGAAGCCGGAAGATGTGGTGCGGCACATGCGGAAATATGCGCGGCAGGATTTCTACACGGCGCTCTCGCATATCCGGCAGGTGAGCGTGGATCGGTATGATTGGGCTTTGAACGAAGCGAAGTAAGGATTCTTCTTTTTCTGAAGAAAAAGAAGCAAAAAGACTTCATTCGTTTGATGCGGAGAGAGCGCGCTTTTCCGCATCAAACGAATGAAAGTTTTTTGGTTCTTTTTTCAAAAAAGAACCGCTTAGAGGCCGCCCTTGGTGTGGATCGGATCGATCCAGAGCACCTGTTCCGGCTTCTCCACCGGCTGGACACCTTCGATGTTCACCACCACAGCCTCGTTGTCACTGCGGACCAGGACGCATTCGAGCGTTTCCTCGTCCGACGCGTTGATTTCCTGGTGCGGCACATAGGGGGGCACAAAGATGAAGTCCCCGGGGCCGGCCTCGGCCACGAATTCCAGGTTTTCGCCCCAGCGCATGCGGGCGCGGCCCTTCAGCACGTAGATCACGCTTTCCAGCTCGCCGTGGTGGTGCACGCCGGTCTTGGCGCCGGCGTGGATGTGCACGGTGCCGGCCCAGATCTTCTGGGCGCCGACGCGGGCCAGGTTGATGGCGGCGGCGCGGTTCATGCCGGGGGTCTGGGCGGTGTTGGTATCGAGGCTGGTGGCGGGGATGACCTTCACGCCGTGCAGCTTCCAGTCGACCGTGCCGGGGGCCGGGGCAGCGTGGTGGTGATCGTGGTCGTGGGGAACGCCATCGTGCGGCATGGTGGATTTCCTATTTCACGTTACTACATGATATAATTTTCATTCCCCACGAAATCAAGTGACATCGAAAAAAACACCGAATGGCGGCTTTGTGTGCCCGTGCCGCCATGGTTTCGCCCGCCCGCCCCCATATTCCGGGTTGGAGATGGAGGAGCCCGCATGCCGCATGAGACGCCGCTGATTGCCACCATTGTTGCCGGCCTGGTGCTGTCGTTTGTGTTCGGCGTGCTGGCGCAGCGGCTGCGGCTGTCGCCGCTGGTGGGGTATCTGGTGGCGGGGATTGCCGTTGGGCCGTTCACGCCGGGGTTCGTGGCGGATCAGCATTTGGCGACCGAGCTGGCCGAGATCGGCGTGGTGTTGCTGATGTTCGGCGTGGGGCTGCATTTCTCGCTGAAGGACCTGCTGCGCGTGCGCGCGATCGCGCTGCCGGGGGCGGTGGTGCAGATGGGGGTGGCCACGGCACTGGGGCTGGGGCTGGCGCTGCTGCTGGGCTGGACGGTGCCGGCGGGGCTGATCTTCGGGCTTTCCCTGTCCGTGGCCAGCACGGTGGTGCTGCTGCGGGCGCTGCAGGAGCGGCGGCTGGTGCAGACCGAGCGCGGTACGATCGCCGTGGGCTGGCTGATCGTGGAGGATTTGGCGATGGTGCTGGCGCTGGTGCTGATCCCGGCGCTGGCCCCGGCCGCTTCCGGCACGCCGCTGCCGGCAATGGGCCCCCTGCCCGGCTGGCTCGGCGCGCTGGCGATGACGCTGGGCAAGGTGGCGGCGTTCGTGGCGTTCATGCTGGTGATCGGCCGGCGGGTGATCCCGTGGGTGCTGCACTATGTGGCGCATACCGGCTCGCGCGAGTTGTTCCGGCTGGCGGTGCTGTCGATCGCGCTGGGGGTAGCTTTCGGGGCGGCGACGCTGTTCGGGGTGAGCTTCGCGCTGGGGGCGTTCTTTGCCGGCATGGTGCTGAGCGAATCGGAGCTGAGCCAGCGGGCGGCGAACGAGACGCTGCCGCTGCGCGATGCCTTCGCAGTTTTGTTCTTCGTTTCCGTGGGGATGCTGTTCAACCCGGCGGCACTGTGGGCCAACCCGTGGCTGATGCTGGCGACGGTGGCGATCATCGTGCTGGGCAAATCCGCCGCGGCGCTGCTGATCATGCGGGCGTTCGGGCATGGCTGGCCCTCGGCGCTGCTGATCGCGGCGAGCCTGGCGCAGATCGGCGAGTTCAGCTTCATCCTGGCCGGGCTGGGCGTGGGGCTGGGGCTGCTGCCGGCGGAGGGGCGGGATTTGGTGCTGGGGGCGGCGATCGTGTCGATCCTGCTGAACCCGGTGCTGTTCGCGCTGGCGGCACGGCATGGTGCGCGGGCGGCGGGGCAGGAAGCCCCGGCAGCGGCGCCGCCTGGGCCGGCGCCGGAGGATGGCGAGAGCGACCTGGTGCCCACGGCGCTCACGGGCCACAGCGTGGTGGTGGGGTATGGCACGGTGGGCGCGCCGGTGGCCGCCGGGCTGCGGGCGGATGGCCAGGCGGTGCTGGTGGTGGAGCTGGATGGCGCGCGGGTGGCGGCGGCGCGGGCCGAAGGGTTCGAGGTGCTCGCGGGCCATGCCTGCGCGCCGGAGGTGCTGGCGGCGGCCAACCTGCCGGGGGCGGCGCGGTTGCTGGTGGCGATTCCGGACGAGATCGAGGCCGGGCAGGTGTGCGGGCAGGCGCGGGCGCTGCACCCTGCCCTGCCCATCCTGGCGCGTGCCGACATGGCTGGGGCCGAGGCGCATTTGCGCGCCTGCGGGGCCAGCCGGGTGGTCTCCGCCCCGCGCGAGGTGGCGGCGACGCTGCTGGCGGTGGCGCGCGAGCCTGCCTGAGGTTCAGTCCGCGTTGAGCAGCGTGACGGGGACGGAGGCGCCGGTGACGACGTCGCTGGCGACCGAGCCCATGACCGTGCCGGCCACACCGCCGCCGAAGCCGCGCGTGCCCATGACGATCAGTTGCACGGCGAGACGATGGGCGAAGGCGAGCACAACCTCTGCCGGGGCGCCGACGGCCACATGGAGATGCGGGGTGATGCCGACGGTGGCGAGCGCCTGCACCGCGTCGGCCAAGGCCTTCATGCCGACTTCGCGGTGGTAGTCCTCCAGCTCGGCACGGCCAAGCAGCAGCGCGGCGGTACCGCGCAGGGGCGGTTGGGCGTTGACCAGGTGCAGTTCCATCGGCAGGCCGCGCTGGGCGAGATCGACGGCGTGCTGGACGGCGCGCAGCGAGGGGATGGAGCCGTCGACGGCGGCGAGGATGCGCAGCGGGCGGCTCATTGGAGGTCCAGGGGGGCGAGGTCGGTGATCGGCCCGGGGCGCCGGCCGGCGCGGCGGGCGAGCCAGGTGCCTAGGGCCACGACGAGCAGTGCCGCAGCGGGGGGCAGGACCGTGGCCGCGGATGGGACAATCGACAGGCCGGCCAGGGCAGGGTCGCGCGCCATGATGCCGCCGGCGATCCAGCCGAGCAGCCCGGCGCCGGCGGCGAGCAGCAGCGGGGTGCGCGGCAGCACGGCCAGCACGATCCGCCCGCCCGCGGCGATCAACGGGATGCTGACCAGCAGGCCGAGCGCGATCAGCACCGCGTTGCCGCGCGCCGCACCGGCGATAGCCACCGCGCTGGCCGCGGCCATGGCGATGTCGGCCATGAGGATGAAGGGCAGCACACTGCGCGCGCCGGTGGCAGCGGCGAGCGGGCCGGCGCGTTCCGGCACCAGCAGGCGCAGTGCGGTCCAGCCGAGCAACAGGCCGGCAGCGAGGCCGGCGAGCGGCAAGGCGAGAAGCCAGACAGCCAGCGGACAGAGCGCGATGCGCAGCGCGACGGCGGCGATGCTGCCGGTGCGGCGCGCGGCCTGGCGCCGGGCCAGGGGAAAGCGACGGGCGGCGAGCGCGATCACAATGGCGTTGTCACCGGCCAGAAGCAGGCTGGCGGCTGCGATCTGCCCGAGCGCCAGCCAGAACTCCACGGTTGGCAGAGGGTCCATCGCCTGGCTCCCTAACGACTGTGGCCCGCCGGAGGGGCGGGCCACAGCGCAATCTGCCAGGGAGAGGTTGCCGAGGCGTTGATGAGTCTTTGTTTTGCGCCCGGCCGCCGTTCAGCGCGGCGGAGGCACGAGCCAGCCCATCTTGTCCGCCACGTCCCACCCGCCGTCCCAGATCATCTTGAGGGCGACGTAGAGCACGATGATCAGGCCGACCCAGGCGATCCAGCGGTATTTTTCCAGCAGCTTGGCGATGAACCCGGCGGCGACGCCCATCAGCACGACCGAGATGGCAATGCCGACCACGAGCACCCAGGGATGGTCCTCCGCCGCGCCGGCCACGGCCAGCACGTTGTCCAGGCTCATGGAGACGTCGGCAATGATGATCTGGATCATTGCCTGGCGCAGGGATTTGGGTTCGGCCGGAGCGGCGTTGGCCGCGGCCTCACCGTGCGCGCTGCTCATGAGATCGCGGTACATCTTCCAGCAGACATAGAGCAGCAGCACACCACCGGCGAAGAGCAGGCCGACGATCTGGAGAAGCTGCAGCGTGACGGCGCCGAACAGGATGCGCAGCACGGTGGCGCCGGCAATGCCCAGGATGATGGCGCTGCGGCGCTGGTGCGCCGGCAGGCCGTTCACTGCAAGGCCGATGACCACGGCGTTGTCGCCGGCCAGCGTGATGTCGATGACCAGGACCTGAAGGAGGGCGGTGAGCTCATCGGCCGAGATGAACGGCATCTTGCGTCCTTGTAAGGGTGATGGGGTGCCCTTAAACGGGGCCGTGCGTCGCCGCAAGGAGTACAGGCCCATGGTGCCCCGTTATACCCGCCCCGCCATGGCCGCGATCTGGGCGCCCGAGAACCGCTACCGCATCTGGTTCGAGATCGAGGCGCTGGCCGCGGAGGGGATGTCGCTCTACGGCGACGTGCCAGCGGAGTCGGCCCGTGCGATCCGCGAGAAGGGCGGCGCCAAGCTGGCGGCGATCTCGGCGGAGGACGTGCAGCGGATCGACGATATCGAAAAGGTCACGCGGCACGACGTGATCGCGTTCCTCACGTGGCTGGCTGAAGCGATCGGCGATGACAGCCGCTTCGTGCACCTGGGCCTGACCAGCAGCGACGTGCTGGATACCTGCCTTTCCATCCAGCTGACCCAGGCCGCCGACATGCTGCTGGCGGACCTGGACGACGTGCTGGCCGCCCTGCGCAAGCGGGCCTTCGAATTCAAGCACACACCCACGATCGGGCGCAGCCATGGCATCCATGCGGAGCCCACCAGCTTCGGGTTGAAGCTGGCCGGGCATTACGCAGAATTCATGCGCGGCAAGGAACGGCTGCAGGCGGCGCGCAAGGAGATCGCGGTGGCGGCGCTGTCTGGCGCCGTGGGCACCTTCGCCCATGTGGACCCGCGGGTGGAGGAGTTCGTGGCGGCGAAGCTGGGGCTCGCCGTGGAGCCGGTTTCGACCCAGGTGATCCCGCGCGACCGGCACGCGATGTTCTTCTCGGTGCTGGCGGTGATCGCCTGCGCGGTGGAGCGGCTGGCCACCGAGGTGCGGCACCTGCAGCGCAGCGAGGTGCGCGAGGCGGAGGAGTTCTTCCATGCCGGGCAGAAGGGCAGCTCGGCGATGCCGCACAAGCGCAACCCGGTGCTTTCGGAGAACCTGACCGGGCTGGCGCGAATCGTGCGGGCGGCCGTGGTGCCGGCGCTGGAGAACGTGACGCTGTGGCATGAGCGTGATATCAGCCATTCCTCCGTGGAACGGGCGATCGGGCCGGATGCGACCGTCACGCTGGATTTCGCGCTTGCCCGGCTGGCGGGGATGATGGACAAGCTGACCGTGTATCCCGAGAAGATGCAGGCCAACCTGGAGAGCCTGGGCGGCGTGGTGCATTCGGGCGAGGTGCTGCTGGCGCTGGCGCGCGCCGGCATCCTGCGCGAGGACGCCTATGCGATCGTGCAGCGCAACGCGATGGCGACCTGGACCAGGCTGGGCACGGCCGATGCGCGCAGCTTCCGCGAGAACCTGCTGGCGGACCCCGAGGTGGCCGGGCGCGTGACCGCCGCGCAGATCGACGCGGCGATGGATTCGCGGCTGCATTTGGCGCAGCTGGACGTGCTGTTCACCCGGGTGTTCGGCAAGCCCGGCCCGGCGGCTGCCTGACCGGTTTGGCGGCCTGACGGCGTTGCATGCCCGCGGCTGCGGACTGCCGGGGGCGTGGTATCGGGGGCGGTGCGCTGCTATACCGCGCCTGCGCCGGTTGCGGCGCAGCATTCGGGGGACCCATCCTCCTGGAGAAGTTTGCCATGGCACGCCGCCGCCAGCTCTATGAGGGCAAGGCCAAGATCCTGTTCGAAGGGCCCGAGCCCGGGACCCTGGTGCAGTATTTCAAGGACGATGCCACCGCCTTCAATTCCCAGAAGAAGGGCGTGATCACCGGTAAGGGCGTGCTGAACAACCGGATCAGCGAATACCTGATGCTGCGGCTGACCGATATCGGCATTCCAACCCACTTCGTGCGCCGGCTGAACATGCGCGAGCAACTCATTCGCGAAGTTGAGATCATCCCGGTGGAGATCGTGGTGCGCAACGTGGCGGCGGGCAGCCTTTCGACGCGCCTGGGCATCCCCGAGGGCACGCGGCTGCCGCGCTCGATCATCGAGTACTACTACAAGAACGACACGCTGGGCGACCCGATGGTTTCCGAGGAGCACATCACCTGCTTCGGCTGGGCGGCGACCCAGGACATGGACGATATCGTGGCGTTGACCTTGCGGATCAACGACTTCCTGACCGGGCTGTTCCTGGGCGTGGGCATCACGCTGGTGGACTTCAAGATCGAGTTCGGCCGGTTGTGGGAGAACGAGGAGATGCGCATCGTTCTGGCCGACGAGATCTCCCCGGACAATTGCCGGTTGTGGGACAGCAAGACCAGCGAGAAGATGGACAAGGATCGCTTCCGCCGCGACCTCGGCAAGGTGGAGGAGGCCTA
>CAMDAM010000139.1 GCA_945888575.1 Asaia bogorensis | reverse complement strand
GTGCGCGACGTGCCCGGCAGCGTGCTGTGGCTGGTGGATGATGGGGCGGCGAGCCGGCGCAACCTGCTGGCGCGCTGGCAGGAAGCGGGGCTGGGGGCGGAGCGGCTGGTGTTCGCGCCGCGTGTCGATCCCGCGCGCTATCGGGCGCGGTTGGCACTGGCGGATCTGTTCCTGGATACCTCGCCGTACAATGCCGGCACGATCGCGTCGGACGCGCTGCGCATGGGCTTGCCGTTGCTGGCGCTGGAAGGCCGCGCCTTTGCCGCGCGCATGGCGACCAGCCTGCTGCATGCCGTTGGGTTGCCGGAGATGGCGGTGCAGGGCCTGGATGCCTATGCCGCGAAGGCGGTGGCGCTGGCGCGGGATCCGTCTGCGATGGCTGGGCTGCGGGCGCATCTGGCAGGCGACGCCTGGGCGCGGACGCTTGGGGATGCGGCCGGGTTCACGCGGCGGCTGGAAGCGGCTTACCAGACCATTCGGAAGCAAGGCTGATCGCCAAGGCGCCAAGGGACGCCAAGAAGAACGCCAAGGATGTTCTTGCTTCTTGGCGACTTCCTTGGCGGCCCTTGGCGCCTTGGCGGTTAGCACTTTCTTCCATGACACAAACAAAAGAGGCCGGGTGTTGCCACCCGGCCTTTTGCGTGTTCAGGCGCGCCGGGTCAGGCCGGCTTCACGGCCGTGGCCCAGAGCGCGAAGTGGCCGTCGCGGATGACGCTCACCGGGGCGAAGCCGGCGCGGGTGAAGTAGGCTTCGAGCGTTTTCGCGGTGTAGCCCATGCGGTGGGCCATGAAGAGGTTTCCCTCTGCCAGGGCAGAGCGCAGGCCGTAGAGCATGTCCAGCGGCGTGATCGGGCCCATCATCGAGACATAGGCGGCATCCTCCAGCTTGTCCTGCGCGACCAGCTCGGCGACCTGCTGCAGATCCGGCAGGGTGACCAGCACGAAGCCGCCGGGGCGGACGACGCGGTGGAATTCGGCCAGTGCCACCGGCACCTCGTGCGGGAGCAGGTGTTCCAGGTTGTGGGCGGACCAGACGGCATCCACGGAGGCATCGGCCACCATGTGCATGTCGGTGATGGAGGCCTGGATATCAGGTGCCACGCCGGGGTCGATGTCCAGCCGCAGCTCCTGCCATTCGCCGGGGGCGAAGAAGGCGGCGGGGATCTTGTCCGGGCTCGGGGCGCCGCAGCCGACATGCAGCACGGTGCGCAGGGCCACCGGCGCTTCGGCAGTGGGGGGGCGTTCTGCCAGCATCGCATCGTTCATGGTGCGCGGTCCTTCACGGTTCGCGCAGGCTCTCGCTGAGCCCGCGCAGGAGGGGGTCGAGGAAGAGATCGAGGATGCGGCGGGTGCCGACCTTGATCTCGGCGGAAAGGGTCATGCCCGGCAGCAGGGCGGCGCCTTCGGACAGGTTGGCGAGGTGCGGTGCCGCGATGGCGACGTGGCCGCGATGCAGGGCGGCGCCGCTGGCCTGGTCGGGGTAGGAGTCCCGGCTGACGGCGCGCAGCGTACCGGCGAGGGTGCCGTGCTGGCGCCAGGGGAAGGCATCGATCTTGAGCGTGGCCGGCGCGCCTTCGTAGAGGCGGCCGGTTTCGGCGGAGCGCAGGACGAGTTCGGCGACCAGCGGGCCGTCGGCGGGGACCAGGGTGGCGACGGCCTCGCCTTCGCGCATCAGGGAGCCCGGTGAGCGGCGGGCGACTTCGAGCACCACGGCATCGGTGGGTGCGCGGAGCAGGGTGAGGGCATCGAGGCGGTCGGCCTTGGCGAGCTGTTCGTCCACGCGGTTGAGCTCCGGGCGCAGGCGGGCGAGGTCTTCGATGAGCTGGCGGCGCCAGTCGCGCTGGAAGGCTTCGCGTTCCGCGGTGCGGCCGGCGAGGCGGAGGTCGAGTTCCTGCAGGCGGGCCTGGTGGCGTTCGATTTCGCGCTCGGCTTCGAGGCGGGCGGAGCGGGCGCCGAGGAGCGAGATGCGCGAGCCGACCTGGGATTCCACCAGGCGGGAGCGCATGGATTCCACCTCGGCGGCGATGGCGAGCTGGGCGTTGAGGCCGGCGCCGGTGCGGCGTTCGGAATCGTGCGCGGCGCGCAGGGCTGCGAGTTCGGCATCGAGGGCGGCGAGGCGGGCTGCGAGCGTGGCGCTGCGCTGGACCAGCACTTCCCCTTGAAGCCTGGATTCCGCATCCGCTGCAACCGGAAATATTCCTGCCAGTTCGGCCTCGAACCGGTCGCGCTGGGCGGCGAGGCTGCGGCGTTGGGCGAGCAGGGCGTCGCGGTCGGCGGCGGTGAAGGTGCTGTCGAGCACGGCGACGACCTGGCCGGCGCGGACGCGTTCGCCGGGGCGGACCAGGAGATCGCGCAGCACGGCGCGGTCGATCGGGGCGAGGACGACGGGGGGGGCTTCTGAGGCGAGGCGGCCGGCGGCGGTGACGACGACATCCACCTTGGCCACCGCGGCGATGGTGACGAGGGCGGCGAGCAGGACGGCGCCGAGGGCGGGCCACCAGCGCAGCAGGGTGGGCGTGGGCTCGGCGATCAGGGCATCGAGGTCATCCTGGAAGGGCAGGATGGCGCGGTCGGGCCTGGGGGCGCGGGCGAAGCGGCGCAGGCGGGGTGCGCTCCTTCTCATGCCATGTGCTCGGTCTGCTGGTGCCAGAGGGAGCGGTAGATTTCGCAGCGGTCGAGCAGGGTGTGGTGGGGGGCGAAGTCGACGATGCGGCCTTGGTCCAGCACCAGGATGGCGTCGGAGCGGACCAGGGTGGAGAGGCGGTGGGAGACGAGGAGCATGGTGCGACCGCGGGCCATGTCGGCCAGGTTGCGGTTGACCAGGGCTTCGCTTTCCGGATCCAGCGCGCTGGTGGCTTCATCGAAGACCAGCAGGCGCGGCGCGGTGAGCAGGGCGCGGGCGATGGCCAGGCGTTGGCGCTGGCCGCCGGAGAGGTTGGCGCCGTTTTCTTCCACCTGGGTTTCGTAGGACATCGGCAGGCGGCGGATGAAATCCTCGGCCCCCGCGAGGCGGGCGGCGGCGACGACTTCCTCCAGGCTTGCTTCCGGGCGGGCGGCGGCGATGTTGTCGCGGATGCTGCCGCGGAAGAGCAGGTTGTCTTGCAGGACCACGCCGATGCTGCGGCGGAGATGGCCGAGGTCGATGTGGCGGATGTCGATGCCGTCGACCAGGATGACGCCGGCCTGGGGTGGCTCGATGCCCTGGATGAGGCGGGTGAGGGTGGTCTTGCCGGAGCCGGAGCGGCCGACGATGCCGATGACCTGGCCGGGCTCCACGGTGAAGGAGACGCCATCGAGCGCGGGGG
The DNA here is from genome assembly GCA_945888575.1 of Asaia bogorensis. GTDB lineage: Bacteria > Pseudomonadota > Alphaproteobacteria > Acetobacterales > Acetobacteraceae > CAMDGX01. The sequence continues at coordinate 8,488 of CAMDAM010000139.1, read as the reverse complement.
CCAGGGCGCCGGGGTAGGCGAAGCGGACATTCTCGAAGCGCAGGCTGCCGGTGACGGCGGGGCGGGCGGGGCGGGCCTGGACGGCGCGTTCGGAGGGCTTGTCCATGATGTGGGCGAGCATGCGCACGGAGAGGGCGGCTTCCTGGTATTCGCTGACCAGGGTGACGATCTGCACCAGTGGGCCGCTGACCCGGCCGGCTAGCATGGAGAAGGCGACCAGCGCGCCGAGGCTGAGCGCGCCATCGAAGGCGAGGATGGCGCCGAAGGCGAGGATGGTGACCTGCATCAGCTTTTCCAGCAGACCGGTGCTGGCGTTGGCGAAGGCGGCGATGGTGCCGACGGACCATTGGCGGCGGACGGAGGCGGCTAGGCTGCTGTCCCACGCGCGCTGGCGGGTGCGTTCGAGCACCAGGGCCTTCACGGCGCGCATGTTGTGCAGCGTTTCGACGAGCTGGGCCTGGCGTTCGGCTTCCGCGGCGTAGAGGGCGTTGAGGCGGGAGCGGAAGAGGGGGACGAGGGCGGCGATGACGCAGGCGATGGCGGCGGCGAAGCCGAGGACGACGGCGGTGAGGATGCCGGAGTAGAGCACGAGCAGGACGAGCAGGATGGGCAGCAGGGCCGCATCGAGCATGGTCTGGAACAGGCGGCCGGTGAGGAAATGGCGCAGCTTTTCGGTTTGCTGCATGTGGCGGGCGAGCACGCCGGCGGCGTTGGTTTCGAAGACCGGCAGCGGCAGGGAGAGCAGGTGGGCGAAGCTGCGGGCGCCGAGGCGGGCATCGATCTTGCCGCCGGCGATCAGCATCAGGCGCTGGCGGACGAACTGGAAGGCGGCGTCGAACAGGGCCAGCAATACAAAGGTGGCGACGACGACGGCGAGGGTGTTGCGGGCCTGGTGGGCGACGACGCGGTCGATCAGGACCTGGAGCAGCAGCGGGAAGGCGATGGCGATCAGGTTGGAGACGATGGCGGCGAGGCCGACGCCGGCCAGGAGCGAGCGCTGCTTGAGGAGTTCGGGGATGAACCAGCGCAGGCCGAAGGGCTGGTTTTCATCCGTGAGGCGGGGGGCCTTGCGGGCGAGCAGAAGGGTGCCGGACCATTTGGCGAGGAAGGCGGCGCGGGGCAGGGCGTGAACGCCCTGTGCCTCGCGCTGGGGATCGAGGATGGCCGCGGCGTCTCCACCTTCGGCGGGGCCGGCATGGACCAGGACGATCCAGCTGCCATCCTTCATGAGGGCGAGCGCGGGGGCGGCGGTGCCGAGGGCGGCGGCGCGGGCCCAGGTGCAGCCGGTGAGGACGCGGACGCGGAAGCCGGCCTGTTCCAGGGAGCGGCGCAGGGGGGCGGCCATGTCGCTTTGGTCGATCGCCGGCAACCCCTCCGGCGGCAGGTGGACGCCGTGGTGGTGGGCGAGGAGGAAGGCGCAGCGCAGGGCGGTGAGCTGCGGCGCGAGAAGGGTTTCGGAGACGGTCACGACCGCATGTTGTGCGGATGGGGTTAGCAAAAGGTGAAACAGGGGTGGGGAGGCGGGGAAGGAATGAAATTACGTTAACGTAACAAATTGGGCGTGCGAAGGCGGCCCCTGTTGGGGCGCGCGGAAAACAGGCGGGGGGGTGTGGGGCGGGGCGCGGGCGGGCGTGGGGAGGCCGTGCGGGACCGGCCTGCGGGCCTGGTTGCGGGCGGGGATCGGGCGCATGCCGCGGGCGGGGAAGCAGCGGAAGATCCAGCCGGGGAGAAGGCCGAGGGCGACGCAAAGGGCCGGGAGGGAGAGGGGCAGGGAGTCGTACTGGTGGACGGAGTCCGGGTGTTCGGTGGCGAGGGGGTCGATGGCGCCTTCATGCCAGGTGCGGGCGGCGCGCTCCAGCCGGCCCAGCAGGGTGGCGAGCAGGGTGAGGAGCAGCGCATCCAGCACCCGGACGACGCCAGTGCGCGCAGCCGCGGCATCGCGCTGGACGGCGCGGCGCAGGCTGGCGAACTCGTCTGCCAGGGGGGAAGGGGAATGGGTCATGCATTATATCTAACTGACATTGGGTCGGTGTGCAAGGACTTTCTTCTGAGGTCGTCCCGATGCTGGACGATGCGATGGCGAAGGTGGCATTGCACAAGCTGGGCCTGCGGCAAGGGGAGAGTGGCATGGGCGGCATCACGCATCGGGTGATCGAGGCCAATGGCTTGCGCATGCGCATTGCCGAGCAGGGCGAGGGGCCGCTGGTGCTGCTGTGCCATGGGTTTCCGGAATCTTGGTATTCCTGGCGGCACCAGATCGCGGCGCTGGCCGCCGCGGGGTTCCATGCGGTGGCGCCGGACATGCGCGGCTATGGCGGGACCGAGGCGCCGGAGGCGGTGGACCAATACACGCTGCTGCACCTGGTGGGTGACATGGTGGGCGTGCTGGACGCGCTGGGCGCCGAGACCGCGGTGATTGCCGGGCATGACTGGGGGGCGCCGGTGGCCTGGCATGCGGCGTTGCTGCGGCCGGATCGGTTTCGGGCCGTGATCGGGTTGAGCGTGCCGTTCCGGCCGCGCGGTGCCGTGCGGCCGACCGGCGTGATGCCCCGCACCGAGGCGGCGATGTTCTACCAGCTGTATTTCCAGGAGCCCGGCGTGGCGGAGGCGGAGCTGGAGGGGGATGTGCGCGCAGCGGTGCGCGATATCCTGCTGCGGCTTTCGGGCGATGTGCCGGCCATTCCGGGGTCTGACGGGTTCAGCATGGTGCCGGTGCGGGGCGGGCTGGGCGGGCGGTTGGCCGAGCATGCGGGAATGGCGCTGCCGGGCTGGCTCAGCGAGGCCGATATCGACGCCTATGCCGAGGCGTTTCGGGGCGGCGGATTTCGTGGCGGGCTCAACTGGTATCGCAACATCGATCGCAACTGGGAGCTGATGCGGCCGTTTGCGGGGCTGAAGGTGACGGTGCCCGCGCTTTATGTGGCAGGGGATCGCGACCTGGTGCTGGGGTTTGCTGGGGCGAAGGAGATGGTGGCGAACCTGGCGCGCGCGGTGCCGGATTTGCGCGAGGCGATCATCCTGCCGGGCTGTGGGCATTGGACGCAGCAGGAGCGACCGGCGGAGGTGAATGCCGCGATGATCGGGTTTTTGCGGGGCCTTTGATGACCGATAGACGCCAAGGAAGGCCAGGGCGCTGCCCTGGACCCGCAAAGGGCCGGCGGCCCTTTGATCCCATTACTTTACTTTAGGGTAAGGTCCAGGGGCTTGGCCCGTCGCGTGAAGGCTTGCCGCGGACCTGGCGGGTCTGGGTGGAGCCCAGCCTTGCTTTCTCCAATCGGTCGAAGTCAACGGGTCTTGGTATAGGGCGCAAGGTGGCCGATCCGCTTCGCGATCCGCCCTACGAGGGCGGGCGGAACGCGCAGCGGCTTAAAGTAGAAAGTCTTTTTGCTTCTTTTTCTTCAGAAAAAGAAGAGTCCTTGCTTTACGCCTTGACCACCTTGCGGGCGTTGAGATCGTCGACCTGAGCGTCGGTGAAGCCGTGGTTGCGCAGGACTTCGCGGGTGTGTTCGCCGATGGTCGGCGCGTGGGCGCGGGCGGTGCCGCTTTCGAAGGGGGGCAGGCCGGGGATGTTGGGCATGGGCACGAGCTGGTCGAGGCCGGGCTGCTTGAGCCAGGCGATGATGTTGGTGGCCACCACCTGCTCCTCCTTGAGGAACTCCGAGTAGCTGTTGACCTGGCCGTTCATGATGTTGCGGGCGGTGAGGCGCTCGCTGATCCACATGGTCTCCTTGGATTTGAAGACCGGGCGGACGAGGCCGAGCAGCTCATCCATGTTGCTGCGGCGGGTGGCGGGTTCCTTGAAGCGGGGGTCGTGCTCCAGGTGCTGGATTTCCATCGCTTCGCAGAACGGCGCCCAATCGGTGTTGCGGACCATGGTGACGTTGATTTGGCCGTTCTTGGTGTCGAACACGCCGGCGGGCATGATGCCGCGCTGGAGCACGCCGTTCTCCAGGTAGCCGGCGATGAGGCGGATGACGGAGAGCATGGCGCCGCCCTGCATCAGGCTGGCTTCGATGTAGCGGCCTTCCGTGAGGTTCTGCATCTTCTTGACGAAGATGGAGGTGGAGAGCGCCTGGAAGCCCAGGAGGCCGGTGTACATGTCGATCAGCGAGATGGCGATGCGGTGGGGGTGGTTGTCCATCTCGCCGCGGTTTTCGTGCACGATGCCGTTGAAGGCCTGCAGCACGGGGTCCATCGCCGGGCGGCCGGCCCAGGGGCCGATCTGGCCGAAGCCGGAGATGGAATAGTACATGATGCCGGGGTTCTTGGCCTTCACGGCATCGTAGCCGAAGCCGTAGCGCTGGATGGTGCCGGGCCGGAAGCCTTCCATGAAGATGTCGGCGCCGTCGATCAGCTTCCAGAGGATGTCCTTGCCCTCTTGCGTCTTCAGGTCGAGCGCCACGGCCTTCTTGCCGAGGGTGCCGAAGAAGGAGAAGGAGGAGTGGTCGCCGTAGGTCTTGCCGAGGATGCGGGCCCAGTCGCCGCCGTTGTGCGGGGTTTCGATCTTGATGACCTCGGCGCCGTGCTGGGCGAACATCATGGCGCAGGAGGGGCCGGCGACGCCGCCGGTGAGGTCGATCACCTTCAATCCCTTGAAGGCCTGATGGTAGCTCATTCCGTTTCCCCTATCGCAGGCTCGGTGTGTTTGGGCGCCGGTCTTGGGGCCGGCGCGAGGGGTTATCGTGCCAGGGGTTTGGCGTTTGGCCAATGGGGGAGGGGAGGGAGAAGCAAGGAAGATTCACCACGGAGGCGCGGAGGGCACCGACAAGGCACGGAGGTGAGGCTTCGACTCCGTGCCTTCTCTGTGACCTCCGTGGCTCCGTGGTGAGTCCTTGCTTGCCGCTGCTCACCACGTATCGATGTAGGCGTGCTTCTTTTCGGTGCGCGGCTCGGATGGGGGCTGGCTGCGGAGGCCCATGGCGATCCAGGTGCGGGTTTCCGCGGGGTCGATGACGTCGTCCAGCCCGCCGCCGACGCCGGCGTTGACGGCCTTGGCGGTTTCGTAGGCTTCGGCGCAGCGGCGGTCGAATTCGGCGCGGCGGGCTTCGGGGTCAACGATTGCCATGAGTTCCTTGCGGTAGCCGAGCTTGACGGCACCTTCGATGTTCATGCCGGCGAATTCGGCGGTGGGCCAGGCGACGGTGAAGAAGCCCACGAGGGAGCCGGCGCCGAGCATGGCTTGCACGCCGAGGCCGTAGGCCTTGCGGACGACGACGCCGAAGAACGGGGCGGTCATGTTGGCGCCGGTGTTGAACAGGCGGACGCAGTGGCGGACGAGGGCGGTTTTCTCGACGTCTGGGCCGACCATCATGCCGGGGCAGTCCATGAGGGACAGCACGGGGATGTCGAAGGCGTCGCAGAGGCGGAGGAACCTTGCGGCCTTGTCGGCGCCGTCGGAGTCGATCGCGCCGGCGAGGTGGTGGGGGTTGTTGGCGATGACGCCCATGGGGCGGCCTTCGACACGGATGAAGGCGGTGATGATGCCGATGCCGAATTTCGGACGGATTTCTAGGACGCTGTCTTCGTCGGCCAGGGTGTGGAGGATTTCGCGCATGTCGTAGAGGCGCAGGCGGTTTTCGGGGATGATGTGGCGGAGCTTGCGCTGGTCTGGGGCCTTCCAGTTCTGGATCGGGCCCTGGAAGTAGGAGAGGTATTTCTTGGCGGTGGCGACGGCTTCGGCCTCGTCCTTCACTTCGATGTCCACGACGCCGTTCGGGACCTGGAAGGAGAGCGGGCCGCATTCCTCCGGCGTGTAGATGCCGAGGCCGCCGCCTTCGATCATGGCCGGGCCGCCCATGGCGATGGTGGTGTTGGCGGTGGCGATGATGACGTCGCAGCAGGCGACCAGGGCGGTGTTGCCGGCGAAGCAGCGGCCGTTGACGACGCCGACGAGGGGGACCAGGCCGGAGAGCTTGGAGAAGGTGGTGAAGGTGGTGGTGTCTACCGCGATGCGGGGGCCGTTGTTGTCGTCGCCGGGGCGGCCGCCGCCGCCTTCGCCGAACAGGATGACGGGGATGCGGGCGCGGTGCGCCAGCTCGAACATGCGGTCTTGCTTGTAGTGGTTGCGGCGGCCCTGGGTGCCGGCCAGCACGGTGTAGTCGTAGTGGACGATCATGGCGCGGGCGCGGTCGGCGGGGACGCGGTCCGCGTTGATGGTGCACATGCCGGCGAGCAGGCCGTCGGCCGGGGTTTGCTTGCGGAGGGTTTCGAGGTCGTGACGGTCGTGCTGCATGGCGACGACGAGCGGCCAGTATTCGGTGAAGCTGCCGGGGTCCGCCAGTTCGGCGATGTTTTCGCGCGGCATGCGGTTGCCGAGCGCGTGGCGCTTGGCGACGGCGGCCTGGCGGTTTTCATCGAGCGTGTAGGCGTGGCGGTTGATGACTTCCTGAAGGTCGCCGCGGATGTGGTCGGGGTCGACGGCGGCATCGGCGGTGATGGCGCCGCCGGCGACTTCGGCGGGTTGCAGGAAGACGATGGGGTAGCCTTCGCGGACCACGTCTCCGGCGGCCATGGTGATGGCGCGGATGATGCCGGATTCGCGGGCGGTGATGATGTGTTCCATCTTCATCGCTTCCACCACCGCGACCTGTTGGCCTTGGCGGACTTCGTCGCCGAGGGCGACCGAGATGGCGACGACGGTGCCTTGGATGGGGGCGGCGAGGCCGATGGTGCCGTCGGGGCCCTTGGCGGTGGGGGCTTCGGCGGGTTTCTCGGGTTTTTGTTCGGCTTTTACTTGTTGGTCGAAGGCGAAGAGGGCGAGGGGGTCTCGGGATTTGACGCGGGCGCCGGCGAAGCCTTCGGGTTCGGCCGCTGGTGCGGCGGGGGGCGCGGCGGTGCCGGGTGCGGGGGCGGCGACGAAGCGTTGGCGGCGGTCGGCGGGTTGGGCGAGCTCCTTGATCTTCTCATCGACCCAGCGGGTGTGGACGGCGCCGCTGGCGAAATCCGGGTGGGCGAGGATGGCGTTCAGGAAGGGGATGTTGGTGCCGACGCCTTCGAGGCGGAATTCGGAGAGGGCGCGCTGGGTTTTGGCGATGGCGTGGGCGAAGTCGCGCGAGGTGGAGTGGACGATGACCTTGGCCAGGAGCGAGTCGAAATTGGCGCTGGTTTTGTAGCCGGCATAGCCGAAGCCGTCGGTGCGGACGCCGGGGCCGTTGGGCGCTTCGTAGACGGCGAGCGTGCCGCCGCCGGGGCGGAATTGGCCGTCGGGGCGGAGGGTTTCCATGTTCACGCGCAGCTGGATGGCGTGGCCGCGCAGGGCGACTGGGGCGTCTAGGCCGAGTTCGGAGAGGCGGCTGCCGGCGGCGAGCATGATTTGGGTTTGGACCAGGTCGACGCCGGAGACTTCCTCCGTGACAGTGTGCTCGACCTGGAGGCGGGCATTGGCCTCGATGAAGATGAAGGGCTGGGCGCCCGGCCTGCCGGTGGTGTCGACCAGGAATTCGAAGGTGCCGAGGTTGCCGTAGCGGACGGAGCGGGCGAAGCGCACGGCGGCTTCGATGATGGCCTGGCGCAGCGTGTTGTCGAGGTTCGGGCTGGGGGCGATTTCCACCACCTTCTGGAAGCGGCGCTGGACGGAGCATTCGCGCTCGCCGAGATGGGCGACGGCGCCGGTGCCGTCGCCGAGGATCTGGACCTCGATGTGGCGGGCGCGGGGGATGAATTCCTCGACGTAGACGTCCTCGCGGCCGAAGGCGGCCTTGGCTTCGGATTGGCAGCGCTTGAAGGCCTGGTCGATTTCGGAAGCGGCCATGACGGCGCGGGTGCCGCGGCCGCCGCCGCCGGCGACGGCCTTGATGATCATGCTGCCGCCTTCGCCTAGCGAGGCGAAGAACTGGTGGGCTTCCTCCAGGGTGATGGCGTGGTCGAGGCCGCGCATGGTGGGGACGGAGGCGACGAGGGCGGCGGCGCGGGCCTGGGCCTTGTCGCCGAAGAGGTCGAGGTGTTCGGGGGAGGGGCCGACGAAGGTGAGGCCGGCAGCGGCGACGGCGCGGGCGAAGTCGGCGCGTTCGGCGAGGAAGCCGTAGCCGGGGTGGATGGCGTCTGCCCCGGTGGCCTTGGCGGCGGCGATGACGTTTTCGATGTTGAGGTAGGCGGCCGCACCCTGGCCGGGGAGCTGGTGGGCTTCGTCGGCGGCGCGGACGTGGAGGCTCGGCGCGTCGTCTTCCGAGTGGATGGCCACGGTGGGGAGGCCGAGGTCGGCGGCGGCGCGGGCGATGCGGATGGCGATCTCGCCGCGGTTGGCGATCAGGAGCTTCTTGAAGCGCATGGCGGGATCTTTCAGAGGGCCTTGGAGCCGATGATGCCGGTTTCTTCGAGTCTGGCGATCTCGGCGGCGGGGAGGCCGAGGACGGTGGCGAGTATTTCTGCGTTGTGCTCGCCGAGGGTGGGGGCGGGGCGGAGGAATGCGGGGCGGGTGCCGTCGATCGCGTAGGGGGCGCGGGGGACGACGTGGCGGCCGACGTAGCGGCGGTCGGCTTCCAGCCAGTAG
>CAMDAM010000138.1 GCA_945888575.1 Asaia bogorensis | reverse complement strand
ATGGCCACGACAACGAGAACGGCAAGGTCGACCCAGTTCAACGGTCGGCCCGGAGAGGGGGGGTACGGGGCATGGGCGGGGCACCGTATATCCCCCCTTTGCCCGGATGCGCCACCCCCGGCGCCGTCATGCCCGCGGCTTGGCCGGTTTCTGGGTGAAGCGGGCCACCAGGTCACCGAGATGCCCGATCTCATCCAGCGCGATGCCCTCGGGGGCAGACAGCTTGCGGTTGCCCCCCGCCACCCGGCGCGGCAGGGCAGCGCGGGTGAAGCCGAGCTTCTGCGCCTCCTTCAACCGCGCCTCCGCCTGCGCCACCTGGCGCACCTCGCCGGAAAGACCCACCTCGCCAAAATACACGCTGGCCGGGTCGGTCGGCTGGTCCGTGGCCGCACTGGCCAGGGCGGCCGCCACGGCGAGATCCGCCGCCGGCTCGCTCACCCGCAGCCCGCCGGCCACGTTCAGGTACACATCCGTCGCCCCCATCTTCAGCCCGCACCGCGTCTCCAGCACCGCCAGCAGCATCGAAAGCCGCCCGGAATCCCAGCCGATCACGCTGCGCCGGGGGGAGCCGCCGGCATTGGCGCTCAGCAGGCACTGCACCTCCACCAGCACCGGGCGCGTACCCTCCATGCCGGCGAACACCGCGCTGCCGCTGACATTGCCGCGCCGCTCAGCCAGGAACAGGGCGGATGGGTTGGCCACCTCCGTCAGCCCCTCCTCGCCCATCTCGAACACGCCGATCTCGTCGGTGGCGCCGAAGCGGTTCTTCACCCCGCGCAGGATGCGGAACTGGTGGCCGCGATCGCCCTCGAAGTGCAGCACCGCATCCACCATGTGCTCCAGCACCCGCGGCCCGGCGATGGTGCCTTCCCGTGTCACATGCCCCACCAGCACCAGCGCCGCTGTCTGCTGCTTGGCAATGCGGATCAGCTCGAAGGCACTGGCCCGCACCTGGGAGACCGACCCCGGCGCGCTTTCCACGCCCTCCATCCACATCGTCTGGATGGAATCGATCACCACCAGCGCGGCATCCTTGGTCTCCGATATCGAAGCCGCGATGTCGCGCAGGTTGATGCTGGCGGCCAGCTCCAGCGGATCGCCCTGCAGCCCCAGCCGCCGCGCCCGCAGCCGCACCTGGTCCACCGCCTCCTCGCCCGAGATGTACAGCACCCGCTTGCCGCTGCGCGCCAGCTTCGCCGCCGCCTGCAGCAGCAAGGTGGACTTGCCGATCCCGGGATCACCCGCCAGCAGGATCGCCGAGCCCGGCACGAAGCCGCCACCCAGCACCCGGTCCAGCTCCGCAATCCCCGTACCTACCCGCGGAGGCGGATTGGCCACCCCGGCGAGATCGACGAACTGCAGCCGCCGCCCCTTGGCCACGGCCGCCGTGGAAGCCTCCTCCACGATGGTGTTCCATTCGCCGCACGCTTCGCAGCGTCCCGCCCATTTGGGCGTGATGGCGCCGCAGCTTTGGCAGACGTAGCGGGTGGTTGCCTTGGCCATCAGACCTCCGGCGCCTTCTCCGGAAACAACGCCCGCTCCACCAGCGCGCACACCAGGTGCGCCGCCGTCATGTAGACCTGCTGAATGATCGGGGTCCACGCCGAGGGCGCCAGCAGCAGCCGGTCGCACAGCCCCGCCATGGCCCCGCCGTTGCCGCCGGCGAAGCCGTGCACCACCATGCCGCGCTGCCGGGCCGCCGCGATCGCGGCCAGCACGTTGGGCGAGTTGCCGGAGGTGGAGATGGCCAGCAGCACATCACCCTCGCGGCCCAGCCCCAGCACCTGGCGGCTGAACACCTGCTCGAAGCCATAGTCGTTGCCGGTGGCGGTCAGCACGGAGCTGTCGGCCGTCAGCGCGATGGCGGCCAGCGGCGCGTGATCGAACATCAGCCGGCCGACCAGTTCGCCGGCGATGTGCTGCGCATCGGCGGCGCTGCCGCCATTGCCGCACACCAGGTAGCGACCCCCGGCGTGCATCGCGGCGACGATGTCGGCCGCCATGCCCTGCACCATGGCGTGGGCAGCGGTATCCGTGGCGAAGGCGTCCATCGCCGCCCGGCTGGTGGCCAGGTAGTTGGCCGTGTAGCGCGCGGCGTCGCCCAAGGGATCGGGGGTCATTGCGCGGTCTCCTCCTCGGCGAGCGCACCTTCGTCGATGCCCAGCAGGCGGCTCGCCTCCTCCGGGTCCATGGCGGTGATGGTCTTCAGCTTGCGGTCCACCTGGCGGGTGCGGGTGCGGGCCTTGTCCAGCGCGCTGGTGAGCGTGCTGGACTGCTTGTGCAGCCGGTCCAGCGTTTCGTCCATCTTGCGCATCTCGGTGCGGGTGGCGCCGAGCAGCGCGCCCACCTCCTCCGCCTTGCGCTCCAGGGAGAGGGTGACGTGGCCCAGGTGGATGGTGCGCAGCATGGCCGGGAACAGGGTGGGGCCCAGCACGATCACCCGGTGCTCGCGGCCGATGCTGTCGATCAGCCCGGGCACGCGGGCGACCTCAGCATAGAGCCCGTCGGTCGGCAGGTACATGATGGCGAAATCGACCGTCAGCGGCGGGTGGATGTATTTCTCCCGCATCTTGCGCGCCTCATCCATGATGCGCCGGGCCAGGGCGGCGCGGGCGAGACGGTCGGCATCGGCGTCGCCGTCATCCTGGGCGGTGAGCAGGCGCTCGTAATCCTCGGTGGGGAACTTGGCATCCACCGGCAGGCGGGCCTGCACGCCGTCGCGGCCGGGCATCAGGATGGCGAATTCGACGGAATCCCGACTGTCCGGGCGCGGCTTCCAGTTCGCCTCCCAGGCATGCGGCGGCAGGATGTCCTCCAGCATGGCGCGCACCTGGGTCTCGCCCCAGCCGCCGCGGGTCTTCACGTTGCCGAACAGGCGCTTGAGGTCACCGATCTGCGCGCCGACGGCCTGCATCTCGCCCATCGCCTTCTGCACCTGGGCGAACTGCTCCGTCACCCGGGCGAAGCTCTGGGTCATCTGCTGTTCCACGGACTTGGCGAGCTGCTCGCTCACCACGCCCTGGATCTCCGCCAGCTTCTTCTCGTTGCCCTCGCGCAGCACCACAATCGCCTGGTGGGTCTCGGCACGCATGCCTGAGAGGTCCTGGCGCAGCAGGGCCGCCGCCGCCGTGGTCTGTTCGCCGAAGGCTTGCAGCTGCGCCGCCATCGCCGCCTGCATCCCGGCGATGCTCTTCTCATTGCCTTCGCGCAGGGTGCCAACCTCCGCCCGCAGCGCGGCGGCGGCGGCGGCGGATTGCTCGGCGATCGCCACCAGGCGCTGCTCGTTGCCCTCGCGCATGGCCGCAACCTCCGCGCGCAGGGCAGCGGCATCGGTACCGGATTGCGCGCGCAAGGCGTCGACGGTGCCCGCGACCTCGGTGCGCAGCCCGGCGCCGCTTTCGGTCACCGCGCGGGCCAGAGCGCGCTCGGTTTCGGCGAGCGCGGTGCGCTGGGTGGCGGTGGCGGCATCCAGGCCCATGCGGGTCTGCTCGCCCAGCAGCTTCAGCTGGTGCAGCACCGCGGCCTGGCGCTGCACCATGGCAAACGCAGCCAGAGCGGCGCAGGCCGCGAGCATCGCTAGCCCGGCGGCCAGGATCGTCCAGGTGGCGGGGTCCATGCACGTGCCTCCGAATCGGGGGCATTGTGCCACGCCGGGTCGTGGCGGTGACAGCCTGCCTAGGCGGACCTGGCCTGCCGCACCGCGCGCTCCACCAGCAACCAGGAGATGAGGCCGGCGGAGAGGAAGCCCAGCATGGTGAGCGCCACGCCCAGCGCGCCGTAATCGTCGTGCATCTCGGCCACCACCACGCTGGCCAGGGCCATGCAAAGCATCTGGCCGGCGCCCATCAGCGCGGCGGTGACGCCGGCATGGTGCGGCACCGGCTCCAGCGCCGCATGGGTGATGTTGGGCGTGGTCAGGCCGCGGCAGATGCCCACCACCACCACGAACGGGATGAACGTGGCCACGGAGACGATGCCGGCCCCGGCCACCAGCGCCGCCCCCAGGGCTGCCAGCGGCGCCAGGGAGAGGCCGATGGCCAGCGGTGCCCGCGCGCCCACGCCGCGCCGGGCCAGGATGTTGTTGATCGTGCTGCCCAGCAGGATGCCGGAGGAGGTGGTGGCGAAGAGCAGCCCGAACACCGGCGTGGAAACGCCCATCGTGCCCATCAGCAGCATCGGCGAGCCGGCGATGAAGGCGAACAGCCCGCCGGAGCCCAGCGTGTTCACCAGCACGTAGCCCATGGTGCGGCGGTGGCGGAACACGGCGGCATAGCGGCCCAGCAGGTCCAGCCGCGCCCCGGGCAGCGGGGGCCGGCTTTCGGCCAGGCCGAACCAGACGCTGACCACCAGCGCCGCGCCGGCCAGGGCCAGCGTGGCATAGATCACCCGCCAGTCGTGGAAGACCAGCAGCAACAGCCCGCCCAGCGTGGGGGCGATGATCGGGGCGATGGTGATCACCATGCTCACCTGGCTCATCTTGATGCGCCCGGCCTGGCCTTCGAAGCTGTCGCGCACCACGGCCATGGCGAGGGTGGTGCCACCGGCGGCCCCGATCCCTTCCAGCAGGCGGAAGGCGAGCAACGCCTCGATGCTGGTGGACAGGGCGCAGCCCAGCCCGGCCAGGGCATACAGCGCCATGCCGGCCAGCATCACCGGCCGGCGGCCGTGGCGATCCGACAGCGGGCCCATCACCAGCTGGGAGAGGCCGAACCCGGCCAGGAACAGCGAGAGCGTGAGCGCCGCCTGGGTGTGGCTGGCGCCGAGGGATGATTCGAGCAGGGTCAGCGCCGGGAGGCCGAGGTCGATGGACAGCGGCGGCAGGGCGGCGAGGGCACCGATCAGGAAGGTGAAGGCGAGGGATTGCGGGCGAAGCGCCATAAGCCTCTCTGGAACCAGCGGACATCATTGTCATCCCGCAGCCGCGTTTTGGCGGGTGGCGGGCGTACACCGCGGCGGGGCCGCGCTTCATCCGGTCAACGCGCGGCGCTTGGTGCCAGGCCTTGGGGGCCGGGCGACCATTCGCCGGGAATGCAGCCTCGCCGGCGCAGCCTCCCCCAGGGGCCCCTCGCGCCTTCGTCCATCCGTCCCTGCCTGCATTCCGGCGGGGCCGGGCCTCCCATTTCCTGCCCGGCTTGCCTGGGGTGGTCCTGGCTACCGGCATCTCGTTACAATGTTTTACCTGTATCTGCATAAGAAGCGCGAAACGGGCCCGCGATCAAGCCACGTTGCGTGTCGGGACTTATCTCGGGATTAACAGATTTCAGCCCAGGAACTCCCGCACCTGCGCGGCGGCCTCCGACAGGCCCACGCGCTGCACCGCCACGCCGGCGGGAAAGGCCGAGAGCAGACGGGTGGGGGTGGAGCGGTCCAGCAGCACGAAGGCGCCGCGATCGCTGGCGCTGCGGATCAGCCGGCCGAAGGCCTGGCGCAGGCGGAAGCGGGCCACGCGCGCGTCGTAGCCGGCGGTATCGCCGCCCGAGAGGTGCACCCGGCGCTCGCGGTGCAGAATGTCCGGGCGCGGCCAGGGCACGCGTTCGAACACCACCAGCCGCAGGGCGCGGCCGGGAACGTCCACGCCGTCGCGCATGGCGTCGGTGCCCAGCAGGCAGCTGTCCTCCTCGGTGCGGAAGACATCCACCAGGGTGGCGTTGTCCATGGCGTCCACGTGCTGGGCGAGCAGCGGGATGCCGGCTTCCTCCAACGGGGCGGCGATGCGGGCGTGCACGGCGCGCAGGCGGGCGATGGCGGTGAACAGGCCGAGCCCGCCGCCGCCGGAGGATTGGAACAGGGTGCGATAGGCGGCCGCCAGCGCGCCGATCTCGCGCGTGTTCACGTCTGTCACCACAAAGCAGCGCGTTTGCGCGGCGTAGTCGAACGGGGAGGCGACGGCCACGCGGATCGCCGGGCTGGGCAGGTGGGTGGCGCCGACGCGGGCCTCCGCATCCGCCCAGGCGGCCTCCACATCCTCGGCGCCTGCGTCGCGCAGCGTGGCGGAGGTGACCAGCAGCCCCTGCGCCGGGCGGGCCAGGGTGGCGGCGAAGGGGATGGTGGGGTCCAGCCAGTGGCGGTGCAGGCCGACGTCGCGATCCTCGGTGCCGCGGCGATCGAGGCGCAGGAACAGCACATGCTCCGGCCGTTCGCCGGGTTCCGGCGGCTCGGCGCCGACGGCGGCCAGCATCGCGCCCCAGGCGCCCAGGGGATCGACGGCGCGGCGCTTGAGGGAGCGGCAGGCGGCTTCGATGCGGGTGCGGGTGGCTTCGTCGAGCTCCTCCGCCTCGTCCTCCAGCCGCGCGGCCAGGCGGTCCATCAGCGTTTTCAACGGGGTGGCGAGGCGCTGGAGCGCGCGGGCGAGGCGGGCGGCGCGCTCTGGCAGTTCCGGGCCGACCGGGTAGAGATCGCATTCGATGGCGCCGATGGCCTCGCCGTCGCCCTGCACGCGGGCCAGGGCCTGCTGGCGGGCGGCGCGCAGGAAAGCTTCGGTGGGGTTGGCCTGCTCGCCGTCGATGCTGGGCAGTTCCAGCCCCAGCCGCTCCGGCCAGCCAGGGGCCGGCAGGGCGCGGGCGGCCATCAGCGCGGCATCGAGCGGCGCGATCAGGTCGTCGCGCGCTGCCACCAGGTCCTCCACCCGGCGGCGCAGCCCGCGGGCACGGGAGCGGCCGCCTTCGGCGCCGAGCAGCCAGCGGCGGAGTTCGGCGGCCTCCATGCCGGAGATCACGGCGGAGAAGGCGCCGTCGGCGGCATCGAAGATGTGGTGGCCTTCGTCGAACACGTAGCGGCTGGGCACGGTGGCGTCGTCCAGCCCGCCCCACACGGCCTGGGCCATCACCAGCGCGTGGTTGGCCACTACCAGTTCGGCCGAGCGGGCGCGACGGATGGTGTGTTCCACGAAGCACTTCTTCCAGTGCTCGCAGCCGGCATGGATGCATTCGCCGCGCCGGTCGGCCAGGCCCGCGGAATAGGCGGGGGGGAAGAGGTCACCGAACCAGCCGGGCAGGTCGCCGCCCTGGATGTCGCCATCGGTGGTGGCCATCGCCCAGCGTGCGATCAGGCCGAGCGGGATCACGCCGGGGTGCGTCTGCCCCGAGAGCACGATGCCCAGAGCATCCTGCAGGTTGAGCAGGCAGAGGTAGTTCTCCCGCCCCTTGCGCACCACCACGCGGCGGCGGCGCTCGGCGGCGTTGGGGAAAAGGCGGGCCATCTCGCCTTCCACCTGGCGCTGCAGGTGGCGGGTGAAGGTGGAGATCCAGACACTGCCCTTGTTGCGCTCCGCCCAGAGGCTGGCGGGTGCGACGTAGCCCAGGGTCTTGCCGGTGCCGGTGCCGGCTTCCGCCAGCACCAGGTGCGGGTCGCCGCGCTGCTCGCGGGGGGCGAAGGCGTGGGTGACGGCGGCGGCGTAGTCGCTCTGGCCGGGCCGGGCCTCGGCGGCGTCGCCCAGCATGCCAGCCAGGCGGGTGCGCGCCTCGCCTTCCTCCACGCCGAGGGCGGAGGGGGCGGGGGGCGGCGGCAGGTCTTCCCATTCCGGCAGGCGTTTCCAGACGCGCATCGGCTCGTCGGACGCGACGGCGCCGGGCAGGCCGAGGGCGGCCAGTACGGCATCGGCCCAGCCCCAGCCGGCGCGGCCCATGCGGGCGGCGAGTTCGGAGAGCGGCTTGGCCGCCGGCAGCCCGCGCAGGCCGGACAGGCGGCCCAGCAGCGCCTCGGCGATATCAGGCAGGATCCCGGCGGCCGCCTCCAGCCCCGCGGCCGGCGGCTTCATGTCCAACGCCAGGGCCAGGCCGCGCGGTGTGGGGGCCACGCCGCGCGCCGGGCGGACGAAGGCGAACAGCTCCAGCAGGTCCAGGCACGGCTCCTCGCGCAGGCCCAGCCGCTTCAGCGTGGCCGGCGCATGGACGAGCAGCGGCGCCTTGCCGCGCACTTCCCGCCCCGCTGCCTCCGCCGGCAGCAGCAGCATCTCGCCGTCTTCGGTCAGAACCGCGGCCCGCGCGGCGCCCGCCACCACGGAAGGTGAGTCGAGCAGGGAAATCGGTGGGGGCATTTGCATCCTTATAGGCAAAGCCGGGGCGAGGGGCACCCTCCGAAGGGAGCAAAGGAAGGGAACCGCCAAGGCGCCAAGATCGCCAAGAAGGACGCCAAGAGGCGATGGCGTGCGTCTTGGCGATTCCCTTGGCGCCCTTGGCGCCTTGGCGGTTCACTCCCTTGTTCCTTCCCTCGCCCAACCCGGCCATTCTCGCCCCACGGTTTCCCCTGCCTGCCAAATCCACTAGGGTCCGGCCCATGTCCGCCTCAGCCCCCGCCCAAGCCCCCACTCTCCCCCGCGCCTGGCCTTTCGAGGAGGCCAAGAAGGTCGTGGAGCGCATGGCCAAAACGGGCAAAGGGCATGCGCTGTTCGAAACCGGCTACGGCCCCTCCGGCCTGCCGCATATCGGCACGTTCGGCGAGGTGGCCCGCACCTCCTGGGTGCGGCGGGCCTTTACCGAGCTGACCGGGCTGCCCAGCAAGCTGCTGGCGTTCAGCGACGACATGGACGGCCTGCGCAAGGTGCCGGAGAACGTGCCTAACAAGGAGATGCTGGCCGCTTACCTCGGCAAGCCGCTCACCCGCATCCCCGATCCGTTCGGCACCCATTCCAGCTTCGGCGCGCACAACAATGCCCGGCTGCAATCCTTCCTGGACAGCTTCGGGTTCGAATACGAGTTCGCCTCCTCCACCGAGTACTACGCCACCGGCCGGTTCGACGACGCGCTGCGCCAGATCCTGCGCAAGCACGAGCAGATCGTGGGCGTGATCCTGCCGACCCTCGGGCCGGAGCGCCGCGCCACCTATTCGCCGATCCTGCCGATCCATCCGGAGACCGGCATTGTGATGCAGGTGCCGTTGACGGTGCTGGATACGGAGACGGGCATGGTCGCCTGGACGGACCCGGACACCGGCGCCACGTACGAAACCTGCATCCTCGGCGGCGGCGGCAAGTGCCAGTGGAAGGCCGATTGGGCGATGCGCTGGCACGCGCTGGGCGTCGACTACGAGATGTCCGGCAAGGACCTGATCGACAGCGTGCGCCTGTCTGGCGCGATTTGCCGCATCCTGGGCAGCGAGCCGCCGGTGGGCTTCACCTACGAGCTGTTCCTGGACGAGCAGGCGCAGAAGATCAGCAAGTCCAAGGGCAACGGCCTCAGCGTAGAGGAGTGGCTGCGCTATGCGCCGCCGGAATCGCTCGGCCAGTACATGTTCAACCAGCCGCAGCGCGCCAAGCGGCTGTATTTCGACGTGATCCCCAAGGCGGTGGACGAGTACATCGCCAATGCGCTGAAGGGCCAGGGCCAGGGGCCGACGGAGCAGCCCGCCAACCCCGCCTGGCACATCCATGCCGGCGGCATCCCGCAGGACGCGCACTCGCCGCTCAGCTTCGCGATGCTGCTGAACCTCGCCAGCGTGGTGAACGCGGACTCGCCCGATATCCTGTGGGGCTTCATCCGCCGCTACAACGCGGCTGCCACGCCCGAGGACATGCCGCTGCTGGCGCGGCTGGTGGAATATGCCCTGGCCTACTACCGGGACTTCGTGCGCCCGGCCAAGCAGTACAAGGCACCCGACGACACCGACCGCGCAGCCCTCACCGACCTGCTGGCGGAGCTGCGCAAGCTGCCCCCCGGCAGCCCGGCCGAGGCGATCCAGGACGTGCTGTACGAGGTGGGCAAGCGCCACCCCTTCCCGGAGCTGCGCGCCTGGTTCGGCTGCCTGTATCAGGTGCTGCTGGGCCAGCAGGAAGGCCCGCGCTTCGGCCAGTTCATCGCGCTCTATGGCCTGCCTGAAACCGCCACGCTGATCGAGGGCGCGCTCGCCCGTACCGAGGGTTGACCGGGGGTCCCCGATGAAGCCCTGGCTGCGCCACCTCCCCGCCGTGCTGGGCCTGGCCCTGCTCGGCGGGGCGATCTACGTGGTGTTCAACGAGTTCCGCACTCTCAGCGTGGCCGACATCAAGGCGGCCCTGGCGGCGATTCCGTCCAGCCGTCTCTGGACCGCCTTCGGCTGGACGCTGCTGGCCTATGCCATCCTCACTGTGTACGACCGGCTCGGCACCATCTATGCCGGGCGGCCGGTGAGCTATGCGCGCGCCGCCTTTGCCTCCTTCTGCGCCTATACGCTGGCGCACAACCTTGGCTTCGCCGCGGTCTCCGGGGCTGCGGTGCGTTACCGGCTCTATGCGCATTGGGGCCTGACGCCGCTGCAGATCGGCAAGGTGGTGGCGTTCTGCTCCCTTACCTTCATCCTTGGCGGCATGGTGCTGGGCGGCACGGTGCTGCTGCTGGAGCCGGAGGTGCTGCCGGTGCTGGGCAGCCGGCTGCCGCGCTGGATGCTGCAGGGCATTGGCGCCGCATGCCTGGCCGCGACGGCGGTGTACGTGGTGCTCTCCCGCCTTGTTGGCCACATCCGCCTGTTCGGTCACGACGTGGACCTGCCGTCCTGGCGCATGGCCATCGTGCAGACCACCCTGGCCACCGTCGACGTGGTGGTGACGGCGGCGATCTTCCATGCGCTGCTGCCGCCGGCCGAGGGGCTGACCTTCTTCGTGGTGCTCGGCGTCTATGTGTTCGCCTACACCGCCGGCCTGCTGGCCAATGTGCCCGGCGGGCTGGGCGTGTTCGATACCGCGATGCTGCTGGGCCTGTCCCACTGGCTGGAGCCGCCGGCCATCGTGGGCGCCATCGTGGTATTCCGCCTGTACTACTACATCGTGCCGCTGTTCCTGGCGGGCGGGCTGTTCGCGGGCAATGAGATGCTGTTGCGCGGCCGGGGCCTGTTCGCCGGCACCGCGCGCCTGCCCGGCGTGCAGACCATCGGGCGCTGGAGCCAGCCGGATTTCGAGGTGGCCGCCGTGGCCGGTGCGGTGGCGCTGTGCGGCGCGCTGCTGATGGCCCTCGGCGCCATGGATGCGCTGGGGGACTACACCTGGATCGGCCCGGCCTGGAGCCTGCCCGGCTGGGCCCAGGCGCTGTTCCACCCGGCCAGCGAGTTCGTGCCCAGCCTGATCGGTGCGGCGCTGATGGTGCTCTCCATCGCGCTCACCCGGCGCGTGACGCTGGCCTGGGGGGTGACGATCGCGCTGCTGCTGCTGGGGGGGGCCTTCACCG
Organism: Asaia bogorensis; assembly: GCA_945888575.1. Lineage (GTDB taxonomy): Bacteria > Pseudomonadota > Alphaproteobacteria > Acetobacterales > Acetobacteraceae > CAMDGX01. The sequence continues at coordinate 676 of CAMDAM010000138.1, read as the reverse complement.
CGGCGCGCGGCGAGCATTTCTGGATCCCGGCCCTGCTGCTGGGGGCCACCGCCCTGCTCGCCCCGTTCCGCCGGCTGTTCTATCGCCACGCGCGGCTGCTCTCCGGGCCGATGACGGTGCAGCGTGCCTCCGGCCCGCTGATGCTGGCCGGCGCCGTGGTGGTGCTGGCGACCTACGAGCCGCGGCTGACGCTGCTGGCGAAGACCTCCTGGTGGCAGGTGGTGCTCTCCCCGGCCGTGCCCAACGCGGTGCGCGTCAGCGTCGCGCTGGCCGTGCTGGTGGCGCTGGTGGCGATCTGGCGCACCGTGCGCCCGGGCCGCGTGACCCACGATGCCTGGAACGAGGCCACGCGCGCCCGCTACCGCGCCCTGGGCGGCACGCCGCTGGCCGAGGCCGACGGGTTGCTGTGGGGCGAGGCCGGGCGCGCCGCCATCCCGTTCCGCCGCGTGGGCGGGGTGCTGCTGGGCTTCGGCGACCCTGCCGGCGCGGCCACCGACCGCGTCTCGGCCATCTGGCGGCTGCGCGACCTCGCAGCCCAGGAAGGGCTCGATCCCGCCATCTGGCGGGCCGGGCCTACGCTGCTGGGGGTCTATGCCGATATCGGCCTGGCCGCCTTGCCCCTGGATTCCGACGGCATGCCGCGGGCGGAGGAGGAAGCGGCAGCCGCCAGCGGCGA
>CAMDAM010000137.1 GCA_945888575.1 Asaia bogorensis | reverse complement strand
CCGAGGTTCTCGCGCTCCACCACCGCGGTCTTCATGCCGAGTTGGGCGGCGCGGATGGCCGCCACATAGCCGCCCGGGCCGCCGCCGAGCACGATCAGGTCGAATTGCTGGTCGGCCATGGTGGGTCCTTTCGGGATCAGCCGGACGCGCCCCAGTGGCGGGATGCGGCGGCAGGAGGGGGAGCAGTCAGAATGTCAGCTGCAACAGGGCATGCGAAAGCCGGCGCACCAGCGCAGCGATCGTGAAGGCCACTCCGGTGCCGAGCAGGATCAGGATGCCCACCCATTCCCACGCCTGGACCAGGATCAGCCGGAAGAACAGCTTCGCGCTGATCCCGAAGATCGCGCCCCAGATGGCCCAGGTGACCGAGGCGCTGATGCTGAGCAACACGCGCGCGCCCGCCTTGATCTCGAAGGGGCCGGCCGTTGCTTCCAGCCAGGTGCCGATGCCGAAGCCGAGCAGGGCGCACAGCGCGGTGCGCAGGGGCAGGTTGTCCAGAACCCGGCCGGCCAGCAGTTCCAGAGTGTCCCAGGCATGCCACCAGGCTGACATCGCGCCGGGCTGCGGCGTGCGCAGCCGCTGCATGAAGGGGGAGACGATCGCAGCGCGCTGCCCGGGCGTGCGTTCCGGCCGCCGCTTCTCGCGCAGGGCAAGGACGCTCTCCGGCCATGGCGGCACCTGGGGAGGGCGCCGGTCCCACGGGTTGAACCTGGGCCCGCCACGCGGTGGCTCGGGCATGGCGATGCTCCTGCCGTGGGTCCTGTCCGTTCCTGTCGGTACCGGCCATGGCGACCGCGCCCCTACCGCCCCGCCACGCGCGCCAGGGTTTCGCCTTGGAGGCGCTGCACCGTCCAGTCTTCCATACCGACAGCGCCGAGTGAGCGGTAGAAGGCGATGGAGGGGGCGTTCCAGTCCAGCACCGACCATTCCATGCGCGCGCAGCCCTGGTCGAGCGCACGGCTGGCCAGCACCTTAAAGATGGCCTTGCCGATGCCGCGGCCGCGATAGGCGGGGTCCACGAAAATGTCTTCCAGGTAGAGCCCGGGCTGCGCCATGAAGGTGGAGAAGTTGAAGTAGTAGAGCGCGAGCCCGATCGGCTTGCCCGCATCCTCCACCAGCATGGCGAAGACGCGCGGCGGGGTGCCGAACAGGGCGCGGGCGAACATCTCCGGCGTGCCGGTCGCCAGGTGCTCCATCTTTTCGTAGATGGCGAGCTGGCGGACGAAATGATCCACCAGCCCTTCGTCGCCGGGCACGGCGTCGCGCAGGGTGACGCCGGCGGGCAGGTCGGTCACAGCAGCAGCCCCAGCGGATCTTCACAGAGGCGCTTGAACTCACGCAGCCAGGTGGCGCCGAGCGCGCCATCCACCACGCGGTGGTCGCAGGAGAGCGTGCAGGTCATCACGCGCGCCACCGCAAGCTCGCCGTTCTTCACCACCGGCTTGGGGGCGGCGGCCCCCACGGCCAGGATGGCGGCCTGGGGCGGGTTGATGATGGCGCTGAAGTGCGACACGCCGAACATGCCCATGTTGGAGATGGAGAAGCCGCCGCCCTGGAATTCCTCGGGCTTCAGCTTACCGGCCTTGGCGCGGGCGGCGAGGTCACGCATCTCGGCGCCGATGGTCTGCAGGCCCTTCTGGTCGGCGCGGCGGATAATGGGCGTGATGAGGCCATCGGGAATGGCGACGGCCACCGAGATGTCCACGTCGTCGAACAGCACGGTGGCATCATCGGTCCAGGCGGCGTTCACCGCCGGCACGCGGCGCAGGGTGCGGGCGGCGGCCTTGATGACGAGGTCGTTGAGCGTGACGACGTAGCGGCCATCCCCTTCCTTCGGGCTGCGCGCGTTCAGCTCCTCGCCGAGCTTCCACAGCGCATCCGCCTCGATATCCATCGTGACGTAGAAATGCGGGATGGTGGACTTCGCCTCGGTCAGCCGCTTGGCGATCACACGGCGCATGGAGGAATGCGGCACCAGCTTATGCGGCGCGGTGATCACGGGGGCGGGGCCGCGCGGCGCCGGAGCGGGCGCAGCGGCGGCTGCGGCGACCGGTGCCGGGGCAGAGGCTGCAGGAGCGCCCTTCGCGGCGGCTTCCACGTCGGCGCGCACAATGCGGCCGCCGGGGCCGGAGCCCGCGAGCTTGGAAAGATCGAGGCCAGCCTGCTGCGCCATGCGGCGAGCCAGTGGCGAGGCAATCACGCGATCCCCCGTGGCTGCCGGGGCAGCGGTGGGCGCCGCAGGGGCGGGGACAGCGGGGGCCAGAGCAGCAGCAGCCGGTGCCGCCACGGGCGCCGGAGCCGCGGCAGGGGCGGGAGCAGCCGAAACGGATTCGCCGGGCTCCACCAGGATGGCGATGGGCTGGTTCACCTTCACGCCCTCGGTGCCGTCGGCCACCAGCAGCTTGCCAAGAATGCCTTCGTCGACCGCTTCCACTTCCATCGTGGCCTTGTCGGTTTCGATCTCGGCGATCACGTCGCCGGCCTTCACCGTGTCGCCTTCCTTCTTGAGCCAACGCGCCAGCGTGCCCTCGGTCATGGTTGGGCTCAGGGCGGGCATCAGGATATTGGTGGCCATCTCGCTTCCCCTGTGTCGGGTCGTTTTCGTGCCGGCAGGCGCGTCAGACGATCTTCTTCACCGCATCCACAACCCACTCGGGCTGCGGCAAGGCGAGCTTTTCCAGATTGGCGGCATAGGGCAGCGGCACATCCGCGCCATACACGCGCACCGGCGGCGCATCGAGCCAATCGAAGGCCTGCTCGATGATCTGCATGTTCACCTCGGCGCCGATGCCGGCATAGGGCCAGCCCTCCTCCACCGTCACGATCCGGCTGGTCTTCTTCACGCTCTCCACGATCGTGGCGGTATCGAGCGGGCGCAGCGAGCGCAGGTTGATCACCTCCGCCTCGATGCCCTGCGTGGCCAGCGCCTCGGCCGCCTTCATCGCCACGCCCACCATGATGGAGAAGGCGACGATGGTGACATGCTTGCCCACGCGCTCCACCTTCGCCTTGCCGATCGGCAGCACGAAGTCGGGATCGGTCGGGCATTCGAAGCTCTGGCCGTAGAGGATCTCGTTCTCCAGGAACACCACCGGGTTCGGATCACGGATCGCGGCGCGCATCAGGCCCTTGGCATCCGCGGAGGACCAGGGGGCAACCACCTTCAGGCCCGGTACGTGCGCGTACCAGCTGGCATAGCACTGGCTGTGCTGAGCGGCGACGCGCGAAGCCGCGCCATTGGGGCCGCGGAACACGATGGGGCAACCCATCTGCCCGCCGGACATGTAGAGCGTTTTGGCCGCCGAGTTGATGATCTGGTCCATCGCCTGCATGGCGAAGTTGAAGGTCATGAACTCCACGATCGGCTTGAGGCCGTTCATCGCGGCACCCACCGCCATGCCGGCGAAGCCGTGCTCGGTGATCGGGGTGTCGATCACGCGCTTGTCGCCGAACTCGTCCAGCAGGCCCTGGCTGATCTTGTAGGCGCCCTGGTACTGCGCCACCTCCTCGCCCATCAGGAACACGCCGTCATCGGCGCGCATCTCGGCGGCCATGGCGTCGCGCAGTGCCTCGCGCACGGTGAGGGCGGAGGTGGGGCCCCAATCCTTCTCTTCCGGCAGCGGCGCGGTCAGGGCCGGTGCCTGGGCATGCGCCTGGGCGGGTGCCGCGGCGATGGCAACCGGCGCGGCAGCAGCCGGGCTGGGGGCCGCAGCCCCTGCCCCGCCATTCAGCTCGGCGATCGGGGTGTTCACGGCCACGCCCTCGGCGCCCTCCGGCACCAGGATGGCGGTGAGCGTGCCTTCGTCCACCGCCTCCACTTCCATCGTCGCCTTGTCGGTTTCGATCTCGGCCAGCACGTCGCCCGCCTTGATGGTGTCACCAACGGCCTTCAGCCACTTGGCGAGCTTGCCCTCGGTCATGGTCGGCGACAGCGCCGGCATCAGGATCTGCGTCACGGGATCAGGACTCCACCAGCACGTCGGTCCAGAGTTCCTTCGGATCCGGCTCCGGGCTGCTCTGCGCGAAATCGGCGCTGTCCTGCACGATGCGCTTCACCTCGTCGTCGATCGTCTTGAAGGCGGCCTCGGCCACGCCCATGCCCTCCAGCTTGTGGCGGGCGCCCTCGATGCAGTCACGCTCGGTGCGCATCTTCTGCACCTCCTCACGCGTGCGGTAGCGGCCGGGATCGGACATGGAGTGGCCGCGGTAGCGATAGGTCTTCACCTCCAGCAGGTACGGTCCCTTGCCGGCGCGGCAGTGGGCAACCGCGATCTCGGCGGCGGCATGCATCGCCTCCACCTCCATGCCATCCACCTGGGCGCCCGGAATGCCCCAGGGCGCGCCGTTCTGGCTCAGGTCGCGGCTGGCGCTGGAGCGGTCCACCGCCGTGCCCATGCCGTATTTGTTGTTCTCGATCACGTAGATGCAGGGCAGCTTCATCAGGGCGGCGAGGTTGAAGCTCTCGAACACCTGGCCCTGGTTGCTGGCGCCGTCGCCGAAATAGGTCACGCACACCCGGTCATTGCCGCGGTAGCGGTTGCTGAAGGCCAGCCCGGTGCCCAGGCTCACCTGCGCGGCGACGATGCCGTGGCCGCCGAAGAAGTTCTGCTCCTTGCTGAACATGTGCATGGAGCCGCCCTTGCCGCGGGAATAGCCGCCCTCGCGCCCGGTCAGCTCCGCCATCACGCCCCGCGCTTCCATGCCGGTGGCCAGCATGTGGCCATGGTCGCGGTAGGAGGTGATGACCTGGTCGCCCTTGCCAAGCGCCAGCTGGATGCCGACCACCACGGCCTCCTGGCCGATATACAAATGGCAGAACCCGCCGATCAGCCCCATGCCGTAGAGCTGGCCCGCCTTCTCCTCGAAGCGGCGGATCAGCAGCATGTCGCGATAGGCCTTCAGCAGGGTTTCCTGCGGCAGGCCGGGTTGGTTGGTGCCTGGGGTACGGCCGGCGGGGGCACGCGCGGCTTTCGCGCGCTTGCCCTTGTCCGCCGCCTTGGCTCGCTCCGCTGCCTGGGCCATGGCGCTGCCTCCGTCGAGAAGCTGGTGGAACGGGATTGTGGCCTATTCACGTAGCGCCGCCCCCCCATCCCGGCAAGCGCGCAGCGACAAAAACGCTTTATTGTGCAATGCAATAGAGACTGTTAACCACAATCCGGTTAACTGCTTGAACGACTGATGCGGCGCCATGGCGTTCCGCACGAGACAGCAAGAAACCGCCCGATTCAGCGCACGAAAATTTCGCACAGCCGCCGAAATTCGCACCGCCATTGCGCCGCGCCCTGGCGCGGCATCAGGCCGGTCAGAACAGCTTCTGGCCGTTCGGATACATCATGATCACGTCGTTCGGGTCGCTGGCGTTGAGCATGGCGCGCCCTCGCTCATCCAGCGCATCGCGATCCAGCCGCGCCCCGCGCAGCCCGTTCACGCGGCGGTCCCACAACGCGACTTCCAGTTGCGCCCGCTCCAGCTGGGCCTTGGCCAGCACCAGGTCCTTCTGCCGCTCGGCATAGGAGAGCAGGCCGCGATCGCCCTGGGAGGCATGCCAGACGAAATACGCGCTGAGAGACAGGAACACCACGGGCGCCACCGCCGCCCGCACCTGCCGCTTCACGCTCCGCCAGATATCCATGCCAGCCCGCACCTCCGAAGCCCCAGCTATACCAGAGCCCCGGGGAACGTACAGCTGAAAAATCAATGCGGCAGCAGACGGAAGTACGATTTTTCCGCCGGCGTGGCGGGCCTGCCACCATCCTGCCACACCAGCAGCCCGAATTTCGCCGTCCTTTGCGGTCCATGATCGCCCCAGTCGGCCATCCGGCCGCACCAGGAGGCATCCATGAAGGCACGATCCGCGTTCCTTGCCGCCACCGCCGCACTCGGGCTGGCACTTGCCGTGCCGACCACCGCCGAGGCCGGCGGCTACCAGCACAACGGCTATGGCCCCGGCTACGGCCGTGGAGGCGGCTATGGCCATGGCGGCTGGGGCGGGCACCATGCGCGCCCGCAATACCGTCCCCATTGGCGCCAGCATGGCCACTACGCGCCGCCGCCGGTCTACTACCGCCCGCGCCCCTACGCCTACGCCCCGGCGCCTTCGGTGTTCTTCGGCTTCCGGGTGCCCTGAGCCCCCGGAAGCGCAGCCTCAGCGCAGGATGGTGCGCCCGGCATAACGGGCGATGGCGCCCAGCTCGCGCTCGATGCGGATCAGGCGGTTGTACTTGGCGGTGCGGTCGCTGCGCGCCAGGCTGCCGGTCTTGATCTGCCCGCAGTTGGTGGCCACGGCGAGGTCGGCGATGGTGGTGTCCTCGGTCTCGCCGGAGCGGTGGCTCATCACCGCCTTGTAGCCGGCGCGAGCGGCCACCTCCATCGTGTCCAGCGTCTCGGACAGGGTGCCGATCTGGTTCACCTTCACCAGAATGGCGTTGGCGGTGGCGGTCTCGATGCCCTGCACCAGACGCTCCTTGTTGGTCACGAACAGGTCGTCACCCACCAGGTTCACCTTGGCACCCAGCTTGTCGGTCAGCAGCTTCCAGCCGGCCCAGTCGTCTTCCGAGCAGCCATCCTCGATCGAGACGATGGGATACTTGGCGCACAGGGCGGCGAGGTAATCCACCATCCCGGCCGCATCGAACTCGCGGCCCTCGCCTTCCAGCTTGTAGACGCCGTCGTGAAAGAACTCAGTGGCAGCGCAATCCAGCGCGAAGGTCACGTCGTCCCCAGGCCGGTAGCCGGCCTTCTCAACGGCCTTGGAGATGAAGGCCAGCGCCTCGTCGGCCGAGCCGATATTGGGTGCGAAGCCGCCTTCGTCGCCCACGTTGGTGTTGTGGCCAGCGTCGTGCAGCGCCTTCTTCAGTTCCTGGAAGATTTCGCTACCCATGCGGACGGCTTCGGCCAGGGTGGCCGCGCCCACGGGCTGGACCATGAATTCCTGGATGTCGATCGGGTTGTCGGCATGCTTGCCGCCGTTCACGATGTTCATCATCGGCACCGGCAGGGTGCGCGCGAACACGCCGCCCACGTAGCGATACAACGGCAGGCCGACATCCTCGGCCGCCGCGCGCGCCACGGCGAGCGAGACGCCCAGCATGGCATTGGCGCCCAGCCGGGCCTTGTTGGCGGTGCCGTCCAGCGCGATCAGCGCCTCGTCGATCGCCACCTGGTCGGTGCCCTCCATGCCGGCCAGGGCCTCCAGGATCTCGCCCTCCACGTGGTGCACGGCCTTCTGCACGCCCTTGCCGCCGAAGCGCTTCTTGTCCCCGTCGCGCAGCTCCACCGCCTCATGCGCGCCGGTGGAGGCGCCGGAGGGCACGGCGGCGCGGCCGGTGGCGCCGCTTTCCAGCACCACTTCCACCTCCACCGTCGGGTTGCCGCGGCTGTCCAGGATCTCCAGGGCGGAGATATCGGTGATAACGCTCATGAGCTTGGATCCCTGCAAGGTGGCAGACGCGCGCTGCCTAGCAGCAACTTCCCGCGCGCGCCACCACAGCCTAGGCCGCGCGAACGCCGGCGATGAACCCGCCCACCTCGCGCGTCAGCGCCTCCGCCTCGCGGGAAACCTGGCCCGCGGCGTGCAGCACCTCCGTGGCCGACCGGCCGGTATCCGCCGCCGCCTGGCTCACCTCGGAAATATTGCCGGTCACCTCACCGGAGCTCTGCGCCGCCTGCTGCACCGAGCGTGCGATCTCCTCCGTTGCGGCCCCCTGCTGCTCCACCGCCGCCGCGATACCGGCAGCGATTCGGCTCACCTCGGCGATGGTGGTCACGATGCCGTCGATCGCCTCCACCGCAGCCCGGGTGGCGGCCTGGATCTCCTGCACCTGCTGGCCGATCTCCCCGGTGGCACGGCTGGTCTGGCTGGCCAGGGACTTCACCTCGCTCGCCACCACGGCGAAGCCCTTGCCGGCCTCCCCAGCCCGCGCCGCCTCGATCGTGGCATTCAGCGCCAGCAGGTTGGTCTTGCCGGCGATTTCGCTGATCAGCCCCACCACGTCGCCGATGCGCTGCGCCCCGGCGGCGAGGTCCTTCACGATCCCGTCCGTCCGCGCCGCATCCTGGGCCGCACGGTCGCTGATGGCGGCGGATTGCGAAACCTGGCGCGCGATCTCGCGGATGGAAGCGCCAAGCTCCTCCGCGGAGGCCGCCACCACGTTCACGCTGCCAGACATCTGGTGCGCCGCCGCGGCCACCTGGGTGGCACGGCCATCGGTGCGCGCCGCGGTGTCGGTCATGGAAGTGGCGGTGCCTTGCAGTTCGTCGGCCGCGTGCGCCAGGGTCTGGGTCAGCGAGCCCACCTTGCTCTCGAAATCCTGCACCAGGGTGGCAAGGGTTTCGGCGCGGCGTTGGCGTGCTGCCTGCTCCTGCGCCTCCGCGGCGGCCAGGCGCTCGGCACGCATGCCGTTCTGCTTGAACACCTCCACCGCCTCGGCCATCGCGCCGATCTCGTCGCGGTTCTCGCGGCCAGGCACCTCCACCGCCCAGTCGCCTTGCGCCAGCCGCGTCATCGCCACCGTCATCCCGTGCACCGGGCGCAGGATGCTGCGCGCCACCAGCACCGCGAAGATGCCGCCGCCCAGCAGCGCCAGCACCGAAAGCCCCAGCTCCAGCGTGGTGGTGTCGCCCACCGTCCCCTGAACCTCGCCCTCCACCGTCGCGAACTCGCCACGCAGCACGCCCGCCACCTGTGCCAGCGCCTGCTTGGCCGCCGCCATCGCCGGCACCTGCTTGTCGCGATACATCTCCGACTGCTCGAGCAGCTTGACGCTCGCGGCCTCGAAATCCGTCCGGTAGGCCGCCTGCAGCTTCTGCGCCTCGCCCGAGAGCCGATCCAGATCGGCATCCTGCAGCCCCGCGAGGCTCACCAGGGCGAATTCGTAGCGGTCCATCCCGGCCTTGAACTGGCCGACCGCCGATGCGTCACGCGTGGCCAGGAAGCGCCAGTTGGCCACCTGGGCCTGCAGGAAGGCCTGCTCCAGCGAATCGCTCGTGCCCTGGAATTCCAGGTTGTCCAAGCCGCGCGCCGCCTTCACCAGCCGGTCCGTGGTGCGCAACAGCCTCTGCCCGCCGCGGTATAGCGCCGTGCGCGCCTCTTCCGCCGCGGTGCCCAGCTCGATCAGCTTCTTGGCTGTGGCTTCCAGCCCGCCCACCTGCTCACCAACGGCGCGCAGGGCCGGTGCGCCCGCGCTGCCATGCGCCGCGGCCGTCGCCTGCCCCAGCGCCTGGCGCAGCACTTCCGGCGCCTGCGCCAGGTCGCCAGGATTGCCGTCCAGCATGAAGCGCAGCTGGGCGGACGAGAAGCTTTCCATCAGTTCAGTGGCCTTCGCCACCCGCGTCACCGCCTCGGTGTTCTCGCGCAGCTGCTGCACCCGCCCGGCGATCTGCGTCATGCCGATCACGCCCATCAGCCCGATCGCCAACGCCAGCAGGGTCAGCGCGCCGAAACCACCAAACAACCTCGCTCGCAGCGGCAGCCGTAGCCCCCGCTTGCGGGCCACAGCCTCTCGCTCCGGCCGCGCATCCGCGCGCAGATCCTCGTCAGGCTTCGCCATGAGCCAATCCTTCTTTCCGCAAAGGCCCGCCGCTTTGTTCCCCACGGCAGGGAATGCCAAGCTAGGCCGCAAAGCTTAAGGAAGGATTGGATCAGCGCGGTCCGGGGCGGCACATTTGCCGCCCCTTCGTCATCCAGGCTCAGACGCCGAGCAGTTCCACGTCGAACACCAGCGTGGCATTCGGCGGGATCACGCCGCCGGCGCCGTGCGCGCCATAGCCCATCTCCGGCGGGATGATCAGCGTGCGCTGCCCGCCCACCTTCATGCCGGCCACGCCCTGGTCCCAGCCCTGGATCACGCGCCCGGCGCCGAGCGGGAACACGAAGGGGTCGTTGCGGTCGCGCGAGCTGTCGAACTTGCGGCCCTTGTTCTCCGGCGCGCCGGCATCGAACAGCCAGCCGGTGTAGTGCACGGTCACCATCTTGCCGGCGACGGCCTCGGCGCCATCGCCGGTCTTGTGGTCGATCATCTGCATCGTCGTTTTCCTTGTTGGGATCAGGAGTGCTTGGCCAGCGCGTCGAACGCCATCAGGCGCGCGATCAGCGCCGGCATTTCGCGCAGCGGAATCATGTTCGGGCCGTCGCTGGGGGCGGCATCGGGGTCCGGGTGCGCCTCGATGAACACGGCGGCCACGCCCACCGCCACGGCAGCGCGCGCCAGCACCGGCGCGAACTCGCGCTGCCCGCCGGAGGAGGTGCCCTGCCCGCCCGGCTGCTGCACCGAATGGGTCGCGTCGAACACCACGGGATAGCCGGTGCGCGCCATGATCGGCAGGCCGCGCAGGTCGGAAACAAGCGTGTTGTAGCCGAAGCTGGTGCCGCGGTCGCACAGCAGGATGCGCTCATTGCCGGTGCTGGCGATCTTGGCCGCCACGTTCACCATGTCCCACGGCGCCAGGAACTGGCCCTTCTTGACGTTGATCGCAGCCCCCGTCTCGCCGGCGGCCAGCAACAGGTCGGTCTGGCGGCACAGGAAGGCCGGGATCTGCAGCACATCCACCGCCTGCGCGGCCGGCGCGCATTGCTCCGCCGCATGCACATCGGTCAGCACCGGGCACCCGAATCGGCTTTTCACCTCGGCGAGGACGGCCAGCCCCTGGTCCATGCCGATCCCGCGCGCCGCACTGGCACTGGTACGGTTGGCCTTGTCGTAGCTGGATTTGAAGATCAGCCCGATCCCCACCGCCGCGCACATTTCCACCAGCGCTGCCGCGCATTCCATCGCGTGATCGCGGCTTTCGATCTGGCAAGGGCCAGAGATCAGCACCAGGGGCCGGTCGTTGCCGACCGCCAGCCCGCCGATCCCCACGCTGCGCATCTCAGACAAGGCGCGCCTGCTTCACCGCCGCCTCGATGAAGCTGCGGAACAGCGGGTGCGGCGCGAACGGCTTGCTGGTCAGTTCCGGGTGCGCCTGCACGCCCACGAACCACGGATGGTCCACCCGCTCCACGTTCTCCGGCAACAACCCGTCCGGCGACATGCCGGAGAAGCGCAGCCCCGCCGCCTCCAGCTGGGCGCGGTAGTTCACGTTCACCTCGTAGCGGTGCCGATGCCGGTCAATCGCCGTCGGCGTGCCGTAGATGGAGCGCACCAGCGAGCCTTCGGCCAGCACCGCGGGATAGGCGCCCAGGCGCATGGTGCCGCCGAGATCCCCGCCTTCCTTGCGCCGCTCGATCTGGTTGCCGCGCGCCCATTCCGTCAGCAGGCCGACCACCGGCACCGGGCACGGGCCGAACTCGCTGGAACTGGCGGTGTTGAGCCCCGCCAGGTGCCGCGCCGTCTCGATCACCGCCATCTGCATGCCGAAGCAGATGCCGAAGAACGGCACGCGGCGCTCTCGGGCGAAGCGCACAGCCTCGATCTTGCCTTCCGTGCCGCGCTCGCCGAACCCGCCGGGCACCAGGATGCCGTGCACGCCTTCCAGCCGCTCCACCGTGCCGGGCTGCTCGAACACCTCGCTGTCCACCCAGTCCAGCCGTACCTTCACCCGGTTGGCGATGCCGCCATGGATCAGGGCTTCGGAGAGGCTTTTGTAACTGTCCAGCAGCGTGGTGTACTTGCCCACGATCGCGATCCGCACCTCGCCTTCCGGCGCGCGCACCACGTCCACGATCTGCTGCCAGCGCGACAGGTCGGGCTCGCTCTCGAACGGCAGGCGGAAATGGCGCAGCACCTCGCGGTCCAGCCCCTCGTGATGGTAGCTGATCGGCACCGCGTAGATCGTGTCCACGTCCAGCGCCGCCACCACCGCATCCGGCCGCACGTTGCAGAACAGCGCGATCTTGCGGCG
>CAMDAM010000136.1 GCA_945888575.1 Asaia bogorensis | reverse complement strand
GCCTGCAGCGCCTGCTCGGCACGCACCTCCTCCGTTACGTCGGTGGCATATTTCACCACTTTGAACGGCTTGCCGTTGAGGTCGAGGATCGGGTTGTAGCTCGCCTGGATCCACACCTCGCGCCCGCCCTTGGCGATGCGGCGATAGCGCGCGGCATCGTATTCGCCACGCCCCAGCCGCTCCCAGAACGCGCGATACTCGTGCCCCTGCCGCTCGGCCGCATCGACAAACATGGAATGATGCTGGCCACGCACTTCGGCGGCCGTGTAGCCCAGCGTCTTCAGGAAGTTCTCGTTCGCCTCCAGGATGCGTCCGTCCAGCCCGAACTCGATCACCGCCTGCGCCTTGTGGATCGCGGCGATCTGGCCTTCGTAGTTGGCGGTCGCGATCTTCTGTGCGGTGATGTCGGTGGCATACTTCACCACCCGGAACGGCTTGCCGTTCTGGTCCAGGATCGGATTGTAGCTGGCCTGGATCCAAACCTCGCGGCCGTCCTTGCCGATGCGCTTGTATTGCCCGGAATCATAGTCGCCGCGCCCCAGCTTCTCCCAGAACGCGCGATACGCCGGCGTCTGCCGCTCGGCGGCATCCACGAAGATCGAATGATGCTGCCCCACGATCTCACCCCAGGAGTAGCCGAGGGCCAGGAGGAAGTTCTCGTTGGCATGAAGCACCCGGCCATCGAGCGAGAACTCGATCACCGCCTGCGCCTTGTCGATCGCCGCCAGCTGCCCCTGCTGCGTGCGCAGCTCGGTCACGTCCATCCATTCCAGGATGTTGCCGTTGTAGGCGCCATCGGCGTCGTAGCTCGCCCCCACCGTCAGCGCGAATTTCAGTGCGCCTACGGAAATGTCGGTGCGGAACGGCAGCTTGGAGGGGTCGGCCAGCATCCGGCGCTGCTGCGCGGGGTCGCTATGGAAGGTGTCGATGCACATGCCCACGATCCGCTCCGGATCGAAATTCGGCCAGACCGAGCGGAAGGCATCGCGGTTGCGCGCCAGCAGCTCCACCGTGGCCTTGTTCACCTGGGTCACGATGAAGTCGCGATCCACCATCATCACGGCGTTGGAGATGTGGTCCAGCGCCTGGCGGATGCGCAGCGACTCTGCGCGGCGCTCCTTCCCTGCGCGGCGTTCGAAGAAACTCATCGGGAAGCTGCTGCGCGACGGCTGGCCAATATGCATGAAACGGCGTGTCCCTTATGCGGCGCTTGCCGCGATCTCGTGGGTTGCTGCCGCTCTCGGCGGCCGGGTCGGTCGTGGCCGCCATGGGCAGCCGGGTCGGATGCCTGCCTATTGCAGGGCGATGGCCTGCGGCGCCGTGCGCCGCTGCAGTCTTTCGCCAGGGCCGGAAAGCCCGGCCACGTCAAGGATCAGCGCCACGCGGCCATTGCCCAGGATCGTCGCCCCGCTCACGCCGCCGATGCGGCCGTAGTTGGACTCCAGGCTCTTCACCACGATCTGCTGCTGGCCCACCAGCTCGTCCACCACCAGCCCAAGCTGGCCGGCGCTGTCGGTCTCCACGATCACCACGATCCCGCGGGCGGGGTCGTCGATCGCGCCCGGCATGCCGAAATGGCGGCCCAGCTTCAGCAGCGGGATATAGGCGCCGCGGATCGCCAGCACCTCGCCGCCGCCCACCAGCGGATGGATATCCGCCCGCCGCGGCCGCAGGCTTTCGACGATGGAGGTGATCGGCACCACGTAGGTTTCCTCGCCTACCGACACCACCAGCCCGTCCATCACCGCCAGCGTCAGCGGCAGGGAGAGGATGAACCGGCTGCCCTGGCCGGTGACCGATTCGATGGCGATCCGGCCACCCAGCCCCTGGATGTTCCGCCGCACCACGTCCATCCCCACGCCCCGGCCAGACACGCTGGAAACGGCCGCCGCGGTGGAAAACCCGGGCAGGAAGATCAGCTCGTCGATCTCGCTGTCGGTCATGCTTGTGTCGGCCGCCACCAGCCCGCGCTCCTTGGCGCGTGCCAGCACCCGGGCCCGGTCGATCCCGCGCCCGTCATCGGCCAGCACGATCACGATCCGCCCGCTGCGCTGCTCTGCCGAGAGCAGCACCGTGCCCTGCGGCGGCTTGCCCGCTGCCACGCGCTGTTCCGGCGTCTCGATGCCGTGGTCCAGCGCATTGCGCAGCAGGTGGGTCAGCGGGTCGGCCAGCTGCTCCACCACCGTCTTGTCGATCTCGGTGCCTTCGCCGGTCACGATCAGCCGGATATCCTTGCCAAGCTGCGCCGAAAGTTCGCGCACCAAGCGCGGCATCCGCCCAAACACGGATTTTACCGGCTGGGTGCGGATCGCCATCACGCCTTCCTGCAACTCCCGCAGGTGCTGGGACAGCGTCTCCAATCCCGCGATCAGCCCGGGGCAGACCTCCGGCGGCAGCGTGCTGCCCATCTGCACCAGCATGGACTGGTTGATCACCAGCTCGCCGACCAGGTTCACCAGCTTGTCGACCTTCACCACGTCCACGCGGACGGATTGTGCGGCCATCTCGGCCCGTGCCGGCGCCTGCGCCTGCACCGTCGTCTCGGCCGGCACATCCGCCTCGACAAAAGCTGCGGCCTCGGCGCCGCCCAGCGGCTCGATCGACATGTCGCAGTCGTCGACAACGAACTCGAACACTTCCTCCACCTGCGCCAGCGTCGCCGCGGCGGTCAGCTCGAAGGTCCAGGCGCAGTACGCGCCCTCGGGGTCCATCGTATCCAGCGCCGGCAGGCGCGAAAGATCGGCCACCACTTCCACCGGCCCCAGCCGGCGCAGGTCGCGCACCAGCAGCAGCGGGTCGTTGGCGTTGCGATACAGCGCCGGCTGCGGCGCGAAGCGGATGCGCCAGCCCGCGGCCGTGCGCGGCCCAGCTTCCTGCGCCGCTTCCGCCTGCGGCCCGCCATGCCCGTCCAGCGCCTCGGCCAGGTCGGCGACCAGACCGTCTTCGATCCCGGCCGGGACCGTGCCGCTGCTGCGCTCCGCACCCAGCAGGTCGGCCAGGATATCGGCGCCACGCAGCACCAGCATCACCCGCGCCGGGTCGCTCGGCACCGCGCCGTCGCGCATCAGGTCCAGCAGCGTTTCCATCGCATGCGCCAGCGCCACGATGCGGGCGAACCCGAACACCCCGCCGCCGCCCTTGATGGAATGGATCGCCCGGAACAGCGCATGGATCGTCTCGCCGTCGCCCGCGCCCTCATGCAGCGCATTCAGCTGCGCATAGGCGCTGTCCAGCAGTTCCGCGCATTCCTCGAAATACGTGGCGCGCAGCTGGTCGAGGGGGGAGGCGCTCATCCCAGCACCCGGTTCACCACGTCCACCAGCTTCTTGGGGTCGAACGGCTTCACCAGCCATCCCGTCGCCCCCGCGCTCTTGCCCTCGGCCTTCTTCGCCGCATCGAACTCGGTGGTCAGCATCAGGATCGGCGTGGAGCGGAACGCCGGCAGCGTCCGCAACGAGCGGATCAGCGTCACGCCGTCCATATGCGGCATGTTGAGGTCGGTGATCACCACGTCCACCGGCGCGGCCTGAAGGGCTGCCAGCGCCTTCTTGCCGTCCTCCGCCTCGCTCACCTCGAACCCGGCCTCGCGCAGCGTGAACGCGACCAGATCGCGCATTGTCTTCGAATCATCCACGGTCATCACGCGCTTGGCCATGTCAGCTCTCCATGGGAAGGGCGGCCGAAAGGCCGAGATCGGCAACAGCGGCCACCAACGCGGCCGAGGCACCGACAATCCGGAACGCCGCCGCATCGCCTGCCGCGCGCCGCGCCGCGGCCAGAACCTGCAGGCAGGGCACCGAGATGCGCTCCACGTCGCTGCCGTCCAGCACCAGCCCGCCAGCCGGCGCGCCGTCGGCCAGCCCGTCGCGCAATTGCTGCAAGAGGTCCTGCGCCGCGCCGAGATCAAGCGCTGCGGGAAGCCGGAAAGAATGGGATGAACGGGGGTCAGCAGGCATTGGTGGCACCCTGTCTCACTGCCGGAGACGCCCGGCAGCGGTGCCGCCCTTGTGGCCCCGAGAAGTTAAGGAAAGCCTGTCAGACAGTTCATTTTCGGCACGCCTGATTCGTCAGAAAAGCTCTACGTCGCCGCCGGCCTCGGCCTCCGCTTCCGCCAGTTCGGCCTGCCCACCCTGCAGCCGGTCGACGAAGCGCCGCCGCACCGCGCTCAGCGTCTGGCCGTGCAGCAACCGATCGATCAGGGCGCGCTCGGCCGCCTCGTCCGGCTCCGGCACCCCGGGAACCCCCGAACGCGTCTCCTCGCCCAGCCCGGTCGCCATCGCCCCCACCGCCTGCAGCGCATCCGCCACATGCGCCAGATGCTGGGAGGCACGGTCCTGGAACTGCGCCCCCGTCACCAGCCCAGAGACCGTCTCCGCGATCTCGTCAGACGCGGTGGAGCTTTCGTCCAGGATCGCCGTCATCGCGCCGTTCTGCGCCACCAGCCCGGCCAGCACCGCATCCAGCTGCGCCCGGGTGGCGCTCTCCTCGCCGGTGCCCGATTCTGCCACGCCGCGCAGGCGCTGGTGGGCCGAGCGCACGGAACGGGCAATCACGCCCACCCGCTCCCGCACCTGGCGGGAGATCGCATCGGTCTGCAGCGACAAATCCTTCAGCTCATGCGCGATCACCTTGAACGCGCCGCCGGTGCCGCCGCTGCCATCGCCGACGCCATCGCCCCGATGCGCCTCGATCGCCGCGTTCAGCGCCACGTAGCGCGCCTTGGTGTTGATCTTCTCGATCTCGGCAACGAGCTTCTCCACCTCCACCATGTCGTCCACCACGGTATCCAGCGCCTGCACCATCGCGCCGGCCTGGCCGGAGATGCGGCGCAGCCCCTCGCCGGCCTCCACCACCGCCGTTTCCACCATCGCCACCACGTCGGTGGTGGCCATCCGCGTGCCGCCCACCTCCACTTCGCGCGCGATCGCCGCCATGCCGCGCACCCGCTCGGCCTGCGCAACGGCGGCGCGCGCCAGCTCGCGGAACCGCGCCGTCAACGTCGCGGTGCTGTCCTCGATCAGGTGGGAGGTGGCGCTGATCTCTTCCGTCATCGCCAGGAAGGCGCGCTGCTGCATCCCGCCCAGCGCCAGCCAGCGTGTCAGCAGGTCCAGAACCGCGTCGCTCGCCAGGTGTGGCGCGGGCGCGGCGATGCTCGATGCATCCGGCATGGTCGGGGCAACTCCTGGGCGTAAAGGCCCCGCACCCTGATGCCGCCGCGTAAACAAACCGTTGCCCCGCCGGTCCCCCGGCCGGGCCGCGCTGCTACCAGCGCTGCACGATCGTCGCCGGCGGCGGGAAGTTGGCCCGCCAGTGCCGCGCGATATCGGCCCGTGATGCCACCCACACACGCTCGTGGCTGCCGACATAATCCAGGAAGCGCTCCAGCGCCGCCGTCCGGCCCGGCCGCCCGGCCAGCCGCCCATGCAGCCCCAGGCTCATCATCCGCGGCCGGCCTTCCTGCCCATCCCGGTAGAGCACGTCGAACGTGTCCTTCAGGTAGGTGAAGAACGCATCGCCATCCGGAAACCCGCCCGGAACGGCGAAGCGCATGTCGTTGGCCTCCAGCGTGTAGGGCACGAACAATTCCGGCGTGCCGGCCACATCGGCCCAGAACGGCAGGTCGTCGGCATAGTTGTCGGCGAAATACAGCAATCCGCCATGCTCGCTGAGCAGCTTGTAGGTGCGCGCGGAGGAGCGGTTGTACCACCCCAGCGCCGGCGCCCCCGTGATCTCCTGGTGCAATGCCAGCGTATGCGCGATCTCCGCGCGCTCGCCCTCTTCGTCGGCCGGCGCATCGATGTTCCAGCGCAGCCCGTGGCTGGCGATCTCCCAGCCCGCCTCGTTCATCGCCGCCACCGCCTCCGGGTTGCGGCCCAGCGCCATGGTCACGCCATAGCAGGTGGTGGCCAGCCGCCGCCGCGTCAGCACGCGCCACAGGCGCCAGAACCCCACCCGGCTGCCATATTCCCACAGGCTCTCCGCCGTCAGCGCCCTGCGTCCGACCACGGGGGTGGTGATGTGTTCGGTGAGGAAGGCAACCGATTGCGGGTCGCCGTGCAGCACGCTGCTCTCGCCGCCCTCCTCGTAGTTCACCACGATGTTGAGAGCGAGCAGCGCGCCGCCGGGCCAGCGCGGGTCGGGCGGGTTGCGCCCATAGCCGACCATGTCGCGCGGATAGCCGGATGTCGCGGGATCGTAGGGATTTACCATCCCAGCATCAGATCACGCGCGCCGCATTCCTGCCAAGCTCGGCCGGCGGCTGGTTCAGCCATGCGCGCAACACGGGCCGGGCAGGGACCCCTCGCCGGCCCCACCCGTGCCGCGCGCGCGGTCTCAGCCGTTGGCGGCCTTCTTGCCCGGCACGGCCACCGCTGCGGCCTCGCCGCCCTTGCGCGCCGCGGCCTGCGCCTCGGCCATGATGCTGCGCAGGTCGCGCAGGAAGGCGGTGCCCTTCAGCGTGCGCTGCACCAGCACGGAGCGCCGGTCCATCGGGTCCACCTTGCGGCGGGCGAGGTCGAGCTCGCCCAGCCGGTCCAGCGCGCGGGTGATGGCGGGCTTGGAGACGTTCAGCTCGGCCGCGAGGCCGCGCACCGTATGCGCGCCTTCCTGCAGGTAGCAGGTGAGGAAGACGCCAAGCTGGCGTGCCGAGAGGTCCGGCCCGTCGCGGCGCACAAGCGCCACCACCGTGTCTCGCAGCACGCCCACCAGGTTCTCGGGAGTCGCGTTGGCAGCCATGACAGGGTCCTTTCAGGATGAATGCCGTCTTTGGTGCGCCATGCCCGGGCAGGCGCCGGGCGCGGCGTTGGTGCGGTGGGGGCGCATCCGGCGGCGCCCCACGGGGGTAGGCAAATCAGGCGCCGAGCAGCTTCGCCTCGATCGCGGCGCAGACGGCTCGCATCGCCTGGGCCTCGCCTCCCTCCGGGCGACCGGGTCGGGAGGAGTCGTTCCATGCATAAAGATCGAAATGGAGCCAGGAAGTTCCGGGTGCAAGGAATCGACGCATGAATAAAGCTGCAACCACCGCCCCGGCCATGGGGCGGGAGGACACGTTGTTGAGGTCGGCGACCGGGCTGTCGAGCCAGGAATCGTATCCATCCCACAACGGCAGGCGCCAAACGGGATCGTGCTGGCGCACTGCAGCCGCCTCCAGCGCGGCCGCCCAGCCATCGTCGTTGGAGAAATAGGCCGGCAGGTCGGGCCCCACCGCCACCCGCGCCGCGCCGGTCAGCGTGGCGCAATCCACCAGCAGCGCCGGCGCCTCGTCGGAAGCCTCGGCCAGCAGGTCGCACAGCACCAGCCGCCCCTCGGCATCGGTGTTGCCAACTTCCACCGCCAGGCCGCGCCGGGTGCGGATCACATCCAGCGGCCGCATTGCCCGGCCAGACACGGAATTCTCCACGCAGCCGATCCGCACCACCAGCCGCACCGGCAGGTCCGCTTCCATGATCAGCTGCGCCAGGCCCAGTACCGTGGCCGCGCCGCCCATGTCCTTCTTCATCCGCAGCATGCCGCTGGCGGGCTTCAGGTCATACCCGCCGGTGTCGAAGCACACGCCCTTGCCGCACAGCGAGACCAGCGGCGCATCGACCGCCGCCTTGCTGCCCTGCCAGCGGAACGTCGCCACCACCGGCGCCCGTTCGGAACCGCGGCCCACCGCGGCCACCGTGGGATATTCCCGCTCCAGCTCGGCGCCTTCGGTCAGCGTCCAGGCTGCCTTGTGCGCATCTGCCAGCGCCACCGCGGCGGCGGCCAGCTCGGCCGGGCCCAGCAGGTTGGCCGGGGCATTGATCAGGTCGCGCACCCGCCACGCGGCACTTGCCTGAGACACCGCCCGCCCGGCGCCCGCGCCGACCACCAGCCGTGCCGGCGCACGCCGCGGCGCACGGAATGCGCTGTAGCGATAGGCGCCGAGCCCGAAGCCGAGCACCGCCGCCTCCATGTCGTAATCGCCTGGGGCCAGCGCCCAGTCACCCTCTGGCAGGGCGAAGGGCAGGGCGCCGAAGCCATGCGGCCCGCGCTCCTGGCCCAGCCCCAGCACCGCGCCTGCCACGCCATCGGGCCCCGGCAGCAGCCGCACCTCCTGCGCCTTGGCTGCAAAACCACTGCCGCGCAGGAACGCCGCCTGCGCCGCCGGCAACCCGGCGAGCCACGCCTCCAGCCCTGCCGGCCGAATGGCATGCACAATCCTCGCGCCCTGTGCATCCCCGATGAACGGCAGTCCCTGGTCGGACATCGCCAAACCTTTCAGTCGTGACTCGCCCCCGACGGAGGCGATTCGTCACCGCTTCACATGACACCACCGTGTCAGGAAGACAAGCTCGTTACGGAGATGGCGGACGTAATGTTGCTAAAATATCCGTAACCCGCCTGGAGAGTCACCTTTTCGCGATTCTTTTGCGAAATGCAATGAGTGCCGGGGCATGCATGTCACGCCCCGGCATTCGTGCGGGAGGCCTACCCCCGCGCCAGCGCCTCTGCCAGCCGTGCCTCCACCGCCCGGGCGAACTCCGCGGGGTCGCGCGGCGCATCCCCGTCCTGGATGCGGGCGAGGTCCAGCAGCATGCCCGCGCTGGCGCCGATATCCTCCCCGGCTGCCACCTGTGCGGCCAGCGCCGCGATCAGCCCGTGCCGCGGATTGATCTCCAGCACCGGTGCCCCGGTCATGCCCGCGCGCCCGGCGCGGCGCAGCAGCCGCTGCATCTGCAGGTCGGCCCCGGCCCCGCCGGCCGCCAGCACCACCGCGCTGTCCACCAGCCGGTCCGTCGTGCGCACGTCGGAGACCGCATCGCCGAGGGCCGCCTTCAGCGCCGGCACCAACGCCTCCGTCTCCGCCGCCTCGCCCTCTGGTGCTTCCGTGGGCGCGATCTTTGCCAGGTCCGCCGCCCCCTGCGTCACGCTCACCAGCTTCTTGCCCTCGAACCCGTCCAGCCGCTCCGGCCAGAACGCATCGATGGAATCCGCCATCAGCAGCACCTCGATCCCGCGCGCCCGGAACCCCTCCAACTGCGAAGACCGCTTCAGCGAAGCAATGTCGTCCCCGGCCAGGTAGTAGATCGCCTCCTGCCCCTCCTTCATCCGCCCCACATAGTCGGCGAAGGAAACCAGCACGTCCTGCGTGGAGGAGGCAAAGCGCAGCAGCCCGGCGATATCGGCCCGGTGCTCGGCATCCTCCCAGGCGCCTTCTTTGATGATCGAGCCGAAATTGTTCCAGATCTTCGCGTAGCCCTCGGCGTCCTTCGCCTGGCTCTTCAGCTCCGTGATCGCCCGGTTGGTGACGGCCTTGCGGATGCGGGCCAGCACCGGCGTGGCCTGCAGCATCTCGCGCGAGACATTCAGCGGCAGGTCGTCGGTATCCACCACCCCCTGGATGAAGCGGAGCCACACCGGCAGCAGCTCCGCCCGGTCGGTGATGAACATCCGCTTCACATGCAGCCGCACGCGTGAGACGCGCTCCTGCTCCCCGCCCGGTTCGAACGGCTTCATGCCGGGGATGAACAGCAGGGCATGGAACTCCACCATCCCCTCCGCCCGCCAGTGCACCGTCGCCGCCGGCGCGTCGAAATACAGGCCGATGCCGCGGTAGAAGTCGGTGTAGTTCTCCTCGGTCAGCTCCGAGCGGCTCTTGCGCCACAGCGCCGTGCCCTCGTTCGCCGCCACATCCTCGCCATCGCGCGCGATCATCACCGGGATCGTCACGTGATCGGCCCATTTGCGCACGACCGCCTCAAGCCGCATCGGGTCGAGATACTCGTCCGCATCGGCCTTCAGGTGCAGCACGATCTCCGTGCCCGCCTGCTCCCGGCTCGCCGGCGCCAGCGTGAACTGCCCGGCCCCCTCGCTCGCCCAGGTCCAGGCCTCGTCAGACCCCGCCTTGCGGGACGTCACCTCCACCCGGTCCGCCACCATGAACGCGGAGTAGAACCCCACCCCGAACTGCCCGATCAGGTTCACCCGCTGCTCCGGCGCCGCCTCCTTCAGCGTCTCCCCGAAGGCCCGCGTGCCCGAGCGTGCGATCGTGCCCAGATTGGCGATCAGCTCCGCCCGGTCCATCCCGATCCCCTGGTCCAGGATCGTCAGCGTCCGGCCCGCCTTGTCCGGCACGATCCGCACGCAGGCCCCCTCGGGCGGGGTCAACGCCGCGTTCGTCAGCGCCTCGAAGCGCCGCCGG
The DNA here is from genome assembly GCA_945888575.1 of Asaia bogorensis. Lineage (GTDB taxonomy): Bacteria > Pseudomonadota > Alphaproteobacteria > Acetobacterales > Acetobacteraceae > CAMDGX01. The sequence goes on along the minus strand of CAMDAM010000136.1, from coordinate 1,672 downwards.
TCCGTCGCATCGGCCGCATTGGCCACCAATTCGCGCAGGAAGATCTCCCGCTCCGAGTACAGCGAGTGCACCACGAGGTCGAGCAACCGCCCCACCTCGGCCCCGAAATCATGCCGTTCCACCGTCTGGTCGTCTGCCGTCATCGTCCACGCTCCACGCAAGCCGATCGATTCGTGCCTGGATATGTAGGGTGCCCGTGCTGTTTCAACGACTTCATCGCCACGTCATCATGGCTGGCTTGCATTTTGCACCGCAGCATCCAACCATAAGTGCATGACGGGATTCGCTCCCCGGGTGAAGGCCGTGCTCGGCCCCACCAACACGGGAAAGACGCACCTAGCGATCGAGAGGATGCTGGCGCACGCCTCCGGCATCATCGGCTTCCCGCTGCGCCTGCTGGCCCGCGAGAACTACGACCGCATGGTTGCCCGCAAGGGTGCGCGCCACGTCGCCCTCATCACCGGCGAGGAAAAGATCGTCCCGCCCGAGGCCCGCTGGTTCGCCTGCACGGTGGAGGCCATGCCGCTCGACCGCCGCGTGGAGTTCCTCGCGGTCGATGAAGTCCAGCTCTGCGCCGACCCCGATCGCGGCCACGTCTTCACCGACCGCGTCCTGCACGCCCGCGGCCTGGTGGAAACCATGTTCCTGGGGGCCGAGACCATCCGCCCCCTGCTGCAGCGCCTTGTCCCCGGCCTCCTGGTCGAAACCCGCCCCCGCCTCTCCCAGCTCACCCATACCGGCGCGGCCAAGCTCACCAAGCTGCCGCCGCGCAGCGCCGTGGTCGCCTTCAGCGCTGCCGAGGTCTATGCGATCGCGGAAGCCATCCGCCGCCGCCGCGGCGGCTGCGCCGTGGTCATGGGCCGCCTCAGCCCGCGCACCCGCAACGCCCAGGTCGCCCTCTACCAGGACAAGGAAGTGGATTTCCTCGTCGCCACCGATGCGATCGGCATGGGCCTGAACATGGACGTGAACCACGTCGCCTTCGCCGGCCTGTCCAAGTTCGACGGCCACCGCCCCCGCCCGCTCCTGGCCACCGAAGTCGCCCAGATCGCCGGCCGCGCCGGCCGCGGCATGCGCGACGGCACCTTCGGCACCACCGGCCAATGCCGCCCGCTGGAGGACGAGCTGGTCCGCGCCGTCGAAGGCCACAGCTTCGAACCACTCACCCACCTCGTCTGGCGCAACAACACGCTGGATTTCTCCCATATCGACGCGCTGCTGGCCTCCCTCCTGACCCCGCCCCCGGTCCCCATCCTGGTCCGCGGCAACGAGGCCAGCGACCTCGAAACCCTGTCCACCCTGGCCCGGGACCCCGACATCCGCGCCCTGGCCCGCGGCCGCGCCCGCCTGCGCACGCTGTGGGATGCCTGCCAGGTGCCGGATTTCCGCAAGATCGCCGATGACAGCCACGCCCGGCTCTGCGCCCGCATCTTCGCCCACGTGGTGAAGGAAGGCGCCATCCCCACCGACTGGATCGCCGGCCAGATCGCCGCCCTCACCCGCGCCGATGGCGACATCGACACGCTGATGCAGCGCCTCTCCGGCGTGCGCGTCTGGTCCTACATCGCCGCCCGCACCGATTGGGTGCGCGACGCCCTGCACTGGCAGGCCCGCGCCCGCGAAGCCGAGGATCTCCTCTCCGACGCCCTGCACGAAAAACTCACCGCCCGCT
>CAMDAM010000135.1 GCA_945888575.1 Asaia bogorensis | reverse complement strand
ACGCCCAGGCCACCAAGCCGCCGATCCAGCGCCTGGCCGATCGCGTCAGTGCCGTGTTCGTGCCGGTGGTGGTGGCGATCGCGCTGGCGACCTTCCTGGGCTGGTGGCTGATCGGTGGCGACCTGGTGCCGGCGGTGATCCATGCCGTGGCGGTGCTGGTGATCGCCTGCCCCTGCGCCATGGGGCTGGCCACGCCCACGGCCATCATGGTGGGCACCGGCGTGGCGGCCCGGCGCGGCATCCTGATCCGCGATGCCGCCGCGCTGGAACTTGCCCACGCCGTCACCACCGTCGCCTTCGACAAGACCGGCACGCTGACGGAAGGCCATCCGCGCCTGCTGGCGCTGCACCCCGCGCCCGGCGTTTCGGAGGAGGAGGTGTTGCGCCTGGCCGCCGCGCTGCAATCCGGCAGCGAACACCCGCTGGCCCGCGCGGTGATCGAGGCGGCGCACGGCGTTTCCATCCCCGCCGCCGAGGCCGTCCGCGCCCTGCCGGGCCGCGGCGTGGAAGGCGTGGTGGAAGGCCGCCGCCTGGTGCTCGGCAGCCGCCGCCTGCTGGACGAAACTGGCGCCACCCCCGGCGACCTCGCCGAAGCCGAGGCGGCACTCTCCGCCGAGGGCCGCAGCCTCGCCTGGCTCGCCACCGCCGACGGGAAAACCCTGGCCCTGCTGGGCTTCGGCGACGCGGTGAAACCCACCGCCGCCGCCGCCATCGCGCGGCTGAAGGCGCTGGGCATCCGCACCGTGCTGATCAGCGGCGATACCAAGGCCGCCGCCCGCACCGCCGCCCTGGCGCTGGGCATCGACGAGGTGAAGGCCGAGGTGCTGCCGGCCGACAAGGCCGCCCACGTGGCCGCCCTGCGCGCGGAAGGCGGCGTGGTGGCCATGGTGGGCGATGGCGTGAACGACGCCCCGGCCCTGGCCGCCGCCGATGTCGGCTTCGCCATGGGCACCGGCACGGACGTGGCGATGAACGCCGCCGGCATCACGCTGATGCGCGGCGACCCCGCCCTGGTGGCCGATGCCATCGACCTCTCCCGCCGCACCTGGGCCAAGCTGCGCCAGGGGCTGTTCTGGGCCTTCGCCTATAACGTACTGGGCATCCCCGTCGCCGCGGCCGGGTTCCTGGACCCGATGCTGGCGGGCGGGGCCATGGCGCTTTCGAGCGTGAGCGTGGTGTTGAATGCTCTGTCGCTGCGGCGGTGGAAGGCGCAGTAAGCACGGGTCTTCTTTTTCTGAAGAAAAAGAAGCAAAAAGACTTTTCCGATTTGGGGTGGGGCCCCTGGACACCAGGGGAGAAAAGTTTTTTGGTTCTTTTTTTCAAAAAAGAACATGCTTCCTGTGCTGACGATCACGATCTTCGCCGCCACCTACGCCGTGGTCGCCTTCGGGCGACTGCCGGGCCTGCGCATCGATCGCACCGGCGCCGCCCTGCTCGGCGCCGCGCTGATGGTCGCCACCGGCACCATTCCGCTTGAGGCGGCGTACCGCGCGATCGACTGGAACACCATCGCGTTGCTGTTGGGCATGATGATCGTGGTGGCGCATCTGCGCCTCGCCGGGTTCTTCGCGCTCGCCACCGCCTGGGCCGTGGCGCGGGCACGCCACCCGCTGCCATTGCTCGCCGCCCTCGTGGTGCTGTCCGGCGGGTTGAGTGCCTTCCTGGTGAACGACACGATCTGCATCGTGCTGACGCCGCTGGTGCTGGATATCGTGCTGCATCTGCGCCGCAACCCTGTGCCCTATGTGCTGGCCATCCCGCTCGCCGCCAATATCGGCGGGGCCGCGACCCTCACCGGCAACCCGCAGAACATGATCGTGGGCAGCCTCTCCGGCATTCCCTATGCGCAGTTCGCCGCCAGCGTGGCCCCTGTCGCTGCGATCGGGTTGCTGCTGACCATCGGGCTGGTGGCCCTGCTGTGGCGCGGCGAGTTCCTCACCGCCGCGCGCCTCTCGGCCGAGCCGCCGCCCTGGCGCACCGATCGCAAGCTGCTGCGCAAAACCAGCCTGGTGGCCGTGCTGATGGCCGCCGCCTTCTTCGCCGGGGTACCGCCGGCGGAGGCCGCGCTGGTGGCCGGCGCCGTGCTGCTGGCCACGCGCCGCGTGAAGCCCGCGCGAATCTATATCGAGATCGACTGGCCGCTGCTGGTGATGTTCGCCGGGCTGTTCGTGGTGGTGGCGGGGCTGGAACGCGCGGTGCTGACGCCCGATCGCATCGCCGCCATCGCCGGCCTCGGCCTGCACCACATGCCCACGCTGGGGCTCGCCACCGCCGCACTCTCCAACATCGTCAGCAACGTGCCGGCGGTGCTGGTGCTGAAGCCCTTTGTCACCACGCTGCCAGACCCCGCCCGCGCCTGGACCGTCGTGGCCGCCACCGCCACCCTGGCCGGCAACCTCACGCTGGTGGGATCGGTCGCCAACCTCATCGTGGTGCAACGCGCCCGCGCCCGCGGCGTGGAGATCGGGTTCTGGACCTATCTCATGGTGGGCGCGCCACTGACGGTGCTGACCATCCTGGTGGCGCTGGCGCTGCTGTAGGCGCCAGGGCTGGCGGCCCGCTCTGATCCCCTGGGGCTGGCGCCCCGGCCCGCTTTGCGCTTTCCTCCCCCCAACGAACACCGCGGAGGAACGCCCATGTCGTCGCTATTCGATCTCACCGGCAAGGTTGCCGTCATCACCGGCTCCAGCAAGGGCATCGGCAAGGCGATCGCGCTGCGGATGGCCGAGCACGGCGCCAAGGTTGTCGTCTCTTCCCGCAAGCAGGATGCCTGTGACCTCGTCACCAACGAGATCATCGCCAAGGGCGGCACCGCCGCCACCAAGGTGTGCAACATCGGCCGCAAGGAAGAGCTGCAGGCGCTGGTGGATTTCGCCATCGCCACCTATGGCGGCATCGACATCATGGTCTGCAACGCCGCGGTGAACCCGTTCTACGGCCTGTCGCAAAACCTGCCGGACGAGGCGTGGGACCGGGTGATGAACTACAACGTCCGCTCCAACCACTGGCTGTGCCACATGGCCGCGCCCAGCATGAAGCAGCGCGGCGGCGGCTCCATGATCGTGGTCTCCTCCATCGGCGGCCTGCGCGGCAGCACGCATCTGGGCGTCTATGCCATCTCCAAGGCGGCGGATATGGCGCTGGTGCGCAACCTCTGCGTGGAATACGGGCCGGACAACATCCGCGCCAACGCCATCGCCCCGGGCCTGATCCGCACCGATTTCGCCAAGGCGCTGTGGGAAGACCCCGTGAAGGAAAAGACTCGCAGCAAGACCACCCCGCTGCAGCGCATCGGCGAACCGGATGAAATCGCCGGCGCGGCCGTGTTCCTCGCCTCCCCCTCCGGCAGCTTCACCACCGGCCAGACCTTCGTGATCGACGGCGGCGTGACCACCGGCGCCCCCGCGACCGGCGGCGGCGAGTAGCTGCCTTCTCTCCTGCGGTCGTGTAGAACGGCCGCAGGAGAGACCCATGATCCCCGTCACCCACCGCATCCAGCTTGATGAGCGCGAGTTGGAGGAGAGCTTCATCCGCGCGTCTGGCCCCGGTGGCCAGAACGTCAACAAGGTGAGCACCGCGGTGCAGCTGCGCTTCAACGCGCGCGGCTCCCCCAACCTGCCCGACGATGTCGCCATCCGCCTGCTGAAGCTCGCCGGCCACCGCGCCACGCAGGATGGCGTGATCGTGATCACCGCCCAGGAATTCCGCAGCCAGGACCGCAACCGCAGTGCGGCGCGGGAGATCCTGTTCGAGCTGATCCGCCGCGCCACGGTGGTGCCCATCAAGCGCCGCGCCACGCGGCCCACGCTCGGCTCCAAGGAACGGCGCCTGGACGCGAAAAAAAGCCGCTCCGGCATCAAGGCGGCGCGGCGGCCGCCGAGTGAGTAAGCATGTTCTTTTTTGAAAAAGAGAACCAAAAAATTTTCATTCGTTCGCCGGTCGGGGAGACCGGGCACAAACGAATAAAAGTCTTTTTGCTTCTTTTTCTTCAGAAAAAGAAGGCCTTCCTTCCTTGATCACCGCCGTGATCGTGGACATCGACGGTGTGGTGATCGACACCCCGCACGAACGCGCCTGGCGCGAGGCCCTCGCCGAACGCTACGCCGGCGCCCTGCTCACCCCGGCCGAATACGCCGCCCTCGTCGCCGGCAAGCCACGGTTCGATGGCGCCCGCGCCGCGCTGGCCGCCCACGGCATCATGGCCGAGGCCGAGGTCGCGGCCTACGCCGCCGCCAAGCAGGCGCGCTTCCTCGCGTTGGTCGCGGCCGGCGACTTCACCGTGTTCGCCGATGCCGTGCGCTTCCTCGAAGCCGCCCGCGCCGCCGGGCTGCGCATCGCGGCCGCGTCCTCCTCGAAGAACGCCTCGGCCATTCTGGCCAGTGCCAACCTTGCCCGCCTGTTCCACGCCGATCTCTCCGGCCGGGACGTGGCGCACGGCAAGCCCGCGCCGGATCTCTTTCTGCTCGCGGCCGCGGAACTCGGCGTGGCCCCCGCGCACTGTCTGGTTCTGGAAGACGCACCCGCCGGCATCGCCGCCGCCCGCGCCGCCGGCATGGCCAGCCTGGCCGTGGCTCGCAAGGGTGATGCCGCCCCGCTCCTGGCCGCCGGCCCCACCTGTGTGGTGGCCACGCTGGACGACCCCGCCGCCCTCGCCCTTCTGCCCCAAGGTTCCGCTGCATGAACGATGCCGGCTTTCCGATCGAAGACCCCGCCTGGGCGCCGCCCGCCCCGGGCTGGCACATGCACGCCGATGGCCTGGAACCGGCCCGCGAGGCCGACATCGAATCCCGCTTCACCACCGCCAACGGCCTGCTGGCGATGCGCGGCGCCCGCGACCTCGGCCGCGCCGCGTTCTGGACCAGCTGGATCACCACCTTCCGCCCCATCTCCTGGCCGCGCTGCTACGTGGCCGGCCTGTTCGACGTGCCGGATATCGAGCCGCCGATCCCCGTGGCCATGCCCGCGCCCGATTGGCTGCGCCTGCGCCTTTCGGTGGATGGCACGCTGGTGCGCCTGCGCCAGGGGGCCGACCTGTCCCGCACGCTCGACCTGCGGCGCGGCCTGCTGCTTTCCGAGTGGCGCCACGAATGCGCGGACGGCACGGTGCTGCACCTGCGCACGCTGCGCCTCGCCGCCCGCCATGCCCCGGCACTCGCGCTGCAGGTGGTCCAGATCGTCGCCAGCCGCGGCGGGCTCGCCCTCGCGCTCGATGCCCTGCCAGACCCCGCCGGCACGGGTCTCGGGCTCGCGAGGCTGGAGCACGGCCTGTCCGTTTGGCGCGCGGAGCAAGCCCCGCACAGCGTGGCGCTGGCCACGCGCGCGTCCCTGCGGCGCGGCGACACGGAGCTTGTGCCTGAAACCGACACCCCGTTCGGCCACACCTGGCGCTGGACCACCAAGCCCGGCGAGATGATGGAATTCCACCGCGTGGTCGCCGCCGCCCGCGCCGATTCGCGCGCCGACGATCCCGCCCCGCGCGCCATCGCCGCCCGCGCCGCCGCCCCGCCCTGGCGCGCGCTGCTTGCCGCCCACGAAGCGGCCTGGGCCGATCGCTGGCGGGAATGCGCAGTGGAGATCGCCGGCGATCCCGGCGCACAGCAGGCGCTGCGCTTCGCCGCCTATCACCTGGTCAGCGCCGCCAACCCCGCCGACCCCGCCGTTTCCATCGGTGCTCGCGCCATGACCGGGGACAGCTATCTCGGCCATGTGTTCTGGGACACCGAGATCTACCTGCTGCCCTTCTACACCCTCACCTGGCCCGAAGCGGCGCGCGCCCTGCTGCTCTACCGCCACCGCACCCTGCCGGCGGCCCGCGCACGCGCCGCGTCACTCGGCTACCGGGGTGCGATGTTCGCCTGGGAATCCGCCGATACCGGCGCGGAGGCCACGCCCCCCACCATCCTGGGTGCCGATGGCGTTCCCGTTCCCGTGCAAACCGGCACCCAGGAACAGCACATCACCGCCGATATCGCCTATGCCGTCTGGAACCATATCCTGGCCACCGACGACACGGATTTCCTCGAACAGGCCGGCGCCGAGATCATGGCCGAATGCGCCCGCTTCTGGGCCAGCCGCGCCGAGCCGGCCCCCGATGGCAGCCTGCACATCTCCGGCGTGATCGGGCCGGACGAGTATCATGAGTTGGTGGACGACAACGCCTTCACCAACGCCATGGCCGCGCGCACCCTGCGCAGCGCCGCCGAGGCCCTGGCCCTGCTCCGAACCCGCCGCCCCGCGTCCCATGCCGCCCTCGCCACCCGCCTCGCCCTGGCCGAGGCCGAACCTGCCGACTGGCTGCGCGCCGCCGAGGCCCTGGTGATCCCGCACGACCCCGCGACCGGCCTGATCGAGCAGTTCCGGGGTTTCTTCCAGTTGCCCCGCGTCGACCTGCACGGCACCACGGGGGCGGAGGCCGCCGCGCTGGTGCGTGGCCGCGCACAGCACACCCAGATCGCCAAGCAGGCGGACGTGGTCGCCCTGCTCGCCCTGCTGCCCGATGCCTTCCCGCCGGAAACGCTGCGCGCCAGCTACGACTACTACGAACCCCTCAACACCCACGAAAGCTCGCTCAGCGCCGCGCTGCATGCCGTGGTCGCCGCCCGCCTTGGCCATACCGCCCAGGCGCTGCGCCTCTTCCGCCTGGCCTATCTGCCAGACATGGAGGGCAAGCCGGGCAGCAGCGCCGGCGGCGTGCACATCGCGGCCCTCGGCGGTGTCTGGCAGGCCGCGGTGCTCGGCTTCGCCGGCGCCTCCTGGCAAACCGGCACGCTGCGCCTCAACCCCCGGCTGCCCGAGGCCTGGACCAGCCTTGCCTTCGCACTCCACTGGCACGGCAGCCGGCTGCGCGTGCGGCTGGACCCGGCGCAGGTGACGCTGGAGATCGAGCAGGGCGACGCGATTGATATCGAGGTGTGCGGGGCGCCGGTGCATGTGCCGGCGCGGGGCGCCGTGTCAGTGCCGCTGTGTGGCCCCGAGTAAGCAAGCGGTTCTTTTTTGAAAAAAAGAACCAAAAAACTTTTGTTCGTTTGCACGGTGCCTGAGCGTTCGGGCACCGTGCAGACGAATGCTTTGTTAGCCGCGGCCCTCGAAGGGCATCTTGCTCGCCTTCACCACCACGAACAGCGCGTTCGCATCCGCGTCCAGCTCGGCCATGTACAGGATGGTCTTGCCCACATTGCCGGAATCCATGGTCGGCTCCACCCGCGTGGTCCCGTCCGGCTGCGGCACGCCCTTGGCCATGCGCGCCGTCATCGGCGTGGCCGCGTTGCCGATGTCGATCTGGCCGCAGGCGATGTCGTAGTTGCGGCCATCCAGCGCGATCGCCTTCGTGAGGCCCGTGATCGCGTGCTTGGTAGAGGTATAGGCCGCCGAGCCCGGCCGCGGCGTGTGCGCGGAAATGGAGCCGTTGTTGATGATCCGCCCGCCCTGCGGGCTCTGGTCGCGCATCATCTGGAAGGCGCGGTTGGCGATCAGGAAGCAGCCATTGAGGTTCACCGCCACCACCTGGGTCCATTGCTCCCACGTGAAGTCGCCGAAATTGGTGCTCGGCACGTTGCCACCGGCATTGTTGAACACCAGGTCCAACCGGCCGTACTTCGCCTTGATCTCCGCGAACAGCGCATCCACCGCTTCCGGCTGGGTCACGTCGGTCGGCACGCACAGGGTGCGCGTGCCCTGGGTGCCCGCCAGGCTCGCGGTTTCCTGCAGCGCATCGGCGCGCCGCCCGGCCAGCACCACGGTCCAGCCGGCCCCCAGCAGCGCCAGCGCCGCTGCGCGGCCCACGCCGCTGCCGCCGCCCGTTACCAGTGCGATCTTGCTCATTGCGTTCGTCTCCTCCGTCTCGGTCATGACACTTTGCCACGGAGGTTGACGCCTGTCGCGTTTCGCGCTGCCCTCGGCCGGTGCCGCTCATTCCCCCCCGCATGATGGTCCCGCTGGTGGTGGCCTTCGCCTTCTTCCTGGAGGGGTTGGACAGCACCATCATCGCCACCGCCATTCCGGCCATGGCCGAGGGGTTGGGCGAAACGCCGCTGCGCCTCAACCTGGCACTCACCGCCTACCTGCTCTCGGCCGCCGTGTTCATTCCGGTGTCCGGCTGGGTGGCGGACCGGTTCGGCATGCGGGCGACGTTCACCGCGGCGGTGGGTATCTTCGCGCTAGGCTCGCTGGCAAGCGGGCTGGCGCAGAACTTCCCCATGCTGGTGGCCGCCCGCGCGGTGCAGGGCTTCGGCGGCGCGCTGATGGCGCCGGTGGGCCGGCTGATCCTGCTGCGCAGCTTCCCGCGCAGCGAGTTCGCCACCGCTATCAGCTACATGAACATCCCTTCGGTGATCGGCCCCACCATGGGCCCGCTGGTGGGCGGGCTGATCGCGGAACATGCAAGCTGGCGCTGGATCTTCGTGGTGAACGTGCCGTTCTGCCTGCTGGGCATGTGGCTCGCCTGGCGCCACGTGAAGGAGGTGGATGCAGCACCCCCCACCAAGTTCGATGCGCCGGGCTTCGCCATGGTGGGTATCGCCATGCTGTGCCTGCAAACCGGGCTGTTCGGCCTCGGCCGCGGCTTCCTGCCCATCGCGGTCGATCTCGGCTTGCTGGCGATCGCGGTGCTGCTGATCGTCGCCTATGTGCGCTGGAGCCTGGTGCGCCCGAATGCGGCGCTGGATTTCCGCCAGATGCGGGTGCGCAGCTTCCGCGTGGCGCTGCTGTGGGGCGGGCTGACGCGCATTGGCATGAACGCGGTGCCGTTTCTGCTGCCGCTGATGCTGCAGCTGGGCTTCGGGTTGTCGCCGGTGGTCTCCGGCTCGCTGACCTTCGTGATGTCGCTCGGCACGATCGTGGCGCGCACCATCGCGCTGAAACTGCTGCGCGCGCTGGGGTTCGACCGGTTGTTGTTCTGGAACACGCTGGCGAGTTCGGCGGGCATGGCGGGGTTCGCGCTGCTGGACCAGGGCACGCCGCATTGGCTGATCGCGGGCTGGGTGCTGGTGTTCGGCATGATCCGCAACATCCAGTTCAACACGCTACAGACGCTGACCTACAGCGACATGCCCAGCGAGGGCCTGTCCAAGGCCACCAGCCTCGGCGGCGGCATCCAGCAGCTGACCATGGGGATCGGCATCTCCGCCGGCGCCAGCCTGCTCGCCATCGTGGCGGGTTCCGAGACGGTGCTACCGGCGGAGGATTTCCGCACCGTGTTCCTGCTCGCGGCTGTGATCCCGCTGCTGGCGATCCCCGGCATCCGCACGCTGCGGCCGCAGGATGGCGCCACTGTCAGCGGCGCTACATCGTCCCGCTGAGGATCCCGCCCACCTGCAAGTCGGTCAGCGCGTGGCCAAAGATGTCGCGGTAGAAGAAGCGGGTTTCCGCCACGAGGTCGACGAGCTTCATCCGTTCGGGATGGAACACGCTGGCCGCCCACAGCACCGTCAGCGGCTGTTCGGAGGTGCGGTTGGACCAGGTGTGCGCGCCCACCGGCACCACGAAAACGCGCCCCGCGCGGGCCGCCTTCAGCTTGCCCAGCACGGCATGGTTGCGGACATACGCGACGTCTTTCGGGTCGGTCACGATCAGGATGTCGGGGTCCCACAGCACCACCTGCTCCAGCGTGAACGTCCGGCTTTCGGTGCTGCGGCCGTCGTCACTCACGCTGGTGCCGCCGGCGGCCGGGATCCACCATTCCGCGATCAGGCGCGGCTGGGTCAGGGTATCCGGCTGCAGGTAGAGCACGCGCGGCTTCTCGGCGCCGGCGACCAGTGCGGCCACGCGGGCGATGGTCTGGTCGAAATAGGCGGTGTAGGCGCGGGCGCGGTCGGGCTTGCCGAACACCTCGCCGAGCACCGCCATGCAGGCTTTCACGTCCTCCGGCTTCTGCCAGGCGAGGAACACCACCGGGATGCCGCGGCCTTCCAGCAGGGCGATGCTCTCGCGGTGCATGGTCAGCACCACGTCCGGCCGGGCGAGCAGGATCGCCTCCACGTTCGCCTCGCGGGTGGCCAGCTGCATGGCGGGTTGGCGGGCGACCTGCGGGGCGAATTCGGTCTGGAACTTCCAGCGCGGGCGGGCGAAGTCGGCCAGGCCGTTCACGATCGTGCGGCCCTCGCCCATGGCATAGACGAAGCTGTTCAGCACGGGCAGGGAGCCGAGCGTCACCACGCGGGCGATGGTCGCGGGCAGGGCGACGCGGCGGCGGGCCATGTCGGTGATCGTGCGCGCCTGCGCCAGGGCGGGCAGCGGCAGGGCGGCGGCGAGGAGCGTGCGGCGCGTCAGCATGGCATCACCGGCACGCACAGCACCTGCCCGCGGGCGCGGCCTTCGGTGAGGGCGACCACTTCGATCGGCGTGCCGTAGAGCGCTTCCAGCGTGGGGGCGGTGAGCAGCTCGGTGGGTGGGGCGGGGCCGAGCAGGCGGCCGTTCTTCAGCAGCGCCGCTTCGCCGCCGAGCAGGAAGGCGTGGTCGGGCAAATGGGTGGTGAGCAGGATGGCGTAGCCGGCGGCGGCGAGGTCGCGCAGCACGGCCAGGATCTGCATCTGGCGGGCGAGGTCGAGGCTGGCGCAGGGTTCGTCGAGCACCAGCAGCTTCGCCCCCTGTGCCAGCGCGCGGGCCACCAGCACCAGTTGGCGCTCACCGCCCGAGAGTTCGTCGAAGGCGCGCTGGGCGAGGTCGGCGATGCCGAGGCGGGTCATGGCATCGTCTGCCGCGTGGCGGTCGGCCGGGGTGGGGGCGGCCATGAAGCCGAGATGCGGGGTGCGGCCCATCAGCACGATATCGGCCACGCGGAAGGCGAAGGCGGTGGCGCTGGCCTGCGGCACGTAGGCGACAAGGCGGGCGGCTTCGGTGCGCGACAGGGCGGCGAGGTCCTGGCCGGCCACGATCACCCGGCCGGTTTGCGGGCGTTCGAGGCCGAGCAGGCAGCGCAGCAGAGTGGTCTTGCCGGTGCCGTTGGGGCCGAGCAGGGCGAGCGGCACGCCGGCGGTGGCGGTGAAGGAGACATCCTCCAGCACCGTCTGCCCGTTGGGCCAGGCGAAGCGGAGGTTGGTGACCTCCAGCACTAGAACCACTGCCTTCTTGTGCGGGCCAGCACCAGGGCGAAGAACGGGGCGCCGATCAGGCTGGTGAGGATGCCCAGCGGCACCTCCACCGTGCCGGCCATGCGGGCGAGGTTGTCCATGCCCAGCAGGAAGCCGCCGCCGAGCAGGGCGGACATCGGCAGCACGATGGCGAAGCCGGGGCCGACCAGCATGCGCACGATGTGCGGGATCAGCAGGCCGACCCAGCCGACGATGCCGCACAGGCTGGTGGCGGCCGCTGTCATCAAGGTGGCCGCCACGATCAGGATGATCCGGACGCGGCGGACATCGACGCCGAGGGCGCGCGCCTCATCCTCCCCGGCGGCGAGCGCATGCACCTGCCAGCGCAGGGCGTGCAGCACGATGCCGGCCGCCGCGATCGGCACCAGGGCGCCGAGCAGGGTGGCCGGCGTGGTGCGGGCGAGGCCGCCGAGGAGCCAGAAGGTGATCGAGGGCAGCTGGTTCAGCGGGTCGGCGACGATCTTGGTCAGCGAGACCAGCGCCTGAAAGAAGGCCGAGACGACGAGGCCGGCGACGACCAGCACCAGGGTGGCGTGGCGGTCGAAGGAGCGGCCGAGCCAGACGGTGAGCGCCACGGCGACGAGGCCGAGGGCGAAGGCCAGGCCCTGGATGGCCGCGCCGGGCAGGCCGAGCAGGATGCCGAGTGCCGCCCCGAAGCCGGCGCCGGAGGAGACGCCGAGCACGCCGGGGGAGACCAGCGGGTTGCGGAACAGGTTCTGGTAGGCGGCACCGGCGCAGGCCAGCGCGGCGCCCACCAGCAGGGCGGCGGCGATGCGCGGGGCGCGGATATCGAGCACCACCATCTCCACCGCCTCGTTCCAGCTGCGCTCGGCCAGCGAGAACTGGGCGAGGAAGACGCGGGCGACGGTGCCGGGCGGGAT
>CAMDAM010000134.1 GCA_945888575.1 Asaia bogorensis | reverse complement strand
AGGGCGGCGGCACGGCGGGCGCGGCGCAGGGCGCCATGGGGGTTGCGACGGTACCAGCGCGGGAGATGGGGCGCGTGGACGGCCTGGTTGGGGTGCGCGGCGGTACGACGGCGGGGGGCGGCCGGGATGGCGCGGATCTGGCGTTCCAGACGGCGCAGGAGACGGACCACGATGGCGAGCAGCAACGCCTGCAGCACCGCGCCCAGCGAGCGACGCGCAAGCGCGGCCGAACCCTGCACGGCGATGCGCAGGGCGGCGAACTCGTCGGCCAGGTGGGAGGGGTGCGGGTCCATGGGGAGATGTCTAACTAACATAACGCCGATGGGCAATGGATTTTTTTCCGTACGTACTCGGGGCGGCACGCAGGTGCCGGTTGATGCGAATGTTCCGGCAGGGTAGCGTTGGGAATTCCATTTGAGTGGCCTGGAGGCGATTTCCGCCCCGGGTTCACGGAGGATTGCATGCTGCCCTGGAAGGCGATTCTGGCCGCCCTGCCGCTTTCGGCCCTGCTGATGGGGGGAGCGATGCCTGCCGCGGCGCAGGCGGTGGTGCCGGCGACCCCGGTGGCGGACCCGATGCCGGCGATCGGGCCTTCGGGGATCAGTGTGCGGCTGGTGCCCTTCGCGACGGTGCCGCAGGGGCAGCCGCAGCTGATCCAGCCGGTGGGCGATGGCAGCGGGCGGCTGGCGGTGCATGAGACCGGCGGCAAGCTGTTCCTGACCACGACCGGTGGGACGCTGACGGCGCCTTACCTGGATATCACCAGCGTGGGCTATGGCGGGCTGATGGGGGTGGCGTTTGCCCCGGGTTTCGCCAGTTCGGGCAAGTTCTACACCGGCTCCTATTCCCTGCCGGGCACCGGGATCGCGCCACTGCCGAGTTCCGGCGGCAACGTGTTCGACATGGTGGTGCGGGAGTGGACCGCGACCGACCCGGGTGCGGCGGCCTTCTCCGGCACCTCCCGCGAGGTGTTGCGGGTGGCGCAGCCCAGCAACGGGCATGCGATCGGCATGGTGGCGTTCAACCCGAACGCGACGGTGGGCAATGCGGATTACGGCAAGCTCTACATCTCCATGGGCGATGCCGGTGACAACCGCAGCTACCTGCTGAACGGGCAGGACCTTTCCAACCCCTATGGCAAGGTGCTGCGCATCGACCCGACGCCGGGGACGGGGACCAGTTTCACCGTGCCAGCGGACAACCCCTTCGTGGGGCAGCAGGGGGTGGAGCAGACGATCTGGGCCTATGGGCTGCGCAACCCGCAATACCTCTCCTGGTTGCGCGATTCGCTGCCGGGCGGCGGGGCGGGGACGATGTTGATCAACGACATCGGCGAAGGGTTCATCGAGGAGGTGAACACCGGGGTGGCGGGCGGCAATTATGGCTGGTCGATCCGCGAGGGCACCTTCGCGACCTGGCGCGACCCGGCGCTGGGGCTCGGCTATGACGACAGTGCGTTTGCGATCGCGGGCGGGCCGGAGGGTGGGTTGCTGTTTCCGGTGGCGCAGTACGATCACGACGAGGGGCGGGCGATCGGCGCCGGGCTGATCTACCAGGGCGCGGGGATACCGGGGCTGGCGGGCAAGCTGGTGGCGACCGACATCGTGAATGGGCGGTTGTTCGTGGCCGATGCGGGCGGGCTGGTTTCCGACAACGATCCCGATGGGGTGGTGGGGTTCGCGGAGCTCGACACGGTGGTGGACGGCATCCACCAGCCGCTGCTGGCGGCGCTGGGCACAGGGCGTGCCGACGCCCGGCTGGGAACGGATGGCGAGGGCAACCTGTATGTGCTGACCAAGGCGCGCGGCGAGATCTTCCGCGTCGAGGCCTTCGTGCAGGCGGTGCCGGGGCCCGGCGCGCTAGGGGTGTTCGCGATGGCGCTGCTGGGGCTGGCCGGGGCGCGACGGCGGGCGTTGCGGGCCGGTTGAGCTGCGAGCCGCCCCGGGGGGAGGTCAGGCGGCGCGGAGGAGGCGGGCGGCGGCGGCGCTGGCGCCGAGGCAGAGGGCCAGCACGAGGGCGGTCCAGGCCAGGATCATGACGCTGGCGGAGACGCCATGCAGCACGCTGAGTGCTACCGAGGCGAGGCCGGCGGCGGCGAGGCCGGCGGAGAGCAGCGGCAGGCCCGGGCGCAGCGGGGCGGCGCGGCGCAGCAGGACGGCCATGGCCAGGGTGAGCGGCGTGCCGGTGAGGGCCACCGTGGCGAAGCAGTTGGCGAGTTCCGCGGCTTCGATGCCGCCGGGTTGGAGCGGGGCCCAGCTGCCCAGGCAGCCGAAGCCGATGGCGGCGAGCCAAGCGGCAGCGGCGGCCAGCGGCAGGGCGATCCAGGCGCGCGAGCGATCGGGGGCGGCGAGCATCAGGGCCGCCAGCGCGCCGGCGATGCCGGTGGCGAGCCCGCCGGCGATGGCAGCGACGAAGGCGGGGTCTGCCAGGCGTTCGGCGAGGTCGCCGCGCGGGCCGCGGGCCACGGCGAGGGCGGCCAGCAGCAGGGCAGCGAAGGCGAGGTAGGACAGCACGCGGCGGGAGGGCGGCGGCAGGCGGCGCACCGGCGTCGCGTGGGCGGCGAGGGCGGCGATGAGGGTTTCGGTGTCGCGGGTCATGACGTGGGGTCCAGCAGGGTGCGCAGGCGGCGCAGGGCACGGTGGCAGGCGACCTTGAGCGCGGTGGTGGAGAGGCCGGTGCGGGCGGAGGCTTCGTTCAGGGTGAGTTCCTCCAGCTTGAGCAGGCGGATGGCCTGCTGTTCCGCCTGGGGCAGGCGGGTGACGGCGTGGTGCAGGCGGGCGTGGTCGGTGGTCTCATCGTGGTTCGTGGCGGGGGCGGAAAAGGTTTCATGCTCTGGGGCGAGCGGGGTTTCGCGGCGGGCGTGACGATAGCCCTGGCGTTGCCGGTCGGCGATGCGGGCCTGGGCGATGGCGGCGAGCCAGGGGGCGAAGGGGCGGGCGGGGTCGTAGGCGTGGCGCATGCGGTGCAGCGTGAGCAGGATGTCCTGCACCGCGTCTTCCGCCTCTGCCGCGTTGGGCAGGGCGCGGCGGGCGCGGGCGCGCAGGCGCGGCGCGATGGCGGCGAGCAGGGTGGCGTAGGCCCGGCGGTCGCCTTCCTGGGCGCGGGCCATGAGAGCGGGCCAGGCTTCGGGGCCGGGCGGATCTTCCTGCGAGGCGGTGTCGGTCGGCGGCATCGTGGTTCCTGTGCGGTGCCGCGTGCGGACGGCATGTAACCCAGGACGCCGCCGGAGCGAACATCGTTACAGCGCGGCGTGGTGCCGGCGCGATGAATGGAGAAGAGACCATGATGCAACGGCGATTCCTGGTGGCGGCGGCCCTGGTGGGCACGGCGGCCATGGCCGGCGCGGCGCGCGCGGCGGGTGACAAGTTCGATGCGGCGGCGTTTGCCGCGGCGCAGGCGGCGGGCAAGCCGATCCTGGTGGCGGTGCATGCCGACTGGTGCCCCGTATGCACGAAGCAGAAGCCGATCCTGTCCAAGCTGGGGGCTGACCCCGCGATGAAGGGGCTGGTGATGTTCGTGGTGGATTTCGACACGCAGAAGGACCTGCTGCAGCGCTTCGGGGTGCAGCGGCAGAGCACGCTGATCGTGTTCCGCGGGGCCACCGAGCGTGACCGTTCCGTGGGCGTGACCGACGAGACGGCGCTGAAGGCGCTGCTCGCCAAGGCGATGGCCTGACAGCGATGGAAACGGGGGTCGGCAGCCTGGGGCTGGGTTTTCTGGCGGGCCTGCTGTCGACGCTCTCGCCCTGCGTCTTGCCGCTGCTGCCGCTGGTTCTCGGCGGGGCGGCGGCGGCGCATCGGTGGGGGGCGGCGGCGCTGGCGGCGGGGCTGGTGGTATCGTTCGTCGGCGTGGGGCTTTTCGTGGCGACGATCGGCTTTTCGGTGGGGCTGGATGCGGATGTGTTCCGCGCGGGCTCGGCCGTGCTGCTGGCGGGGCTGGGCCTGGTGCTGCTGAGCGGGCGGCTGCAGGCGCGGCTGGCGATGGCGGCTTCCGGCGTGGGTGATGCCGGGAACCGGTTGCTGGACCGGCTGGGGCCGGGCGGGCTGTGGGGCCAGGCGGTGATCGGGCTGGTGCTGGGGGCGATCTGGTCCCCGTGCGTGGGGCCGACGCTGGGGGCTGCTTCCGTGCTGGCGGCGCAGGGACAGGATCTGGGCGCGGTGGCGGCGGTGATGGCGGCGTTCGGGCTGGGGGCGGCGCTGCCGCTGGCGCTGGTGGCGAGCCTGTCGCGCGAGGCGCTGAAGCGCTGGCGGGGGCGGATGCTGGGCGCGGGGCAGGCGGGCAAGAGCGTGCTGGGCGTGGGCGCGATGGCGGTGGCCGGGTTGATCCTGACCGGGTGGGACAAGGCGCTGGAGGCGGCGCTGGTTCGGGCCTCGCCGGAATGGCTGACGGATTTGACGACGCGGTTTTAGGAAGAGTCTTCTTTTTCTGAAGAAAAAGAAGCAAAGAGACTTTAATTCGTTTGCGCGAGGCGGGGCCTCGTTCAAACGAATAAAAGTTTTTTGGTTCTTTTTTTCAAAAAAGAACGCGCTTGCTTGCTAAAGGGCAAACCAGCTCGACCGCACGGGCCCGGCCAGGGCGAGGGTGATGGTGAGGTCTGCCGCGGGGTCGGCGTTGACGTTGCCTTGGACCAGCAGCATTCCGCCGCCGAGATCCTGCCAGCGGAGTTCGCCGGGGGTGCCGCTGAAGGCGTTTGTGCCGATGACGGTGAAGGCCTCGTTGCCCGGGGTGCCGGCGATGGCGTCGATGCGCGAGAGGTCCAGCACTTCGCCGTCGGCCGGGCTGAAATCGGTGAAGGTGGCGCTGTTGGCCGGGCCGATGGCGCTGGGGAGGAAGCGGAACTGGTCGCGCCCGGCGCCGGCGGTGATGGTGTCTTGCCCCTGGCCGATGAGGAAGAGGTCGGGGCCGGCGGTGCCGGAGAGGCTGTCGTTGCCGGTGGTGCCGGTGATGGTGTCGTCGTCGGTGACGATGCCGCGGGCGGTGGGGACGGCGATCTCGGCGCCGGAGCCGTTGAAGAGGGTGACGTTGAAGCTTTCGTTCAGCTCGGCGCGGCGGTCTGTGGCGATGTTGACGGTGATGGTTTGGGTGGTGACGCCGTTGGGGAAGGTGAGGTCGCCGGAGGGCAGGACGCCGCCGGCGAAATCGTCGGCCGAGATCGGCATTGTGCCGGCGACGGTGCCGGGTGCCACGCTCCAGTTCACCGAGGCGATGGTGTTGAGGTAGCCGGTGCGGGTGACGGTGAAGGTCATGGCCGTGGTGCCGGTGTTGCCCTCGGCGGCGAAGACGGCGTTGGGGGCGATGGCGAAGCGGGCGTCGTCGTTCATGATGATGGCGGTGGCGGTGCTGGTGCCGAGATGGGCGCCGCCGGTGGGGTTGGAGAGCGTGACCTGGAAGCGCTCGTTGAATTCCACGACGCGGTCGGGGGCGACCTGGATGATGAGGTCCTTGCGGACCTCGCCCTCGGCCCAGGTGACGGTGCCGGAGGGCAGGACGCCGCCGACGAAATCGGCGCCGGTGGCGGGCAGGGTGCCGGTGCCTTTGAGGCCCTGGACGGACCAGGTGACGGTCTGGCCGGCGGGGGTCGCGCTGTTGCGGGTGAGGACGTAGCCGTAGGGCGTCGGCTGGCTGTTGTCTTCGTAGCCGACGAGGTTCCAGTTGGAGATGGTGATCTCGGAATCGTCGGCCAGGATGGTGCCGAAGGCGGTGTCGTTGGTGATGGTGGCGCCGGCGGAGGGGACCTGGAGGACGACCTTGAACCAGTCATCCGGCTCATACTCGATGTCGCCCCTGGTCTGGACGGTGATGGTGCGGGTGGTGTCGTTGGGGCCGAAGGTGAGGCTGCCGGAGGGCAGGATGCCGCCGACGAAATCTGGCGCTTCGGCGCCGTAAGGTTGGACAAGCCAATCGACCGTGGCGGCGGGGCCGCCGCCGCGGCGGGTGGCGGTGAAGGTGAAGGTTTGCGTTCCGCTGTCGCCTTCGGTGCGGGTGATGGTTTCCGCGACGAGGGCGAGGTTGACGTCGTCGTTCAGGACGGCGGCGCTGGCGAAGGCGGTGCCGATGGTGGCGCCGGGCGAGGCATCGGACAGGGTGACGCCGAAGCGTTCGTTCAGCTCGCCGATGGTGTCTGCGGCGATGTTGACGGTGACGCTGGCCTTTGTCTGGCCGGGGGCGAAGCTGACGCGGCCGGAGGGCAGGATGCCGCCGGCGAAATCGGCGAGATCGGTGGGGACGGTGCCGATATCGATGGCGCCGGCGGCGGACCATTCGGCGCTGATGGCAGTGTCGGTGACGCCGGAGCGGGTGACGGTGAAGGTGAAGGGGGTGGTGCCGCCGGGGCTGCCGGCGGTGGTGCCCTCCGTGCGGGTGACGCCGGCGCCGGAGATGGCGAGGATGGCCAGGCCGTCGGTGTCGTCGTTGACGATGGTGGCCATGGCGTTGGCCTGGCTGATGGTGGCGCCGGCGGTGGGGCTGTTCAGCGTGACGGCGAAGCGTTCGTTCTGCTCGCCCTTGGTATCCGCCGCGATGGGGACGGTGATGGTGGCCTTGGTCTGGCCGGCGGCGAAGCTGACAGTGCCGGAGGGCAGGTTGCCGTCGGGGAAATCGGCCTCTTCGGCGGGGGCGGTGCCGATGCCGATGGCGCCGGCGGCGGACCAGCCAATGGTGAAGGGCGTGGCGGTGGCGCCGGTGCGTGTGAGGGTGAAGGTGAAGCCCGTGCTGCCGGTGTTGCCTTCCGCCGCGCTGGCGGTTGTGGCGGCGATGGAGATGCTGGGCTGGTCGCCGGGGGCGGCTTCGGCGAAGGCGAGGCGGCCGATGGTGCCGCCGTAGAGGTTGGCATAGTAGAGCGCGCCGTCGCTGCCCTGGACCATGTAGATGGGGCCGTAATCGCCGGGCCAGTCGGTGAGGAATTCGATTTCGGTTCGGGTGGTGGTGCTGACGGAATAGAGGTTGCCGCCGACGAAATCTGAGAAGACGAAGCTGTTGGCGAGGCCGGCGGGGATGTTCGGGCTGTCGTTCACCACGCCGCTGGCGATGATGGCCTGCACCTGGTAGCCGGGTGCCGCGGTGCTGTGGGAGAAGGCGCGATAGGCCGGTGTGACCACGGTGGTGCCGTTGGCGACCGAGGCATAGAAGGCGGCGGCGCTGGGGAAATCGCGGTATTGCGGGGTGGGGGCCAGGGTGCCGCCATCGGCGCCCTCGTAGTACGGCCAGCCGAAATTGGCGCCGGGGCCGGCCATGTTGATCTCTTCGGCGGCGAACCAGCCGACATCGGCGATGAAGAGGTTGCCTTCGGCACCGAATGCGCCGGAGAAGGGGTTGCGCAGGCCGTATTGCCAGATCTTGGCGCGATTGGCGGAGAGGTCTTCGGCGCTGGGGGCGAAGGGGTTGTC
Organism: Asaia bogorensis; assembly: GCA_945888575.1. GTDB lineage: Bacteria > Pseudomonadota > Alphaproteobacteria > Acetobacterales > Acetobacteraceae > CAMDGX01. Next base: position 4,597 of record CAMDAM010000134.1, on the reverse strand, counting down.
GGCGAGGCCCTGGCCGGTGATGGGATCGATGCGCAGGACCTTGCCCGAGAGGCTGTCGAGCGACTGGACATCCGGCGTGCGGGGGTCTGGATAGTCGTAGGACGTGCCGTCGCCGGTGAAGGCGTAGAGCTGGCCGTCGGGGCCGAAGAGGAGGCGGCCGCCGGCGTGGGAGCGGTTGTCGACCTTGAGGTAATCCTGCTTGAAGCCGCCGATCACGCGGTCGTTTGCGTCGTGGACGCGGTCGGACGCGGTGGCGGCGGAATGTTCGATCTCCGTGTAGTCGAGCAGGCCGCCGCCGCTGATATCGTCGAGGAATTGGCCGCCGGCGCCGACGAGGATGACAGCGCTGTCGGGGTCGGTGGTGCGGTAGCCGGTGGAGGCATCGGCGGTGTAGCGGACAATCTGGGCGAAGCGGTTGCCGACGCCGTCACGGCCTGAGGCGCCGCTGGCCGGGGCATCCAGGGGCTCGGCGACGTAGAAGGCGTAGACATAGGGGTTGGCGGCGAAATCGGGGTGGAGGGCGACATCGAGCAGGCCGCGGTCGCCGGCGTTGTTCACCTGCTGGCGCAGGTCGAGGAAGGTGGAGATTTCGCCGGATGCGAGGTTGGCGACGCGGATCACGCCGTCTTTTTCCGCGATGTACATGGTTTGCGAATCGACGGGGGAGAAGGCGAAGCGGACCGGGCGGGCGAGGTCGGAGACGAGGGTGGTCAGCGTGGTGTCGTAGGGGGAGACGAGGGGGGGCTCGGCCGGCGGGGGCGGGGCGGGGGTTTCGTCGTCCAGGATGGTGATGCGGTTGGTGCGCGGGGCGGAGAGCTCGGCGCCGATGGTGCTGATGAGGGTGAAGGTGAAGAGTTCGCTGTCTTCGGCCAGCGCGTCGTTGCTGATCTGGATGGGGACGAGGATGGAGCTGGCGCCGGCGGGCATGACGATGCTGCCGTTGGTGCCGGTGTAGTCCAGGCCTGGCGTGGCTGAGTCGGCGAAGATGCCGTATTGGATGGTGACGGCGCCGGCGGTGGAGCCGGAGCGGACGATCTCTATGTTGATCGTGGTGTTGGATTCACCGACCGAAGTTTCGGTTTTGCGCAGGAAGATGCTGCCAGCCATCGGTTCGTTTCCTTGCCCGGGCACGCACCGTGCCGCCGCGTCTTTATCGCACGGCGTGCGGCCGTGGGCACCCGGTGCGAGTGCCCAACGGCCGCATATTCCCAAATTGTGATCGGGAGATTACCGGCCGATGGCGTAGCCCTGCATGCCGCGCGGGTTGGCGCCGGCGAACATCTGGCCATCCGGCTCCAGCCGGGCGCCGGAGAGGCGGCCTTCGCTCCAGGGCTCGCCCAGGCTGGCTTCGTGGCCGCGGGCGATGAGGGCGTCGCGGACCGAGGTGTCGAAGCGGCCTTCAAGGACGAGCTTGTTGGGGCGGGCGACTCGGGGCCAGAAGCTACTGGTGAAGTGTTCCGAGTGGAAGCAGGGGGCGTCGATCGCCTGCTGGATGGTGAGGTTGTGGTGGACCATGCGCAGGAACATGACCAGCTGCCACTGGTCCTGCTGGTCGCCGCCCGGGGTGCCGAAGCTGAGCCAAGCCTTGCCGTCGCGCAGCGCCATGCTGGGGGAGAGCGTGGTGCGCGGGCGCTTGCGCGGGGCCAGGGTGTTGGGGTGGCCGGGTTCCAGCCAGAACATCTGGCCGCGGGTGGAGAGCGGGAAGCCGAGCTCGGGGATGACCGGGGAGGATTGCAGCCAGCCGCCGGAGGGGGTGGCGCTGACCATGTTGCCCCAGCGGTCGATGATGTCCACGTGGCAGGTATCCCCGCCCATGGCGCCGAGGCGGGCGACGGTGGGCTCGCCGACGCCGGGGGCGCGGGTGAGGAGTTCGATGCGCTTCACGGCGGCGGCGAGATCGACCTGCGCCGTGAAGCCGGGGATGGTGCCGGGGCGGAGTTCGGTGCTGGCGCGGTCGGTGATGAGCTTGCGGCGTTCATCGTTGTAGGCGTCGCTGAGCAGGTGATCGAGTGGGACCTGGACCTGCTCGGGGTCGCCGTAATAGGCCTCGCGGTCTGCGAAGGCGAGTTTCATGGCCTCGGTGAGGGTGTGGACGAACTCGGGGCCGTTCGGGTCCATGGCGGCGATGTCGAAGCCCTTGAGGAGGGCGAGGGATTGGAGGAGGGCGGGGCCCTGGCTCCAGACGCCGACCTTCAGGACGGTGTGGCCGTGGTAGTCGTAGGACACGGGGTCTTCGACGGAGGCGGCCCAGCGGGCCATGTCATCGCTGGTGAGCAGGCCGCGGTGGCGGCGGCCGGAGGAATCCAGGATATCCTGCGTGCCGTAGAAGCGGCCGATGGCTTCGGCGACCCAGCCGCGGTACCAGGCGTTGCGGATGCTGTCGATGCGGGCTTCGCGGGTGGCGCCGCTGGCTTCGCGGACCAGGCGCTGCCAGGTGGCGGCCAGGGCGGGGCGGCGGAACAGGGCGCCGGGGGCGGGTACGTTGCCGCCGGGGAGCCAGACCTCGGCGGAGGTTTTCCATTCCTGCTCGAACATCGGGCGCATCGATTCGATGGCAGCGGGAATGCGCGGGACGAGGTGGACGCCGTTCAGGGCGTAGCCGATGGCGTATTCGATGATGTCGGCGAATTCCATCGTGCCCCAGTCGCGCAGCATCAGCATCCAGGCATCGAAGCTGCCGGGGACGACGGCGGGGAGGAGGCCGGTGCCGGGGACGAGATCCAGGCCCAGTTCGGCGAACTTGGCGGGGGTGGCGGCATCGGGGGCGCCGCCCTGGCCGCAGATGACGTGTTGCCGGTTGGCTTTCGCGTCGTGGATGATGATGGGGGCGTCGCCGCCGGGGCCGTTGAGGTGGGGTTCGGCGACCTGCAGGGTGAAGCCGGCGGCGGCGGCGGCGTCGAAGGCGTTGCCGCCGCGCTCCAGCACGGCCATGGCAACCGCGCTGGCGAGCCAGTGGGTGGTGCCGACGACACCGAAGGTGCCGGCGATTTCAGGGCGGGTGGTGAACATGGCGGGCTTCCCGTGCGAGAGTCTGACGGAAGGGTAGCGCGGAGAGGGCGGTGGGGCCAAATCGCTATGTCGTTGAGGCGACGGAGAAGGAAGACTCACCACGGAGGCGCGGAGGACGCGGAGAAGGCACGGAGCTTTAGGTGTTGACCATCCGCTTCAGGCCGTGGGCGAGGCGGGTGACGTTGAAGTTCATGAGGAGGCCGACCTTGAGGCCCGTCAGGCGGAGATAGGTGAGAAGTTGGGCTTCGTGGATGGGGAGGAGGCGGTCGATGGCCTTGACCTCAACAATGACTTGTTGGGCCACGACAAGGTCCAGGCGGTAGGCCGCTGGGATGGCGTGGCCGCGGAAGGTGAGGTTGATGGGGACTTCGCTGCGTGTTGGGAGACCGAGCGCTTGCAGTTCCAGGGTCAGGCATTGCGCGTAGGCGGATTCCAGCAGGCCGGGGCCGAGGGCGCGGTGCACGGCGATGCCGGCGCCGATGATGCGGTCGGTCAGGTCGCTGTGGTGCGAAAGCATGCCTGGTGCCTCCGTGCCTTCTCTGTGCCCTCCGTGGCTCCGTGGTGAACCTTCGATCGGGAACTGCACCCTTCTTGCGGGTTTGAGGCGGGGCCGGCAAGATCATTGGGCCAATCAAATGGGGGATGAGTCCATGGCCGCTTTTTATGAACTGCGCCAATACAAGATCCAGCCGGGCAAGATGGCCGAGTGGCTGGAGTGCATGGAGAAGGAGATCATTCCGTTCCAGGTGGGCAAGGGGATGGTGATCACCGGGTCTTTCCGCGGCGAGACGGATGAGAGCGTCTACGTGTGGATCCGGCGCTTCGAGAGCGAGGAGCAGCGGGTGCAGCTCTACAAGGACGTGTACGAGAGCGATTTCTGGAAGAACACGATCGGGCCGCGGATTCCGGCGTTGCTCGACCGGTCCGGCACTGTGGTGCAGCGGATTGTGCCGACCTCGCGTTCCGTCGCGCAGTAAGCCTGCATGTTTGTGGTCGTCGTTGGGCCCTCCGGGGCGGGCAAGGATACGTTGATGGCCCGTGCCCGGGAGATGCTTGGCGACGACCCGCGCTTTCGGTTCGTGCGGCGCGAGATCACGCGCCCGGCAGAGGCGGAGGGTGAGGATCATGATCCCGTGACGCCGGCTGAGTTCGCGGCGCGGCGGGATGCGGGAGCCTATGCGCTGTCTTGGGAGGCGCATGGGCTGGGATATGGGATCCCGGCCGATGTGGCCGGGGATGTGGCGGCCGGGCGGGTGGTGATCGCGAATATCTCGCGGGCCAAGATCGCAGAGGCGGCCTTGAAGTTTCCCACCTTGGCGCTGGAGATCACGGCGCCGGTGGAGGTGCTGGCGAAGCGGTTGGCGGCAAGGGGGCGGGAGACAGCGGAGGATATTGCCCGGCGGTTGGCGCGCGAGGTGGGGCTGCCGGACGGGGTGCGAGTGGCGCGGGTGATGAATGACCGGTCCGCTGAAGAAGGGGCGGAGGCGGTGGTGCGGGTGTTGAAGGAAGCAAGGGGTTCTTTTTTGTAAAAAAGAACCAAAAAACTTTTATTCGTTTGCTGATCGGTCGGCACGCGCGCAAGCGGATG
>CAMDAM010000133.1 GCA_945888575.1 Asaia bogorensis | reverse complement strand
GCAGGCAGGGCGAGAAGGTGGCGGCGGCGGAGCGTCACGGTTGGTCTCCCTGTTGGGTGCGGGCGAGTTCCTGGAGCAGGCGGGATTCGGTGAGGATCTGGGGCAGGATGACGGGGGCGGCGGCCTTGCCGGGGTAGAGGACGTAGAGGGGCACGCCGTCTCGGCCGAGGGCGCGGAGGTATTCGGTGATCGCCGGGTCGCGGCGGGTCCAGTCGCCCTTGAGATAGGTGATGTTTCCGGCGGCGAAAGCCTGGCGGATGGCGGGCTGGGCGAGGGCGACCTGTTCGTTGACGATGCAGGTGACGCACCAGGCGGCGGTCATGTTGACGAAGACGGGGGTGCCCGCGGCGCGGAGTTCGGCGAGGCGGCGGGGGGTGAAGGGCTCCGACGCGTCTGGCTGCGGTTGGTTGGAGGGCGCGGCGGCGGTGGCCGAGGGGCTGGTGGCCAGGGTGGTGAGGACGGCGATGGCGCCGAGGCCGGCGAGGAGGGCAGAGGCGGTGCCGAGGCGGCGCCAACTGCCGCCGCGGCTCTGGGACAGGCCGACGGCCCAGAGGGCGAAGGCGACGAGGAGCATGCCGCTGGCGGTGGTGAGCACGCCGGTGGGGCCGGCCTGGAGGCTGACGACCCAGAGCAGCCAGACGGCGGCGGCATACATCGGGAAGGCGAGGGCCTGGCGCAGGATGTCCATCCAGGCGCCGGGGCGGGGCAGCATGCGGGCGAAGCCGGGGATGGCGGCGAAGAGGACGTAGGGCAGCGCGAAGCCGGCGCCCATGGCGAGGAAGCCGAGCAGGGTGACGGCGAGCGGGGCGGCGAGGGCGCCGGCGATGGCGGCGCCCATGAAGGGGGCGGTGCAGGGGGTGGCGACGAGGACGGCGAGCAGGCCGGTGAGGAAGCTGCCGAGGAGGCCGCCCTTCTGCGTGGTGCCGGCGCCGAGTGTGGCGACCCTGCCGCCGCCAATGGCGTAGAGGCCGGACATGTTGAGGCCGATGGCCAGCAGCAGCCAGGCGGTGGCGGCGACGAAGACCGGGGATTGGAACTGGAAGCCCCAGCCGACGACGCTGCCGGCGGCGCGCATGGCCACCAGCGTGCCGGCGAGCGCCAGGAAGGTGAACAGCACGCCCGCGGTGTAGGCGCCGGCCTGGGCGAGGGCAGCGCCGCGCGACTTGCCGGCGAGGGCGGCCAGCCCGATGGCCTTCATGGCCAGCACCGGGAAGACGCAGGGCATGAGGTTCAGGATCATGCCGGCGGCGAGCGCGAAGGCGACGAGTTGCCAGAGCGGCAGGGTGGCGGCGGGGATGGCCGTCGGGCCCGGCGTGGCGGCGAGTTCCATCGCGGTGGTGCGGCCGGTGTGGTCGGTGACGACGACGATACCGGCGAGGCCGGCCTGGTGGCGGAATTCGGCGGCCGGGCGGAGTGCGAGGGTGAAGCCGCCCTCGGCCGCAGTGAGGGTTTGCGGGGCGCTGTGTTCCACCTGGCCCCAGGCATAGGGGGCGAACCAGGCCTCGCGGACCTGGGTGGCGTCCAGCCCCGGGAGGCGGAGGGAGAGGAGGCCTTCGGGGGAGATTTCGGCCTGCCAGGGGGTGTTGGTGGCGGCGGTGTGTGGGGTGTTGGCGTCTGCCGTGGTGAAGAGGGGGGCCTGGGCGGATGGGGTGGGGATGCCGGGCGGGAGGGTGAGGGTGAAGTCGGCTTCCTCGGGGACGCAGATGCGCTCGCAGACCAGCCAGGTGGCGTGGAGCTGGAGGGTGAGGGGCTCGGCCGGGAGGGTGGACGCGAGGGTGAGGGTGACGGGGAGGAGGATTTCGCCCTCGTAGCCGTAGCTCATCACCGGGCCGGTGGGGTGGCGGGCGGGGGTGGGCCAGGCGATGGGGGCGGCGGTGGCGCCTTCGGGGAACTGGAAATCGAGCTCGGCGGGGGCGCCGGCGTCGCCGGGGTTGCGCCAGTAGGTGTACCAGCCCGGGGCCATGCGCAGGCGCAGGCCGATGCGGAGCGGCTGGCCGGGCTGGAAGGTGTCGGATTCCGAGACGAGGCTGACCTGGGCGCGGGGGCTGGTGGCGACGTTGCTTTCCAGGGCCTGCGCCGGGGAAGCGGCGAGGCCGGCGAGCAGGAGGAGCGGGGCGAGGAGGCGCGCGGTCATTGGCGCGGGGGATAACAGAATTTCCCTCCTGTGTCGTGGACGGCGTGGGGTGCTATGGGCGGGCGGTGACCTATTCATTCCCAGACGATGCCGTGATCGGTTTGCCGGTGGCGGAGTGCCTGCCGGCGTTGCGGGCTGCGCTGCTGGCGCGGCCGAATGCGGTGCTGATCGCGCCGCCAGGGGCGGGCAAGACGACGCTGGTGCCGCTGGCGCTGCTGGGCGAGGCGTGGGTGGGCGAGGGGCGGATCGTGATGCTGGAGCCGCGGCGGCTGGCGGCGCGGGCGGCGGCGACGCGGATGGCGTTCCTGCTGGGCGAGCCCGTGGGGCAGACGGTGGGGTATCGCACGCGGCTGGACAGCGCGGTTTCGGCGACGACGCGGATCGAGGTGGTGACCGAGGGGCTGCTGGTGCGGCGGTTGCAGTCCGACCCCGGGTTGGAGGGGGTGGCGGCGGTTATCCTGGATGAGGTGCATGAGCGGGCGCTGGATGCCGACCTGGCGCTGGCATTCTGCCTGGATCTGCAGCGCGGGTTGCGGCCGGAATTGCGGCTGCTGGCGATGAGTGCAACGGCGGATGGGGCGCGGCTGGGGCCGTTGCTGGAGGCGGAGGTGATCGAGAGCGCCGGGCGGGCCTATCCGGTGGCGGTGGGGCATGCGGGGCGGGATGTGCCGCATCTTCGTGATCTCGCCGATGCGATGGCGAAGGCGATCCGGGGGGCGTTGGCGCAGCACCAGGGCGATATCCTGGCGTTCCTGCCGGGGATGGGGGAGATCCGGAAGACGGAGGCGGCGTTGGCGGGGTGCGGGGCGCTGGTGTTGCCGCTGCATGGGGAGTTGCCGCCGGCGGAGCAGGATCGGGCGTTGCGGGTGGCGGATGGCAGAAGGGTGGTGCTGGCGACGTCGATCGCCGAGACGTCCTTGACCGTGCCCGGGGTGCGGATCGTGGTGGATGGGGGGTATCGGCGGGCGCCGCAGCTGGATCCCGCGACGGGGCTGACGCGGCTGGTGACGGTGCGGATCAGCCGGGCGGCGGCGGAGCAGCGGGCGGGGCGGGCGGGGCGCGAGGGGCCTGGCGTGGCGGTGCGGCTGTGGACGACGGCGTTGCATCGCGGGCTGCCGGCGTTCGACCGGCCGGAGATCTTGCAGGCGGAGCTTTCGGGGTTGGCGCTGGATTGTGCCTCCTGGGGTGCGGCGCCGGGGGATTTGCCGTTTCCGGATGCGCCGCCGGCGGGGGCCCTGGCGGCGGCGCAGGCGTTGCTGGGGGAGTTGGGGGCGCTGGATGGGACGGGCCGGATCACCGGGCTGGGGCGGGAGATGGCGCGGCTGGGGGCGCATCCGCGGCTGGCGGCGATGATGCTGGCGGCGCGGTCCCCGGGCGAGGCTTCGATGGCGGCGGAGTTGGCGGCCATTCTGGAGGAGCGCGATCCGCTTAGGGCGCCGGATGCGCCGGCGGATATCGGGCTGCGGCTGGCGGCTTTGGCGGGGCATGAGGCGGCGGATCGGGGGGCGGTTTCGCGCATCAACCGGGCGGCTTCGCAGTACAAGCGGCGGTTGCGGGTGCGGGAGGCGCCCATGGGAGCAAATGGGGAGGGCGATCCGGCGCGGTTGATCGCGGCGGGGTTTCCGGACCGGATCGCGCAGCGGCGCGGGGAGCCGGGGAGTTTCCGGATGGCGGGCGGCGGGGGGGCGCGGCTGGCGGTTTCCGATCCGCTGGCGCGGGCGAACCTGCTGGCGGTGGCGAGCCTGGAGGTGAAGACGGGGGCGCGGATCAAGCTGGCCGCCGTGCTGGATGTGGCGAACCTGCCGGATGCGGTGGCGGCGCGGGTGACGGAGGCGGTGGAATCTGGGCTCGATCCCGCCACCGGGTCTGTGCTGGCGCGGCGGCGGCGGCGGTTGGGGGCGCTGGTGCTGGAGGATCGCACCGAGGTGGCTGACCCTGCCGAGACGGCGGCGGCATTGGCGTCGGTGGCGAGCCTGGCGCAGCTGCCGTGGAGCGATGCGGCGCGGCAATTCCAGGCGCGGGTGGCGTTGATGCGCGGGTTGGAGCCGGAGGGGGGCTGGCCCGATCTCTCCGACGCGGCGCTGGCGGCGGAGCGGGGGTGGCTGGCGGCGCAGCTCGGTGGGTTCTCGCGGGTGGCGGACCTGGCGCGGCTGGATATGGCCGAGGCGCTGCGGGCGGTGCTGGCGGGGCTGGAGGATGGCTGGGCGCGGTTGCAGCGCCTCGATCGGGAGTTGCCGACGCACCTGCCGCTGCCGAAGGGGCGGGCGGCGGTGGACTACACCCAGCCGGTGCCGCTGGCCGAGGCGCGGGCGCAGCATTTCTACGGGCTGCGCGAGACGCCGAAGCTGGCCGGCGGGCGCATCGGGCTGCGGCTGGCGCTGCTCTCGCCGGCGGGGCGGCCGGTGGCGATCACCGGGGACCTGGCGGCGTTCTGGCGCGGGGCCTGGGCGGATGCGCGCAAGGATATGCGCGGGCGCTATCCCAGGCATGACTGGCCGGAGGATCCCTCGGCCCCCGCATCCGGGCAGGTGTCGTGACCGTAACTTGTTGTGGGCCTTCGGCGGCACCACCTTTCCGGTGCCGATTGGATGCCCGGATCGGTGCGGCCGTTGGAATGGAACCCACGCGCACCGGACCAGTCCTAGAGTGTGACCTGGGCCAGGAGAGACGAATGCCATGCCTGAGACTGCCATGACCACCTGCCCCTCCCTGCCGCGGCGCCGCATCCTGGCGGCGGCTGCCTCTGCCGCCGCCCTGGCCGCGCTGCCAGGACGGGCCGGCGCGCGCGCGGCGCCGCAGAGCTTCGCGCCGCTGGTGAAGCGGGTGATGCCGACGGTGGTGAACATCGCCGTGACCGAGACGGTGGCGGCCGGCAAGGACCCGCTTTCGATGCTGCCGCCGGAGGTGCAGCGCCAGCTGCGTGAGCGCTTCCGCCAGCGCCAGCGCCAGCAGGAGACCACGGCGGCGGGGTCCGGCTTCATTATCGACCCCGAGGGCTACATTGTGACCAATCACCATGTGGCGGGCACGGCGACGCGCATCATGGTGAGCCTGCATGACGGCACGCGGCTGTCGGCGAGCCTGGTGGGCAGCGATGAGCTGACCGACGTGGCCCTGATCAAGGTGAATGCGCCGAAGCCGCTGCCGGTGGCGGCCTGGGGCGACAGCCAGGAGGCCGAGGTGGGCGACTGGGTGCTGGCGGCGGGCAATCCGTTCGGGCTGGGCGGCTCGGTTTCGGCCGGGATCATCTCGGCACGCGGGCGCGACATCGGCACCAGCCCGTTCGACGATTTTTTGCAGATCGATGCGCCGATCAACCCGGGCAATTCCGGCGGGCCGCTGTTCAACACGGATGGCGAGGTGGTGGGGGTGAACACGGCGATCTATTCGCCCACCGGCAGCTCTGTGGGCATCGGCTTCGCCATTCCCAGCGAGTTGGCGCGGCGGATCGTGGGCGAGCTGCGCAGCAAGGGGCGGGTGGAGCGCGGCTGGCTGGGCGTTTCGCTGCAGGATGTGCAGGCGGCGACAGGCCCGGCGGGCGCCACGCCGGCCGGCGTGGGCATTGCGGCGGTGGAGCCGCGTGGGCCGGCGGCGCGCGGCGGGCTGCGGCCAGGCGATATCGTGACGGGGATCAACGGCGAATCTGTGCTGACCTCCCGCGCGTTGATCCGTGCGGTGGCGGGAACGCCGCCGGGTGATCCGGTGAAGCTGGCGGTGCGGCGCCAGGGACAGACGGTGGAGCTGACCGTGGCGGTTGGCCGGCGGCCCAACGTGCAGGAGAACTGACCCATGCGCATCCTGGTGGTGGAAGACGACAAGGACGTGGCCGGCTTCGTGGTGAAGGGGCTGCGCGAGGCCGGGCATGTGGTGGAGCACACCGCGAACGGGCGCGACGGGCTGTTCCTGGCGGCCAGCGAGCAGTTCGACGCGATCGTGCTGGACCGGATGCTGCCGGGCGGGGTGGACGGGCTGCGGCTGCTGGAGACGCTGCGCAGCCAGGGCAACGCCACGCCGGTGATGTTCCTCTCCGCCCTGGCGCAGGTGGATGACCGGGTGCGCGGGCTGAAGGCGGGCGGCGACGACTACATGACCAAGCCCTTCGCCTTCGCCGAGCTGCTGGCCCGGGTGGAGGCGCTGACCCGGCGCGGCAAGAGCGAGGGGCCGGCGACCAAGCTGGTGGTGGGCGACCTGGAGATGGACCTGCTGTCGCGCAGCGTGAAGCGGGCGGGGCAGAAGGTGGATCTGCAGCCGCGCGAGTTCCGGCTGCTGGAATACCTGATGCGCCATGCCGGCCAGGTGGTGACGCGCACCATGCTGCTGGAGGGCGTGTGGGACTACCATTTCGACCCGCAGACCAACGTGATCGACGTGCACGTCTCCCGCCTGCGGCAGAAGGTGGACAAGCCCTTCGCCACGCCGCTGATCCATACCGTGCGCAACGCCGGCTACATGCTGCGCACCGAGGCCCCCTGAGGCGCCGGGCCGGAAAGGGCACGTGATGAGCGACCCGCCGGGCGAGCGGCCGGCCGAGGCCTGGCGGCCGGCACCACGGCCGGAGGGCGGGCTGGGGGGGTTCTTCGGCCAGGCCGGCGTGCGGTTCGGCATGATCTATGCCTGCCTGTTCGGCGCCAGCTCGCTCGCGCTGGCGGCGTTCCTGTGGTGGTCCACCGCCGGGCTGCTGGACCGGCAGAACGAGGCGGCGATCCTGCTGGACACGCAGGGGCTGGTGGACCGGCTGGCCGAAGGAGGGGTGCCGGCGCTGATCGACACGATCGAGCAGCGCATTGCCGGCAACATCGACGATGATTCCGTTTACCTGCTGGTGGATGCGGGGCTGAAGCGGCTGGCGGGGAACCTGGACCGGTGGCCAGCCGCCGTGCCTGCGGAATTCGAGTGGAGCGACCTGCGAATCGACCGCGGCGGGCTGCGGGCGCTGGCGCGGGTTCATCACGAGGAGCTGCCTGACGGGATGCACCTGCTGGTGGGGCGGGACGTGGAATCGCGCGTGCAGCTGCGCGGCATCGTGGCCGATGCGATGCTGTGGGCGGCGGTGATCGCGGTGCTGCTGGGCACGGTGGGGGCGATGGCGGTGCGCGGGCTGTTCCGCGCCACGCTGGCCGACATCTCCGCCACCGCCGCGGCGGTGAGCGCGGGAGACCTCGGGCGGCGCGTGAAAGTGACCGGGCACAGCGACGAGTTCGACGTGCTGGCCGAGACGATCAACGACATGCTGGACCGCATCGCGCGGCTGATGGACGGGGTGCGGCAGGTTTCCAACGCCATCGCGCACGATTTGCGCACGCCGATCACGCGGGCACGCATGCGGCTGGAGGACGCGGCGACGACGGCGCGCAGCGAGGCCGATTTGCGCCAGGCGATCGAGCGGGCGCAGAGCGACCTGGACGGGATCGTGGCGGTTTTCCAGGCATTGCTGCGGATCGCGGAGATCGAGGCCGGGTCCCGCCGTTCGGCGTTCACTCAGGTGGATGTGGCGCCGCTGCTGACGGATCTGGCTGAGTTGTATGAGGCGGCGGCGGAGGAGACCGGGCAGACGCTGGCCGCACGGATTCCGCCGCAGGCACTGGTGTTCGGCGACCGCGACATGATCCAGCAGGCGATTGCCAACCTGCTGGACAACGCGATGAAGTTCTCGCCGCCGCAGGGGGTCATCCGGCTTTCGGCGCAGGCGGTGGCGGGTGGGGCAATCGAGATCGTGGTGGCCGATGACGGGCCGGGCATTCCGCAGCAGGATCGCGAGCGGGCGACGGAGCGGTTTTTCCGCGGCGAGGCGGCGCGCAGCACGCCTGGTTCCGGGCTGGGGCTGGCGCTGGTTCAGGCGGTGGCAATGCTGCATGGCGGGACGCTGCGGCTGGAGGACAACGCGCCGGGGCTGAAGGCGGTGCTGCATCTGCAGGCCGCGGACCCGGCTGTTGCGCCCAAGGCGGCAGCGTGATGCGGCGGGGGGCGCTGCTGGCCGCGATGTTGGCCATTGTGCCCGCGGATGCGGCCCGGGCCGAGGCGATGGCCTGGCCGCGCGGGGGCGTGGTGCGGGTGCAGGGCGATGGGGTGGGCGACATCCCCCGGGTGATCACCCACACGCGCGCGTATTGCGAGGAGCTGTCGGCGCGGGCGGGCCAATTGCGGCTGGCGCGCGGGGCCGTGCCGGCGGAGGCCGATCTGCTGGCCGCCGAGGGCGACAGGCTGTGCGCGCACGGGCAGATCCGGCCCGGGATCATGCGGCTGCGGCGGGCCATCATGCTGCTGCGCGCCGAGCGGCCCGCCGACAGGTAGGTGGCAACCGCCGGCGTGCGTGGACGCTGCGGAAGCGGCTTGGCATAAGGCGCGGGTGATCGCGCGGCGCCCTTTCCGACGGGTGGGCCGCGCACCTTGGGAGCAGCAAGTGGCCACGGTTTCGATCGAGCAGCGCGCGCAGGTGATTGTTCTGGGCAACGAGAAGGGCGGATCCGGCAAGTCCACCGCCGCGATGCACCTGATTGTGGGGTTGCTGCGCGACGGCTACCGGGTGGGGGCGATCGACCTGGATGCCCGGCAGGCGACGCTGGGCGGGTATCTGGCGGCACGCGAGGCGTTCGCAGCGGCCAAGGGCGTCGCGCTGCCTATGCCGCTGCGCGCGGCCGTGCACCGCAGCGAGCGGGACAGCCGGGCGGATGCTGAGGCCGAGGAGCGCGAGCGCTTCGGGGCGGCGCTGGACGATTTGGTGCGGCGTTGCGAGATCGTGGTGATCGACTGCCCCGGGAGCGACACCTATCTCTCTCGGTTGGGGCATGCGCATGCGGATACGTTGGTGACGCCGATCAATGACAGCTTCGTGGATTTTGCGATGCTGGCGAAGGTGGACCCGGACCGGCACGACATCGTGCAGCCCAGCATCTACAGCGAGATGGTGTGGGAGGCGCGCAAGCGGCGCTTTTCGCGGGATCGGGGGCGGATCGACTGGATTGTGATGCGGAATCGGCTCGGCGCCTCCGAGGCGCGCAACAAGCGCGATGTGGGGGCGACGCTGGATGCGCTGGCCAAGCGGATCGGGTTCCGGACGGTGCGGGGGTTCGGCGAGCGGGTGATTTTCCGGGAGCTCTACCTGCAGGGGCTGACGCTGATGGACGTGAAGGAGGCGGGGCTGGGGATCAGCATGGGGATGAGCCACGTGGCGGCGCGGGCGGAGGTGCGGAGCCTGATCGGGGCGATCCGCAAGCCGGCGCCGCAGCTGGAGCTGACGCCGCCCGTAGCCTGAACTGCGCGATACGCGGTTGCGACGGGCGGGGCATGGGGGTATATGCGCGGCCTTGGCCAAGGCCGCCTGCATGGGGCCGACGTAGCTCAGTGGTAGAGCAACTGATTCGTAATCAGTAGGTCGTCAGTTCAATCCTGACCGTCGGCACCAGCATTTTCCCCCATTGCGACATCATTCATGCCCACCGGCGCGGTTATTCGCGCGGGAGGGCTGTCTGGCCGAGGACCCAGCCTTCCCAGGTGGTGAGCCAGGGGTCGGCGGGTGGGGTGTCTGGCCGGTGGCCTGCCAGGACGTTGATGACGGCGAGTATGCCGAGGATGCAATCCAGGCGGTCTTCGCCGTCGGGGTGGGGGCCGAAGCCGGTTTGCAGTTGGGCTTGCAGCGCCGGGTCTGGGGTTGCGCCGAGGCGGGTCATGGCAGCGGTGAGGGCGAAGGCGAGGGTGGCGCGGTCGGATTGGCGGCGCTTGCTGCCGGGGAGGCGCAGGCCGAGGTGGCGTAGGGCTTCAGCGGGGTAGGTTTCGGCGACGGCGAGGGTGCCTGGGGTGAGGAGCGCGTGGATGGGGCCGTCGAAGGGCCAGAGGCGGGGTGGGGTTGGCGTGTTCAGGGCTGGGATGAGCCAGTCTCGCCAGGCGGAGATCGCGGCCTTGCCGGCCTGGTTGGCGCCGAGGGTCCAGAACAGGGGGGCGCCGGCGGGGCGTTCGGCGGTGGCGCGGTCGCAGAGGCGGGAGAGTTCGTGCGCGCCTTCGAGGCCGAGGGCTTCGGCGTGGGCGGCGCGGGTCATGCCGCGCAGGCCGCGGCGGGGGTAGAAGGGGCGGTGGGGGCCGGCTTCTTCCAGCGTCTCGCAGACTTCCAGGAAGGCGGGGTCGAGGCGGCGCAGGAAGGTGGGGAAGGTGCCCGGCAGGGCGTGGCGGGTGACGAAGGCGCGGGGCAGGCCAAGGGGGAGATCGACGCCGAGGGCGACGGCGCCGCCTTCGGCGCGGTGCAGCAGGCGGGCGGAGAAGGTCGCGAGGTCGCCCACCGGTTCCGGCGCGGCGAGGTGCCATGTGGCGCCATCCCGGCAGGCGACCGCGATCCAGCGCTTGCGCGGGTCGGTGCTCCAATCGGCATGGGCGGCTATTGTTGCGGCGGACATGCGGATTATGTGACCGTGGCGGGACGGCCCCGCGCAACGAGAAGGCTTCGCCCATGACCGCCGCCGAAGGACGCTATGTCGCCCCCGCGCGATGGCTGCACTGGTTCACCGCCGGGGCGATCCTGGTGATCCTGGTGACCGGGATCTGGTTCGCCTATCTGGAACCGCCGGATGCGCTGAAGTTCCGGTTGTTCAATATCCATGAGAGCTTCGGGGTAGTGGTGTTCGTGCTCGCCCTGGTGCGGCTGTGGGTGCGTTGGCGCAATCCGCCGCCGCCGCTGCCGGAAATGCCGGGCTGGATGAAGCTCGCGGCCGGGCTGAACCACGGGGCGCTGTATGTGGTGATGCTGGTGCAGCCGGTGACGGGGTTCCTGGCTTCCAACGCCTGGGGGTTTCCGCTGGCCTGGTTCGGGCTGGTGCCGATCCCCTCGCCGATCGGGCGGAGCGAAATGTGGGCGCCGATCCTGGGGCAGATGCACTTCATTGGTGCGATCGCGATGGTGGTGCTGCTGGGGATGCATGTGGGCGCGGTGATCCAGCACACGTTCATCCGCAAGGATGGGCTTCTGGCGCGGATGAGCTAGCGCCTACTTCGGCGCCATATATCGCAGAAGCATAAATGCGAAGGCCAACAACGCGGCCTGACTTCCGAGGAGCGTGGTTACCATGACCCATGTCGTCGGGAGGTTCTCCAAGCGCCCCTTCAGGTAGCCGAGGTCGGCGCGAATAGCGGCAAGGTCGGTCTTGACCGAACGGATGTCGGTTTTGACCTCCTTCATATCTTCCTCAAGCCGGGCCACACGCGCGTCCATTGCTGGATCATGGGGAGGCCCGCCGCCACCTGCAAGTTCACCGCCACGCAGTTGATCCCGAAGCTGCGTATTTTCAGCCATGAGACGCTCGATCCGGTTAACGGCCCCGCTCACTGCAGATCTCCAGCATCTAGTTGCTGCGTCAGCGACTCCTTCAGCGATTGTACGAAAGCCCGATTTGCGTCACCAAGGCGTGTAAGCTCATCGATCAAGCGCTGAGAAAAATCCACTGCCTGGATGGCCTGCTTGGGAGCCTCAAACTGTGCGTTCCTTGCCACCCAGGTCATGAACTGGGCTTGGATCAACATGCTTTCGGCAAGCGCGTCGGCTATCTCAGCGCAACGGACTTCAAGCATGGTAAGGCGAACGGCTACCTCATCAGACCCGGGCACAGTGCACCTTTCTGCGGAAAACTGATCTCTGCGAGGTTACAACGGTTTTTGCGCCTTCTCCAGCAGCCTCGAGAAGAAGCCGGGCTTCTTCGGTGGCGGCGGGGGCTTGGTGGCTTCCTCGCGGGCGCGGGCTTCCTGGGCGCGTTCCTTTTCCTTGGCGGCGAGCCACTTATCCAGGCTCATGCCGGCCTTGGCGGCGCGCTTGGCCTCGTAGGCGCGCTGGCCTTCGGTCATGTCTTTGGTCATGGAGTCCTCGTTGGCTGGCGTGGTTTTGGCAGCGTGGGGGCGCGGGTTCAAGCCTCTCCGCGGTGGCGCAGCAGGAGGCGGCCGAGGGTGGAGAGGGCGGCGTTGATGGCGATGCCGGCGAGCGAGAGCAGCACCAGGGCGGCGAACATGCGCGGGATCTGCAGGCGGTA
>CAMDAM010000132.1 GCA_945888575.1 Asaia bogorensis | reverse complement strand
TGACGAGGGAAGTGGGGCAGTCGCGCCTGGGGGGGCTGGGTCGGGATGGTGGCGCGGTAGGGATTCGCGGGTTGGCTTGGGGGAAGGACTGGATTGCTTCGCTTTGCTCGCAATGACGAGGGAAGTGGGGCAGTCGGGCCTGGGGGTGGGCTGGGTCGGGGTGGTGGCGCGGTAGGGGGTCGCGGGTTGGTTTGGGGGAAGCACTGGATTGCTTCGCTTTTGCTCGCAATGACGGCACGGGCGCGGGGGTTATCTTCAGCACCATGAATGAAGTTTTTTTGCTTCTTTTTGTTCACAAAAAGAAGGTGCTTGCTGTTCCTTCCTACATGTCTTCGACGCGTTCCACGCCGGGGAGGACCTTGAGGGCTTGGGCGAGGCGGGGGGTGACGTTGAAGGTGCCGGGGAGGGTGATTTCGACGTCTTGGGCGTCTTCCAGGCGGGGGATGAGGATGACGCGGCCCCTGCCCTGCCCTTCTCGGGTGAGCAGGGTTTGGATGTGGGGGACGGCGGCGGTTTCCTGGAGCCAGATGCGCATGCCGCCGCCGGCTTTTTCGGCCGCACCGTCCAGCGACTGGACGTCGGATGCGGTGATGCGCAGGCTTTCGCCTTCCATCTTGATATCGGCGGTGACGACGACGGAGTTGCCGGCGACGAGGAGGTCTCGGCCGCGGCCGAGGGTTTCGCTGAAGAAGGTGACTTCGTAGCTGCCGCCGGCATCGGAGAGGCGCACCCAAGCCATGCGGCTGCCGGAGCGGGTGATGCGTTCCTTGATGTTCACGACGGAGCCGGCGAGCTTGACGCGGGCGCTGCCGCGGGCGGCGGTGGTTTCGAGCTGGGTGCTGGGGACGACGCGCAGGCGTTTCAGGGTTGCTTCGTAGGCATCGAGCGGGTGGGAGGTGAGGTGGAAGCCGATCGCTTCGGCCTCGAAGCCCAGGCGGTCCATGTGTTCCCAATCGGGGATTTCGGGGATGCGCAGGGGTTCCGGGCGGTTGCCGCCGGAGAACATGGTGATCTGGCCGCTGCCTTTTTCCTCTGCCTGGGCCTGGGCGCGGCGGAGGATGGTTTCACCGGCGGCGAAGACGCGGGCGCGGACGGGTTCTATGCCGTCGAAGGCGCCGGCGCGGGCGAGGTTTTCGAGTTGCATGCGGTTGAGCTGCTTGGGGTCGACGCGGCTGGCGAAGTCCGCGAGGTCTTCGAAGGTGGCCATGCCGCGGGCGGCGACGACGGCGCGCATGGCGGCTTCACCGACTTTCTTCACGGCGGCCAGGGCGTAGCGGATGGCGAACTTGCCGCCTGGTTGTCTTTCAAGGGTGAAGTCGGCTTCGGAGCGGTTGATGTCGGGCGGGAGAAGCTTGATGCCCATGCGGCTGGCTTCCTGGCGCAGGGCGGAGAGGCGGTCGGTGTTGGAGATGGCGAGCGACATGCAGGCGGCGATGAAGGCTTCGGGATGGTTGGCCTTCATGTAGGCGGTTTGGTAGGCGACGAGCGCGTAGGCCGCGGCGTGGGATTTGTTGAAGCCGTAATCGGCGAACTTGGCCATGAGGTCGAACACTTCCTCGGCCTTCGGGCCGGGGATGCCGCGGCCGGTGGCGCCGGTGACGAAGATTTCGCGCTGGGCGTCCATCTCGGCGCGGACCTTCTTGCCCATGGCGCGGCGCAGGAGGTCGGCGCCGCCGAGGGAGTAGCCGGCCATGGTCTGGGCGATCTGCATCACCTGTTCCTGGTAGACCATGATGCCGTAGGTCTCGGCCAGGACGGAGTGGATTTCGGGGTGCGGGGCTTCCCATTTCTCGCCGTGCTTACGCTGGCAGTAGGCGGGGATGTTGGCCATGGGGCCGGGCCGGTAGAGGGCGACGGCGGCGATGAGGTCTTCGAAGCGGTCCGGGCGCATCTGGCGCAGGACGTCTCGCATGCCCTGGCCTTCGAACTGGAAGACGCCGCCGGCATCGCCGCGCTGGAGCATTTCGTAGGTTTTGGTGTCGTCCAGCGGGAGGCTGTCGATGTCGACGTGGATGCGTTCCTTTTTCAGGAAGGCGACGGCGCGCTGGAGGATGGTGAGGGTGGTGAGGCCGAGGAAGTCGAACTTCACCAGGCCGGCCTGCTCCACGTATTTCATGGAGTATTGGGTGACGAGGGAATCGGATTTCGGGTCGCGGTAGATCGGGACCATTTCGGTGAGGGTTCGGTCGCCGATGACGATGCCGGCGGCGTGGGTGCTGGCGTGGCGGTAGAGGCCTTCGAGCTGGAGGGCGATTTCGATCAGGCGGCGGATGGATTCATCCTCGACGCGGAGTTGCTGGAGCTTGGGCTCGCCGTCGATGGCCTGCTGGAGGGTGACGGGCTTGGCGGGGTTGTTGGGGATGAGCTCGGCGACCTTGTTGACCTGGCCGTAGGGGAGGCCGAGGACGCGCCCTGTGTCTCGAACCGCGGCGCGGGCTTGCAGTTTTCCGAAGGTGATGATGCCCGCCACGCGATCGGCGCCGTATTCGCGGCGGACATAGGCGATGACTTCGTCGCGGCGGTCCTGGCAGAAATCGATGTCGAAATCGGGCATCGAGACGCGGTCGGGGTTGAGGAAGCGTTCGAAGAGCAGGTTGAACTGGAGCGGGTCGAGGTCGGTGATGGTGAGCGCCCAGGCGGCGACGGAGCCGGCGCCGGAGCCGCGGCCGGGGCCGACGGGGATCCCCTGCCCTTTCGCCCACTGGATGAAGTCCGCGACGATCAGGAAGTAGCCGGGGAAGCCCATGCGGGCGATGACGTCCAGCTCGAATTCCAGGCGGTCTTGGTAGATTTTCTGGCGCTCGGGGGCGGCGCCGATCTGGGACATGCGGCGGGCGAGGCCTTCGCGGGCCATCTGGCGGAGGGTTTCCTCCTCGGTGGCGCCTTCGCGGACCTTGGGGCAGACCGGGAGCATGGGCTTGCGGGGCTCGGCCATGATGGCGCAGCGCTGGGCGATGGCGAGGGTGTTGTCGCAGGCTTCCGGGAGGTCGGCGAAGAGGGCGCGCATGACCTTGGCGGGCTTGAACCACTGTTCCGGGGAGACGCGGCGGCGATCGCGTTCGGCCAGGGTGCGGCCTTCGGCGATGCAGAGCAGGGCGTCGTGCGCCTCGTGCATCTCGGGCTTGGCGAAGTAGCAGTGGTTGGTGGCGACGAGCGGGATGCGGGCTTCGTCGGCAAGGCGGATGAGGCCGGGTTCGACGGCGCGCTCGTGGGGGAGGCCGAGGCGGTTGAGCTCCATGGCGATGCGGTCGGGGAAGGCTTCGGCGAGACGGGCGAGGAGGAGTTGGGCGGCCGGGAGCTGGCCTTCGGCGAGGAGGCGGGAGAGCGGGCCGGAGCTGCCGCCGGTGAGGAGGAGGAGGCCGGAGGACAGCTCGCAGATGCGCTCCAGGAGCAGTTGGGACGGGAGGTGGGGTTCGGTTTCCAGGAAGCCGGCCGACGAGAGGCGCTGGAGGTTGGCGAGGCCCTCGGCGTTCTGGGCGAGGAGGACGAGCTTGTCGGGCGTGAGGCGGGGGTTGTCTTCGCGGGCGAGGGCGATTTGGCAGCCGATGATGGGCTGGACGCCCTTGCTGGCGCAGGCCTGGCTGAATTCCATGGCGCCGAAGAGGTTGGCGGTGTCGGCGATGGCGACGGCGGGCATGCGGGCGTCGGCCGCCAGGGAGGCGATCTTGTCGGCCTTGATGGCGCCTTCGCTCAGCGAATAGGCGGAGTGGACGCGCAGGTGGACGAAATCGGCGTGCGGCATTGGGAGGCCCCGGACAATCGGGGGCAGTGTAGCAGGGTGGGGCGCCGCGGCTCAGGTTTCGTGCAGGATTCCGTCGCGCAGCCTGACCGTGCGGTCCATGCGGGCGGCGAGGTCGGGGTTGTGGGTGGCGATGAGGGCGGCGACGTTGTGGGTGCGGACCATGGCGAGCAGTTCGTCGAACACCACGGTGGAGGTGGCGACGTCGAGGTTCCCCGTGGGTTCGTCGGCCAGGAGGATGCGGGGGGCGTTGGCGAGGGCGCGGGCGATGGCGACGCGTTGCTGCTCGCCGCCGGAGAGCTTGCCGGGGAAGTGGGCGGTGCGGGCGGCGAGGCCGAAATCGGCGAGCAGGGCGCGGGCGCGTTCGGCGGCCTTCGGGCGCGGGATGCCGGCGATCATCTGGGGGAGCATGACGTTTTCGAGCGCGGTGAACTCGCCCAGGAGATGGTGGAATTGGTAGACGAAGCCGATGGAATCGCGGCGGATGGCGGTGCGGCCGGCGTCGTCCAGCGTGCCGGCTTCGCGGCCCGCGATCAGCACCTGGCCGGCATCGGGGCGTTCCAGCAGGCCGGCGGCGTGCAGCAGGGTGGACTTGCCGGTGCCGGAGGGGGCGACGAGGGCGACGATCTCGCCGGGGTGCAGCACGAGGTCGACGCCGCGCAGCACGTGCAGGTCCGTCTCGCCGCTGCGGTAGGTGCGGGCGAGGCCGCGCAGTTCCAGGGCCGGGCTATTCATTGCGCAGCACCTCCACCGGGTCGGTGCTGGCGGCCTTCCAGGCGGGGTAGAGGGTGGCGAGGAGGGAGAGGGCCAGGGCGAGGCCGACGACCTGGGCGACGCTGGGCCAGTGGACGTTGTTCGGCAGGGCGGTGAGGAGGAAGACCGAGGAATCGAAGACCTGCCCGCCGGTGAGGCTTTCGATCGCGTGCTGGATCTCTTCGAGGTTCCAGCAGACGGTGACGCCCAGGACTGTGCCGAGCACGGTGCCGGCGACGCCGACGAAGGCGCCGCACATGATGAAGATACGCATCATCGACCCGGCGCTGGCGCCGAGGGTGCGCAGCACGGCGATGTCTCGCCGCTTGTCCTTCACCAGCATGATCAGCGACGAGATCACGTTGAAGGCGGCGACCAGGATGATCAATCCCAGCACGATGAACATGGTGTTCTTCTGGATCTGCAGCACGGCGACGATCTGGTCGTTGGCGCGCGTCCAGTCCCGCATCAGGAGTTGGCGGGTGCCGAGCAGGGGGCGGATGCGTTCCACCATGGCGCGGGCGCGGGATGGGTCTGCCACGCGCAGCTCGATGCCGGAGACGGCGTCGCCGGTGTTCAGGAAGAGCTGGGCGGCTTGCATGGGGAGGAAGACGACGTTGTTGTTGAAATCCGCGAGGCCCGCATCGAAGACGGCGGCGACGCGGTAGGCGCGGACGCGGGGGATGGTGCCGAAGGCGGTGGCCACGCCCTGGGGCGAGACCAGGGTGATGCGGGAGCCAGGGGCGAGGCGGAAGCTGTTGGCCATGCCAGCGCCGACTACGACGGCGTCCTCCCCGGTGAAGGCATTCAGGGAGCCGGCCACGATGCGCAGCTGGGACATGGCGCGCAGGTCGGCTTCCGCGATGCCGCGCATCAGGGCGCCGGTGCCGCCGCCGCGTTCGCCGGTGACCAAGACCTGGCCATCCAGCACCGCGGTGGCGGCGGTGACGCCGGGGAGGGCCGCGATGTCTGACGTGAGCTTGCGGTAGCCTTCGATCTTCTCGCCGGCGAAGGCCTGCAGCACCACGTGGCCGCGGGCGGCGAGGACGCGGGAGACGACTTCGGACTGGAAGCCGGTCATCACGCTGGCGACGACGATCAGGGTAGCGACGCCGAGGGCGATGCCGACCAGCGAGAAGATGGCAATGATAGAGACGAAGCGCTCGCCCTTGCGGGCACGCAGATAGCGGCCGGCGACGGCGCGTTCGAAGGCGTTGAACATCAAAGGATTCTTCTTTTTCTGTAGAAAAAGAAGCAAAAAGACTTTTCCGACTTGCCGCCTCGCCCCCCTGATCGGGCGGCAGTGGCCGGCAAACGAATGAAGTTTTTTTGCTTCTTTTTGTTCACAAAAAGAAGACCCTTACTTCAGCACACGGGCAAGCGCGTCCTCAACCGAGACTTCCTCGCGCTCCCCGGTCATGCGGCGCTTCAGCTCCACGCGCCGGTTGGCCGCCGAGCGCGGCCCGACGATGATCTGCCAGGGATGGCCCATGAGGTCGGCATCGGCGAACTTGGCGCCGGCGCGGTCCGGCCGGTCGTCGTAGAGGGCGTTGCCGGCGAGGCCCGTGTAGGCTTCCTCGCAGATGGTGTCGCAGGCGGTGTCGCCGGGCTTGAGGTTGAGGATGGCGGCGCGCCAGGGGGCGACGGAATCGGGCCACTTGATGCCGGCTTCGTCGTGGTGGGCTTCGATGATGGCGCCCGCGAGGCGGGAGACGCCGATGCCGTAGCTGCCCATGTGCGGCACGATCATCTGGCCGTCGGGGCCGGCGACCTTGAGGCCCATCGGCTCGCTGTACTTTGTGCCGAAGTAGAAGATGTGGCCGACCTCGATGCCGCGACCTTCGCGCTTGTCGGCCACCTGGGCCCAGGCGGCCTCGTCGTGCTTCTCGTCGGTGGCAGCGTAGGGCGTGGTCATGGTGGTGTAGAAATCAGCCAGGTCCTGGTCGCTGCCGAAGCCGTAGCGGGCAGTGGAGACGTCGATCTTCTCGAAGGAGGCGTCGAAGAAGACCTGCGATTCGCCGGTGGGGGCGAGGATGATGAATTCGTGGCTGAGGTCGCCGCCGATCGGGCCGGTGTCGGCGGCCATCGGGATGGCTTGGACGCCCAGGCGCTGGAAGGTGCGCATGTAGGCCAGCATCATCTTGCGGTAGGCGACGACGGCGCCGGCGTGGTCGAGATCGAAGGAGTAGGCGTCCTTCATCAGGAACTCGCGGCCGCGCATGACGCCGAAGCGGGGGCGCACCTCATCCCGGAACTTCCACTGGATGTGGTACAGGTTCTGCGGGAAGTCGCGGTAGCTCTTCACACCCGTGCGGAAGATGTCGGTGATCATCTCCTCGTTGGTGGGGCCGTAGAGCATTTCGCGGTCGTGGCGGTCCTTGAAGCGCAGCATTTCCTGGCCGTAGCCGTCGTAGCGGCCGGACTGGCGCCAGAGATCGGCGGATTGCAGCGTGGGCATCAGCACTTCCTGGGCGCCGGAGGCGTCCTGCTCCTCGCGCACGATCTGCTCGATATTGCGCAGAACGCGCAGGCCGGCGGGCAGCCAGGCGTAGATGCCGGCGGCGGTCTGGCGCACGAGGCCTGCGCGCAGCATCAGCCGGTGGGAGGCGATCTGCGCCTCGGACGGCGTTTCCTTGAGCGTGGGGATGAAGCTGCGTGAAAGGCGCATCGCGGGGGCACATCCGGGAACGGTGGGGCGCGCACCCTACCCCGCGCGCGGCCGGGAGGCCAGAAGGCAGCGGATCGCGCAATATTGTGCAACGCACAACGCAACCGACGTAAAAAAATGTCGCGCCCAGCCCATCGCGAGCACGAAAAGACGTGACAGCTAGATGTCGTTCCCCTAAAAAAAAGATGGCCCGCGCGCATGGCAGCGCAGCGGGCCAAGTTTGGGGAGGAAACGCCAGTCACACGGCAGGAAGAGGCAACGCCTCGTCCTCGCCGTGATGATGGCCTCAGCCCCCCACCCCGTCCACGAAAAATTTGCGCTGAAACGACTGTTTTTTCGTCATTCAGGCGAGTTTTGCCGCGTTCTCAGGCGATAGCTGCCTGCTGTGCCTAATTTCAGGGCATCGCCAGTACGCCGTCGCGGAAGCTGAGCGTTTCGCTGGTGATGGCGAAGAACAGCAGCACCCAGATCACGGCCGTGACGAGGGTGGTGGCGATCACTTTGCGCCACATGCTTGGCCGCTCCGGCGCGCCGCGCCAGCCGGTTTCCGAATCGGGATCGGCGACGGGGCGGGTGCCCCATGGCAGGACCGCGAACAGCACGATCCACCAGAGCACGAAGAAGATCGCGACCCCTGTGACCGGATGCATGGTTCAGACCCTCAGGAGATGGACGTCCACCAGCGGACGCTTCTGCAGGCGGCGGCCGAGTGCCTTGCGCAGGGCGGATTTCGCCGCCTCGATCAGCGATTCGTCGTCGCGGCGCAGGTTGGACGGCAGATCGGCGATGGAATCGGCGAAGTCGCGCAGGATGCGGTCCGTCTCCGGGTCCTCGGGGTCGAACAGGCCGGGGGCGGAGAGGCGGGGGGCGCCGCGCAGGCGGCCGGCTTCGTCCACGGCGAGGGAGGCGATGACGACGCCGTTGAACAGCATGCGGCGGCGGGCGCCCATCACGCTGCCCTGCAGCGGCACCAGGCGGTTGCCATCCACCACCAGGCGGCCGATGGGGGCGGAATCGATCACTTCCGGGCGGCCCGGGGCGAGCGAGAGGATGTCGCCATCCTCCACCAGGATCGGGGTGACGCCGAGTTCCTGCGCCAGGGCGGCGTGGGCGGAGAGGTGGCGCCATTCGCCGTGCACCGGCACGGAGATGCGCGGGCGCACCAGGGCGTAGAGGCGCTTCAGCTCATCACGCGCGGGGTGGCCGGAGACGTGGACGAAGTGGTCATTGTCCGTGAGGACCGTGACGCCGCGGCGCACCAGGTTGTCTTGCACGGTGCCGATGGCGCGTTCGTTGCCGGGGATCATGCGGCTGGAGAACACCACCGTGTCCCCTTCGCCGAGTTCGACACGGGGGTGGGTATCCTGCGCCACGCGGGACAGCGCGCTGCGGGGCTCGCCCTGGCTGCCGGTGATGAGGATGACCAGGTTGTCGTCGGGGATGTCGGCGACGTCGTCCTCGGTGAGGAAGGGGGGGATGCCCTTCAGGTAGCCGCATTCGCGTGCCGCTGCCTCCAGGTTGCGCAGCGAGCGGCCGACGATGGCGACGGAGCGGCCGGCGGCGCGGGCGGCCAGCGCCACGGATTCGACGCGGGCGACGTTGCTGGCGAAGCAGGTGACGGCCACGCGGCCGCGCAGCGAGCCAATCAGCTCGGCAAGGCTGGTGCGGACCTCGCCTTCCGAGCCGGATTCGCCTTCCACCATGGCGTTGGTGGAATCACAGACCATGGCAAGCACGCCTTCGTCGCCCAGGGCGCGCAGGGCGGCTTCGTCGGTGCGGGGGCCGACGAGGGGGGATTCGTCCAGCTTCCAGTCGCCGGTGTGCAGCACGATCCCGGCCGGGGTGCGGATGACCAGGGCCTGCGATTCCGGGATGGAATGGGCCATGCGGATGAAGGTGAGGTCGAACGGGCCCACGCGGAAGCTGCCGCCGGGCTGTATGATGGTGATCTTGGCCTGGTTGGTCAGCTGCGCCTCGCCCAGCTTGCGGCGCAGCACGGCGGCGGCGAAGGGCGTGGCATAGATGGGGCAGCGCAGTTGCGGCCAGAGCCAGGCGACGGCGCCGATATGGTCTTCATGCGCGTGGGTGATGACGAGGCCGGCCAGCCTGTCCCGCCGTTCGGCGATGAAGGCCGGGTCGGGGACCATGATGTCCACTTCCGGGTTCTCCGCGCCGCCGAACCCCATGCCGCAATCCACCGCGAGCCAGGTGTTGGCACAGCGGTAGAGGTTGAGGTTCATGCCGATCTCGCCGGTGCCGCCCAGGGGGAGGAAGGCCAGATCCGAAGTCGCTGCGTCCATGCTTCGCCTTCAATTCATGCGCCACGGGCCTGGCAGGGCCGGACCCGGGGACGACAGCGCCTGCGCCCATCGCCGGGACAGCCGGGCGATCGACACAGGCGGTTCATATACGTTGCCGGCCGGGAGCCAACCGGCAGGGGGTTAGGCACCGTGCGGCAGGGAAATGTCAACGCCCGCGGGGTTTAGTCCCGTTCGATCAGGCGTGACCGGTCCCGGTTTAATATGGGGGCCGGGTTGCGCCCTGCCAACAGGCGCAGGCCCTCCAGCGTGAGGTCGGGATCGATTGTCTCGATCACGGTGGTGCCTTCGGCCAGGAGCGGGGCGAGGCCGCCGGTGGCGAGCACCTTGAGGCCGCCGCCATACTCGGCCTGGATGCGGGTGACGAGGCCCTCGATCATGCCGACATAGCCCCAGTAGATGCCGGATTGCATGGCGGGCACGGTGGAGCGGCCGATGACGGATTGCGGGCGGCCGATGCCGATGCGCGGCAGGCGGGCGGCGGCGCGGTGCAGCGCCTCGATGGAGAGGTTGATGCCGGGGGCGATGACGCCGCCGAGATAGGCGCCGTCCTTGTCCATCACGTCGAAGGTGGTGGCGGTGCCGAAATCGATCACCACGGCGGGGCCGCCATAGTGCTTGTGGCCGGCCAGGGTGTTGAGCAGGCGGTCGGCGCCGACCTCGTTGGGGTTGTCCACCTTGATGTCGAAGCCCCAGTCGAGCGTGGCGTTGGCGACCAGGGGTTCCACGTCCAGCCAGTCGCGGCAGAGGCGGCGCATGTCGTAGAGGGCGGCGGGGACCACGGTGCCGATGACGGCGGCGGTGATCAGCTCGCGCTTGATGCCGGCCTGGTTCAGCAGGGTGAGCAGCCAGACGGCGTATTCGTCGGAGGTGCGCTGGGCGTTGGTGGAGATGCGCCAGCGGCCGACCCAGTGGTGGCCGTCATGCACCGCCATGACGGTGTTGGTGTTGCCGGCATCGACGACGAGCAGCATCGCGGGTCTCCGTATTCCTAGCCGTCGCCGGGGAGCAGGACCTCGCCGGTGGTGAAGCGGCGGACGGTGCCCTCGGCGGACATCAGCAGGCTGCCATCGGCGTCGAGCCCCGCAAAGGTGCCTTGCAGCATTTCTGCTCCCAGCTTGAGGCTCATCGGGCTGCCGGGGGGCTGAGCGTGGGCGAGCCAGGCTTGCAGCACCGGGGCGAAGCCGTCGGCGTGCAGCACGCCATACCAGTGGGCGAGGCGGGCGAGCAGCAGGGGGGCGAAGGCCTCGGGGTCGGGTGCGGGCATGTGGTCGGCGAGGCAGGCGGCGATGCGGTCTGGCAGGATGGGGGCGTGGGCGAGGTTGACGCCGATGCCGGGGATGACCCAGGCGATCCCCCCCTGCCCGTCCCCTTGGCTTTCCAACAGGATGCCGGAGAGCTTGTGGCCGTTCAGCATCAGGTCGTTGGGCCATTTCAGCGCGAGGCGCGGGCCGGGCGGCAGGACGGATGCCACGGCTTCGGCCAGGGCGGCGCCGCAGAGCAGGGAGAGGCGGGCGGCCTCCCGCAGGAGCAGGCGGGGGCGGAGCAGGACCGACAGGGCGAGGTTGCCGGTGGGCGTGGACCAGGCGCGGCCACGGGTGCCGCGGGCGTTGGATTGGCGGCGGGCCAAAACGGCGAGGCCCTCCGGCTCTCCGGCTTCGGCGCGGGCGCGCACGAGGTCGGAAGTGGAGGGCAGCTCTTCGTGCACTTCCAGCCGCCAGGCGAGGCGGCTGGAGGCTCGGGTCACGGGAACAGGACCTTCGCCGCTGCCTCCGCCGCCGCCACCACGGGGGCAGGGAAGAGGAAGAAGAAGGTGGTGAACAACCCGCTGGCGCCGACAACGAAGGAGAGCGAGGCCGGGCGCGCATCGAAGGCGGCCGCCGGCTCGTCGAAATACATCACCTTGATGATGCGGATGTAATAGAAGGCGCCGATCACGCTGGTGAGCACGCCGACCACGGCCAGCAGCCACATGCCCTGCTGCACGGCGGCGGTGAAGATGAAGTACTTGCCCCAGAAGCCGGAGAAGGGCGGGATCCCTGCCATCGAGAACATGAAGATGGCGATGGCCAGCGCCATGGCGGGATCGGTGCGGCCGAGGCCGGAGAGGTCGCTGACCCCTTCCACGTTGCGGCCCTGGCGGCGCATGGCGATGATGCAGGCGAAGGTGCCGGCGTTCATGAACACGTAGGTGAGCATGTAGATCAGCACGCCGCGCACGCCGGCGCCGGTGCCGGCGGCCAGCCCGATCAGCGCGTAGCCCATGTGGCCGATGGAGGAATAGGCCATCAGGCGCTTGATGTTGCGCTGCCCGATGGCGGCCAGCGAGCCCAGGGCCATGGAGGCGATCGAAACCAGCACGATCAGCTGTTGCCACTGGCCGAGCAGCGCGCCGAACGGGTCTGACAGCAGGCGCACCAGCAGGACGATGGCGGCGACCTTCGGCGCCGTGCCCATGAAGGCGGTGACCGGGGTGGGCGCGCCTTCGTACACGTCCGGCGTCCACATGTGGAACGGCACGGCGGAGACCTTGAAGGCGAGGCCAGCGACGATGAAGACGATGCCGACGGTGAGGCCCGGGGAGGCGGTTTTCGGATCGGCCATGGCGCGGCCGATCTCGGCGAAGGACATGCTGCCGGAGAAGCCGTAGACCAGCGACACGCCGTAGAGCAGCAGGCCGGAGGCGAGCGCGCCGAGGACGAAATACTTCAGGCCCGCTTCCGCCGAACGGCGCTCATCACGCGCGAAGGCGGCGAGCAC
>CAMDAM010000131.1 GCA_945888575.1 Asaia bogorensis | reverse complement strand
GATGCATCGTGGCGAGAGCATCCGTTCCGTCGTGGTCTATTGAGCGTGCCGCCCAAGGACAGCAACGGCACCGCCCTGGCCGACGGCGACTCGGTTCAGGTGATCAAGGACCTGAAGGTGAAGGGCACGTCGGCCACGCTCAAGCGCGGGACGCTGATCAAGAACATCCGCCTGACCGACGACGACGGCGAGATCGAGTGCAATGCCGACAAAATCAAGGGCCTGGTGCTGAAGACCCAGTTCCTGAAGAAGGTCTGAGGGAGGTGGAGGCGGCGCGCGCCGCCTCCCTTACGCCTCGCAGCCGTTCTCGCGCAGCAGCTCCACCACGGCTTCCGGCGGCACGTCGCGCTTGGTGAAGGCTTGGCCGATGCCGTTCACCATCACGAAGGCCAGCTGGCCGTCGCGCATCTTCTTGTCGCGGCGCATGTGGGCGATCAGCTTTTCCGCCGACAGCCGCCGGTTGAGATGAGTGAGTTCCGACGGCAGGCCGATCGCCGCCATGTGCGCCACCACGCGGTCCGCATCGGCCTGGGTGCACAAGCCGAGCTTCGCCGACAGCCGGAAGGCCAGCCCGATTCCTGTCGCCACCGCCTCGCCATGCAGGATGGCGCCGTAGCCCAGCTCTGCCTCCAGCGCATGGCCGAAAGTGTGGCCGAGGTTCAGCAGCGCCCGCCCGTCGTTCGGCTTTTCCTCGCGTTCGTCATCGCCGACCACCATGGCCTTGAAGGCGCAGGCGCGCAGCACTGCTTCGGCCTGCGCCTCCCGGTCGCCAGCCACCACGGCGGCGCCGTTCGTCTCGCACCAGTCGAAGAAGGCGGCATCGCCGATCAGGCCGGCCTTGGCGATTTCGGCATAGCCCGCGCGCAGTTCGCGCACCGGCAGGGTGGCCAAGGCGGCGGTATCGGCCAGCACCGCGCGGGGCTGGTGGAAGGCGCCGAGCAGGTTCTTGCCCTGGCGGGTGTTGATGCCGGTCTTGCCGCCAACGGAGCTATCCACCTGCGCCAGCAGCGTTGTCGGCACCTGCACGAAGGGCAGCCCGCGCAGGGTGGAGGCGGCGACGAAGCCCGCGAGGTCGCCCACCACGCCGCCGCCCAGCGCGATGATCGCGGTGCGTCGCTCCACCCCCCAGTCCAGCACCTGGTCCACCAGGGCGGTGTAGGTCTCCATGTTCTTGGTGGTCTCGCCTGGCTTCACCGTGAAGGCGGTGTGGGTGAAGCCGGTGGCATCCAGCCCCGCCTGCAGCCGCGCCAGGTGCAGCCCGGCCACATGGCTGTCCGTGACCACCACGGCTCGCTTCTGCGGCAGCACCGGCGCCAGCAGCGCGCCGGCGCGGCCGATCAGGCCATCGCCCACCACCACGTCGTAGCTCGCCTGGGACAGCGCCAGCGAAAGCCGGCGTGGCTTCTGCCAGGCGGTGATCGCATCCAGCACCAGGGAGGTGGTGTGGTCTGGGCTGTCGTCGCCGCAATCCACCACCACGTCGGCTTCGGCGTAGATGGGGTGGCGCAGTTCCATCAACTTGCGCAGCACTTCTGCCGGGTCGCCCGCGTTGAGCAGCGGCCGATGCGTCCGGCCGGCCACGCGGCGCAGCAGCACCGGCAGCGGCGCGCGCAGCCACACGCACACCGCGTCGTGACGGATCGCGGCCCGGGTGTCGGCATCCATGTAGGCGCCGCCGCCGGTGGCCAGCACCAGCGGGTCCCCGGCCAGCAGCCGCCGGATCACCCGCCGCTCCCCGTCGCGGAAGGCGGGTTCGCCGTAGCGGGCGAAGATGTCGGGGATGGCGCAGCCGGCCGCGGCCTCGATCTCGGTGTCGGCATCGCGGAACGGCAGCCCCAGCCGGGCCGCCAGCCGCCGGCCGATGGAGGTCTTGCCGGCCCCCATCAGCCCGACGAGCACGATGCTCCGCCCCGCCAGCGCGGCCGGCAGGGTGAAGCTTTCCTTCAGAGTGGTGTTGCGTGTCATGGCGCTGGAGGCTAGCACAGCCGCACCGGACCCGGCCACGCCGCCCCAACGGGATACAAATGAGCCGCATCGTATTCGCCATCGTGCTGCTGCTTCTGCTGGTCCTCGGCGGCGGATCCCTGCTGCTCGGGGCCTTCCCGCCGGAAGCCAAGGTCCAGCCGGTGCAGAAGGTGCTGCCGAACGACCGGTTCACCCGCAGCAACTGAATGGACCGGCATACCGACGCGTTCCTGGAGATGCTGGCCGCCGAACGCGGCGCAGCCCGCAACACGCTGCTCGCCTACGGTGCCGACCTCGAGGATTTCGCCGGATTCGCCGCGGCCCGGGGCATCGGCACGGCCCAGGCCGACGAGCGGCTGCTGCGCGCCTGGATCGCCTCCCAATCCGCCGCCGGTCTCTCCGCCCGCACTGCCGCCCGCCGGCTCTCGGCCATCCGCCAGTTCCATCGCTTCCTGCTGCGCGAGGGCGTGCGGGAGGACGACCCGACCCAATTGCTCGATTCGCCGAAGCTGCCGCCGGCCCTGCCGAAATACCTCACGGAGGCGGAGGTGGACGCGCTGCTGGCCGCCACCGCCGCCCTCAAGCCTGCCCAGGGGCTGCTGGCCGCCGCGGCGCTGGAGATCCTCTACGCCACCGGCCTGCGCGTCTCCGAATTGCTGGCCCTGCCCCGCAACGCGCTGTCCTCCGACCGCCAGGTGCTCATGGTGCGCGGCAAGGGCGGCAAGGAACGCGTGGTCCCGCTGTCCCAGGCCGCCAAGGATGCTTCCTCGGCGTGGCTTGCCTCCCAGCAGGACCCCAAGGCCTCGCGCTGGCTGTTTCCCGGCCGCGATCCGCGCCAGGCCATGACCCGCCAGGGATTCGCCCTGCTATTGAAGCAGGTGGCGCTCCAGGCGGGCCTGGATCCCGCCCGGGTCAGCCCGCACGTGCTGCGCCACTCCTTCGCCAGCCACATGCTGGCGCGCGGGGCCGATCTGCGCAGCCTGCAGACCCTGCTGGGCCATGCCGACATCGCCACCACCCAGATCTACACCCATGTGCTGGCCGAACGGCTGCGCGCCCTGGTGGCCCAGCACCATCCGCTGGCCCGCCCCCCGGCTGGCGGGGGCTGACCGCGCGTGACAGCAATGCTACACGCCCCGGCCATGCGCCACTTTCTGGACTTCGAGAAGCCCATTGCCGAGCTGGAAGGCAAGATCGAGGAGCTCCGGCGGATGTCGGAGGGCGATGGGCTGAACATCGCCGACGAGATCGCCCGCCTTACCGACAAGGCGGACAAGCAGCTGCGCGCCACCTATGCCAAGCTCACGCCCTGGCAGAAGACGCAGGTTGCCCGCCATCCGCAGCGGCCCAAGACGAACGACTACGTCCGCGCCCTGATCACCGATTTCACGCCCTTGGCCGGCGACCGCGCCTTCGCCGAGGATGCCGCCATCATCGGCGGCCTCGGCCGCTTCGAAGGCCGCTCGGTGGTGGTGCTGGGCACGGAGAAGGGGGCGGATACCGAAAGCCGCGTCGCCCATAATTTCGGCATGGCCAAGCCGGAGGGCTACCGCAAGGCGCGCCGCCTGATGGAACTGGCCGGGCGCTTCGGTCTGCCGATCCTGAGCTTTGTCGACACTTCCGGCGCCTTCCCTGGGATCGAGGCGGAAGCCCGCGGCCAGGCGGAAGCCATCGCCCGCTCGATCGAGGCGGGGCTGGAGGCGCCGGTGCCCTTCGTCGCCACCGTGATCGGCGAGGGCGGCTCCGGCGGCGCCATCGCGCTGGCCACCGGGGACACCATCCTGATGCTGGAACACGCGATCTATTCCGTGATCTCGCCCGAAGGCTGCGCCGCCATCCTGTGGAAAGACAGCGCCCAGGCTGCCACGGCCGCGGAGGCGCTGCGCCTCACGGCCGAGGACCTGAAGCGCCTCGCCCTGATCGATACCGTGGTGCCGGAGCCGATGGGTGGTGCCCATCGCGCGCCGGAGGATGCGATGGCCGCTGTGCGGGCCGCGATCGCCACCGCGCTGGCGCCGCTGGTGGCGCTGGATGGCGCCACGCTGCGCAGCCGCCGGCGGCAGAAGTTCCTGGATATGGGCCGCGAGGCGCTGGCCTGAATGGGGCACCGCCGATGAGCGAAGCGGCCCCGCCGCCGGGCCGCGCGCTGTCTCTGCTGCTCGGCGTCTGTGGCGCGGTCGCCGCGATCCTGGCCTGGCAGGCGCTGGTGCCGATGGTCCGCCCCGATCCATCCGGCTCCAGCATGGCGGTGCGAATCGGCCTGGCCTTTGCCGCACTCCTGCCGGCCTGTGCCGTGCTGGCGCTGATGCTCCTGGCGCAGATGGCGCTGCGCTTCACCGCCGCCGCGATCGACCCGCTGGCCGGGCGCGAGACCCGGGCGCTGCTGCGCAACCAGCGCGTGATCGCCAATACGCTGGAGCAATTCGCCGTGTTCGCCCCTTCGCTGCTGGCGCTGGCCGCCGGCACCACGGCGGCGCGCATGGCGGAGGTCACGGCCGCGGGCGCCGTGTTCGCCGGCGCGCGGCTGCTGTTCTGGCTCGGCTACCTCGTGGCCCCCGTGGGCCGCGCTTTCGGCATGGCCGGCACCCTGATGGTCACGCTGGGCACGCTGGCCGCCGCGATCTGGGTCTGGCTGCAGTGACCCCGCAAGCAGACACCCAAGCGGAGGCGCCAGGTGGGCGGCTGTTCCTGCGCGTGTTCCCCTCCATCATGCTGCCGATGTTCCTCGCCTCGGTGGACGCGACCATCGTGGCCGCCGCCCTGCCGGCGATCGCCGCCGAGATGGGCGAGGTGGAGCGCGTCTCCTGGATCGTGGTGGCCTTCCTGGTGGCCGCCACCATCGCCGCCCCGGTGTACGGCAAGCTGGGTGACGCGATCGGGCGCCGGCGCATGCTGCTGGTGGCGCTGGGGATGAACCTCGCCGCCTATCTGGTGTGCGCCTCGGCCACCAGCGTGACCATGCTGGTGTTTGCCCGCATCCTGCACGGGCTCGGCGCCGGTGGGTTGATGACACTGGCGCATGCGCTGATCGGCGAGAGCGTGCCGCCGCGCGAGCGTGGGCGCTACCAGGGCTACAACGCCTCCGTCTATGTCAGTGCCTCCATGTTCGGCCCGGTGGCGGGCGGGTGGCTCACCCAGCACTGGGGCTGGCAGGCGGTGTTCCTGGTGAACATCCCGCTCTGCCTGCTGGCGATCGCACTCGCCTTCCGGCTGAAGCCCGCGCCCCCCACAGGCGGCAAGCTGCATTTCGATTTCCTTGGCGCCGGCCTGTTCGCGCTGTTCATCGCCCCGGCCCTGTTGGCGCTG
Organism: Asaia bogorensis; assembly: GCA_945888575.1. Lineage (GTDB taxonomy): Bacteria > Pseudomonadota > Alphaproteobacteria > Acetobacterales > Acetobacteraceae > CAMDGX01. The sequence continues at coordinate 7,009 of CAMDAM010000131.1, read as the reverse complement.
GAGCAGGCGCGGCGGTTCGAGCTGGCCGCCGTGCCGATGGCCGCCTTCCTGCTGGCCGTGGCGGCGGTGGCGCTGGTGCTGCTGCTGCGCCAGGAGCGTCGGGCGACCTCCCCGCTGCTGCCGGTGCAGTTGCTGCGCCTGAGCGCGGTATGGCGCACCGATGCGCTGGCCGGAGCCTCGGGTGCGGCCATCGTTGCGCTGATCACCTTCCTGCCGATCTACCTCTCCGTGGTGCGCGGCGTGGCGCCGGGCGAGATCGGGCTGCTGATGCTGCCGCTGACGGCGCTGACCGCGGTGGGCTCGCTGATGACCGGCCAGATCATCGCGCGCACCGGCTACACCGCCATCGTGCCCTCGATCGGCCAGGGCATCTGTGCCTGCCTGGTGGTGGTGCTGGCGCTGACCGGCCATGGGCTGACCAACACGCAGCTGTCGTTCCTGCTGGGCGGCATCGCGCTGTCCTCCGGCACCGCCATGCCGGTGGTGCAGGTAACGCTGCAGCTGCTGGCCGGGCCGAAGCAGCTCGGCGCCGCCTCTGCCAGCGTGCAGTTCTCGCGCTCCATCGGGGCGGCCATGGGCACGGCGATCGTGAGCGCGGTGCTGTTCGCCACCCTCGCGGCGATGGATGCCGAGGTGGCGGCCCTGTTCGGCCGCATCGTGCAGGAGGGCCGCGCGGCCCTGAGCGGCCTCACCCCCGCCCGCGCCGCCGAGGCGGAGGCGGAGATCCGTGAGGCGTTCCGGGCTGCGTTCCTTACCGTGGCCTTGCTCTCTGCCCTGGCGTCCGCGCTCGCATGGTCGATCCCGCTGCGGCGGATCTGATGCGGCCCTACCCTTGGGCGGGCGTTGGGACCAGCAGCGGCTCGTCCTCCACCACCGTACTGCGGCGGCCAGCTCCGTTCCGATCCAGCGGTCGCGCGCCAGCAGGGTGTGGGCGCGCAGGCGGGCGCGGTCCTCCGGGTGGCCTCCGCCTCCAGCCGAGCGCCGATATCCTGGATCACCGCCACGTCGTGCAGCGGCTGCAGCGTGGTCTCGTTGTGCAGCCAGTGCCCGTCGAGCCCGACATAGGCGACGCCGACCGCCGCCTGCTCGAAGGTGTCGCGGAAGCGCGCCTCGCTGCGGGCGGCCTGGCGCTGGGCGCGGATCGTGGTCCAGCCGAGGGCAGCCAGCGGAAGGGCGGAGAGCAGCACCACCACCGCGTTGCGCGCCAGGGCCGGGGTTGGTGCCGGAATGGAGCGGTCGGCCGGCGGCGGCGGTGGCCAGAGAATGAGCGGTGCGCCGCCCCATGCGCGGAACACCCCGGCATGGGCACGGCTGGAATCGTCGGTGAACAGGGCGGACTGGACGATGCCGAGGACGTCGCCCGCGGCACTGCGCAAAGGTAGGCTGTAGCTGACATACCAGTTGCGCGTGATCACGCCCCAGGTGAGCGGCATCAGGTCGCTGTCTGCGCCGTTGTGCAGCAGGGCGAAGAAGGGGCCGGTGGCCCAGTTGGCCTGGGGAGGGCAGCACCGCCAGCAGCATGGGGCCGCGATGCGCCTGGCCCGGACCGCGCAGTGCCGCCCGCAGTGGCGCCAGGGCTGCGAGCGTGCGCGCACTCGGGCGGCGGCAAAGGCATGTCCCGGCTGACGCCTGTGCCCGCATGCCCCTCACGGCCTGTTGATGGCGCCGGGGCGACAGGCGCTGCGGAAGACAGATGCGCGCCGCATGGCCCCTCCGACAGCGCTGGCGTGAATGCCCACGGGAATGCGACGTTGCCCCGGGGACGGGCTGGAAGGGGAACCGATGGGTCTGAGCTGGCGCGGCCGGCTGGGCAGGAGGCTGATGCTGGCGCTGGCGCTCCTGGCGGCGTGCCTGCCGTCGCGCGCGGCCGATCCGGTGGCCTACGACCTCACGCTGGCGCCGACTGGGATGGCGGAACTGGACCGCGCGGCGGCGGATGCCTCCCTGCTGGCCACGCTGCGGGAGGGCACGCCGGTGGGGCCGGCGGCGCTGGTGGCCCGTGCGCGCGCCGATCTGGAACGGCTGCAGGCGGCGCTGCAGAGCCTGGGCCATTATGGCGGCCGGGCCGAGGTGCGCATCGACGGCCAGCCCGCGGAAGCCCCCGGCCAGATCGAGCGGCTGGAGGCGCTGCCGGAGGGCACGCGGGCCGCGGTGGAGGTGGCGCTGGTGCCCGGCACGGTCTTCCCGCTGCGCCAGGTGGCGTTGCGCGGAACGGTACCACAGGCGGCGCGGGCGGCGTTTCCCCTGGCACCGGGGCAGCCGGCCCGGGCCGAGGCGATCCTGGCGGCGCGCGAGGTGCTGCGCACGGCGCTGCGGCGCGAGGGTTTCGCGCTGGCCCAGGTGAGCGAGCCCGATGCGGTGCTGGACCCGGCGGCGCAGGCGCTGGACGTGGCGTTCGACGTGCGGGCAGGCCCGCGGCTGGATCTCGGCGCGATCGCGGTGGCGGGTACGGAGCGGCTGGACCCCGATTTCGTGCGCCGCCGGCTGAAGCTGCGCGAGGGCGAACGGTTCGATCCCGCACGGCTGGCGGCGGCGCGGCGCGACCTGATGGCGCTGCCGGCGGTGGCCGGGGTTCGCATCGAGGAGGGTACGGCGCCGGATGCTGCGGGGGGGCTGCCGCTGGTCGTGCATGTGGCCGAGCGCAAGCGGCAGGTGCTGGATCTCGCCGCCGCCTGGTCCACCGACGAGGGCGGCCGGCTGTCGGCGGCCTGGACGCACCGCAACCTGCTGGGGCGGGCGGAGCAGCTGACGCTCTCGGCCGCCGCCACGCAGCTGGGCGGCACGGCGGTGCGGGCGCCGGGCTACCACCTGGAGGCGCAGCTGGTGCTGCCGGAGGTGCCGGGGCCAACGCGAACCCTCACGCTGGGGGCCTCGGCGCAGCGGACCTATCTGCGCGCCTACAACCGCAGCGCGGTGCGCGCCTCGGCGGTGGTGAAGCAGCCCTTGGCCGAGCGCTGGAACGCCACATTGGGGGCGGCGGTGGAGCAGGCGCGCATCACGCAGGAAGGGCAGGTGTACGACTTCCTGCTGCTGCAGGCCCCGCTGGGGGTGGCCTATGATTCCACGACCGACCTGCTGGACCCCGTGAGCGGCGCGCGTGCCGGGCTGTCGGTGACGCCGACGATGAGCACAGGGCGGCGCGGGCGCGGCTTCGCGGTGGCGCAGGCCTCGGCCTCCACCTATCTCGACCTCGGCGGCCTCTCGGGCGCGGAGGAAGGGCGCACGGTGCTGGCGCTACGCGCGCTGGTCGGCGCGATCCTGGGCGGGGATGTGCTGGACCTGCCGCCGGACCAGCGCTTCTACGCCGGCGGCAGCGGCACGATCCGTGGCTACCGGTTCCAGTCTGTGGGCCCGCAATTCGCCAGCGGGCGGCCGCGCGGCGGCACGGCGATCGACGCCGCGACGGTGGAACTGCGGCAGCGCATCGGGGAAAGCTGGGGCATGGCGGCCTTCGTGGATGCCGGCCAGATCGCCTCCGGCGGCGTGCCGTTCACCGGCGAGCTGCGCGTCGGCGCGGGGGTGGGGGTGCGTTACCACACCGGCATCGGCCCGATCCGGGCCGACGTGGCCGTGCCGCTGGTGCGCCAGCGCAAGACGGATGCGGTGCAGTTCTACATCGGCATAGGGCAGGCCTTCTGATGCGCGTGATTTTTCTTGTGCTGGCCTGCCTGCTGCTGGCCCGTCCCGCCGCCGCGCAGGACGAGCGCAACACCGTCACCCGGCTGATCGAATGGGCCAGCGGCGGGCAGGTGAAGCTGGTGGGCCTGGAAGGCTGGATCCCGGGCTCGCCCCGTGTCGCGCGGGTGGAGGTGCACGACGCCGAGGGCCCCTGGCTGGTGCTGGAGGAGGTGGAGGCAAGCTGGTCCTCGCTGGCGCTGCTGCGTGGGCGGGCGCAGGTCAGCACGCTGTCCGCAGCGCGCGCGGTGGTGAGCCGGCGGCCCGTTTCCAGCGGCGGTGGCGGGGACCTGCCGATGCAGGTGTCTGTGGAGACCCTGCGCATCGCGCGGCTGGAGCTGGCCCCGGCGGTGACCGGGCTGGACCAGCCGCTGGTGCTGGCGGTGTCGGGCGCGCTCGACCTCGCGGCGCTGGACCAGGGCTCGGTGCGGCTGGTGGCGGAGGGGGTGGAACGGCCGGGGCGCGTGGCAGTGGAGGCGCGGCTAACCCCGGCGGCGCTGGCGGTGACGGCTTCCGTGGAGGAGCCGGCGGGCGGGCTGGTGGGGACGGTCGCGGAGCTGCCCGAGTTGGGGCCGCTTTCGGTGCGCGTTTCGCTGGAGGGCACGCGGGCGGCACCTTCGCTGCGGCTGGACATCAGGGCGGGGGACCTTGTGGCATCGGCCAATGGCTCGGTGGGCGCGGAGCGGATCGCGCTGGAGGTGTCGGCCCGCGCGCCGGCGATGGCGCCGGGGCCTGGGCTGTCCTGGGGCGGGATCACGCTGGAGGCGCATGTCTCCGGCCTGCCGGCTGCGCCCGAGGCGCGCGGGGAGGCGGTGGTGGAGCGCCTGGTGGCCGGGGATGTGCTTCTGGAGCGGTTCACGGCGACGCTGGCCGGCAATGCCGGCTTGGTGCGGCTGGATGGGCGCGGCGAGGGGGTGGTGCTGCCGGCGCCGTTCGGCACCGTGCTGCGGGACGCGCCCTTGGTTGTAACGGGCGAGGCCCGGCTGGATGCGGAGTTCCGCCCGGTGACACTGCGGCTCCTGCATCCGCTGCTGTCCCTGGATGCCACGGCACGAACGGCGGGCGTGCCGCAGCTGCGCCTGGCAATGGTGCTGCCGCGGCTGGATCCGATCTCTGGCGCGATTGCCGGCAATGGCGAGCTGCGGATGGCATTGCGCCTGCCCGCGGAGGGTGCCGAGATGGAGGCCGAGGGCTGGGTGCGGCTGGAGCGGGCCCCGCTGGCGGCGTTGGCCGGGGAGGAGACGCGCTTCGCACTCGCTGCCACGCGGCGCGGCGCCGTGGTGGCGCTGGAGCGGCTGGAAATCGACACTCCGGCGCTGCGCCTGACTGGCACGGGGCGCTGGGACGGGGCGCGTGGGGAGTCGGCATTCGAGGCGAGCTTGCCGGACCTCGCGTTGCTGGCAGCCCCCTTGCACGGGGCGGCGCGGCTGGTGCTGCGGGCGGAAGGAACGCCGGAGGACGTGGCGCTGACGCTGCAGGGCACCGGGGTGGTGGGAACGGAGGGGTTCGCGCCGCTGCCGCTGGTGCTGGAGGGGCGCGCAAGCGGGCTGCCGGGCGCATCGAAGGTGACGCTTTCGGCGCGCGCGACGCTCGAGGATGCGCCGCTGGCGCTGGAGCTGGAGGGCGCGCGCGCAGCAGATGGCATGCTGCGGCTGGATGTGCCGGCGGCGTCCTGGAAATCCCTGCAGGCGCATGCGGCGCTGCGCCTGGCGCCCGGCGATTTGCTGCCGCAGGGCACCGCGCGGCTGGAGGTGGGGCGGCTGGAGGACCTGCGGGCCTTCGTGCCCGGCATCCCCGCCGGGCGCGTGCTGGCAGAGGCGGCGCGGGCGGCGGATGGGGTGCTGCGCGCGAAGCTGGAGGGCCAGGCGGCGCCGTTCAGCCGGTTCGCGCTGGCTGCCGAGGGACCTGCTGAGGCGCTGGCCCTGACGCTCTCGGCAAGCGGGCTGGCGGAGATCGAGGCGGTGGCGAAGCTCGACCTGCCCGGCCAGGTGCTGACCCTGGCCTCGCTGCGCGCCGTGGCCGAGGGGCAGGCGGCGGTGCTGCAGGCGCCGGCGCGGGTGGATCTGCGCCAGGGTGTGCGGGTGGACCGGGTGCGGCTGGCGATCGGCGGGGGTGTGCTGGAGGCCGGGGGGCAGGTGAGCCCGGCACTGGATGTGGCGGCCAGCCTGCGCGGGCTGCCGGCCGCAATCGCCCTGCCGGGGCTGGCAGGCGTGGTGCAGGGCGAGGCGAAGCTGGCGGGCACGCTTGGCGCGCCCACCGGAACGGTGCGGCTTTTCGCCACCGGGCTGCAATGGGGCGAAGGGTTCCCGCCGGCCTCGATGACCGCGACAGCGACGCTGGGCGGCGGCGCAGCGCAGATCGAGGCGCGCGCCGCGGTCGGTGCGGCACAGGCCACCGCCAGGGGGCGCATACCGCTGGGCCCCGGTGCGCTGGACCTGGCGCTGGCGGGGCGCGCACCGCTGACGCTGCTGGACCCGATCCTGACGGCGCAGGGCCGCCGGGCCCGCGGTGACGTGGCGTTCGACGGGCGGATCGGCGGCACGCTGGCCGCACCGGCGCCAGCAGGCACGCTGCGGCTGGTGCGCGGCGAACTGCGCGACGACACGGTGGGCTTTCGCCTGCACGACCTTTCCGGCACCGCACGGCTCGACGGCAACCGGATGGCGCTGGACCTCGCCGGCCGGGCCGGGAGCGGCAGCGTTTCCCTGGGCGGCACCATCCAGCTGGCCGAGGCGCCGGTGCTGGACCTGCGGCTGGTGGCGCGCAACGCCCGGCCGGTGGTCTCCGACCTCGTCACCGCCACCTCCGATGCCGACCTGCTCCTGCGTGGTGCCTATGGCGGTGACCTGCTGGCAAGCGGACGGATCGCGCTGGGCCGGGTGGAGATCCGCATCCCCGAGCGCATGCCGGCGCGGCTGCCGGTGTTGAAGGTGCGGGTGCGCGGCGCGAAGCCCCAGCCTGCCCCGCCACCCCCGCCCCCGGTGGCGCTCGATGTGCTGGTGGAGGCCCCCGGCGGCGTGTTCGTGCGCGGGCGCGGGCTGGAGGCGGAGCTGGCCGGGCGCGTGGCCATCCGCGGCACGATCGCCGAGCCGAAGCCCGAAGGCGCACTCACCCTGCAACGTGGCAGCTTCAACCTGCTGGGCACGGCCCTGACCCTCACCGAGGGCCGCGTGGGCATGGACACCGCCGCCCCACTCGATCCCGCGATCGACTTCGCCGCCAGCACGCGCAGCACCACGACCAACGCCACGGTACGGGTGACGGGGCGGGCGAGCAGCCCGGAGATCAGGCTCACTTCGGAGCCCGAACTGCCGCAGGACGAGATTCTGGCGCA
>CAMDAM010000130.1 GCA_945888575.1 Asaia bogorensis | reverse complement strand
CGTCAGCCTGCCGGGCCTGGTCGTCAGTCCCGGCCATTGTCCGTTCCTTCACGCCCGCCACGCTTTCTCGCCTGTTCGCGCTCGGCGCGCCAATCCTCCCTGCTGCCGCGAATGCCGGGCCCAAGCATCCAGTCAATCCATGTCGGGGACGACTTCGATATCCAATCCCACTCCCAGCGCGCCGAGGCGCTTCATCATGATGGGGGAAAGCACATCCCCGATGTTGACATCTCCCGGCAGGCCAAACTTCAGGTGAACCGTGCCCCCACCTGTCACGATATGGCCAATGAGAGACGCGGAGGCTTCCAGGGATTCCACCTCCCTCTCCAGAGCGGCAAAGAACTTTCGGTCTCCCCTTACCGTACGGTCCGCAACCCAGTAGCTGCCCGGCCAAACACCCGGCAGCGGATCACCCCGCATCGTCGCGCGCGGTTCGCCCGCGCGCCAACTGCGAAAGGGTTCCCGCCCCAGGCCCTGCGTCAGCAGAGCGGTATCGAGATCGGGATGCCACACCTGAATCGACAGATCGAACCGCGGCCCAGGCCCGGTGGCCCCATCGTTTTCGTCACCGTCTGTCCCGATCACGTCCGCGTCGTCCTTGAGGTTTGCCGGATCCGGTAAACTGATCTGCCGGTCCATAGTTGGTCCAACTCCCCGTCTGGGTTCTCACCCCAAACGTCACCGTTTGGCGCGATCCTGGTGCTGTCGTCGCCCCTTGCACCAAGCGCCTTCTTGATCGTTCCGTGATCGCCGGACCACGGGGTCTGATCAATTGGCCTGGAACCTGCCGGAGGCCTGACCCACCGGTCTTGGTCGCCTTCAGCCTTCAGCCTTCAGTATACTCGGCCAATGCTGCTTCAGCCACCGCAGCAACTCGCCTGCGCGATCGCGTGGCCTTATGCGTGGCACCTGCGGTGGCGGCGCGGGCGCTATCGGGAACGCGAACTGCACCCGTTGCACCCCGCCCCGCACGACCAGCCGCGCCGGCAGGCTGACCGCAGCGGGATGCGCCGCCCGCCATGCCGCCGGCACCTCCGCCCCGTCCGGCACGAACACGAAGGGCAGGCGCAGCACCTCGCCCGCCATCCCTTCCCGTTCCATTGCCCCTACCCCTGCAACGCCCCCGCCCATTGCGGCGAGACCAGCGGATCGAACCCCGTCATCCCCGAAGGCGGCCGGCCGGCCTCGCGCGCCAGGTGCTCGGCCACGAAGCGGCCCAGCAAGGCGCCGTCGATCTCCAACCGGCCTTCCAGCACGCGCTCCTCGCCCTGCTCCGCCTCCTGTTCCCCGGCCGCGGCCTGCGCGGGCGCGGCCGGCTCGGCGAAATCGGGCGGCAGCAGCAGGGCCGGCGGCAAGGCGGGCGGTGCTGCGGAGGGGCGCTGCGCACCCGCCCACACCTCCTCCACCGCACCGGCCTCCGGTGCCGCCGCCGGCAACTCCGGCAGGACAGGCGCGGCCACGCCAGCCAGCGGCGCCGGCAACGGCGCAGCCGCCGCCAGGCCGGGCACAGAGGTCAGCGCCGGCCAATCCGTGCGCTGCCATTCCACCCGCGCCGGCGGCACCGAAGCCTCCGCGGCCGGTGCACGCGGCGTGGCGGTCGGCAGCATCTCCGCCGCCGCCCGCTCCGCCCCGCGCAGCACGCCTTCCATTGGCGCAAGCGGTGCCACGCCCCGGCTTGCCGGCATTTCAGGAGCAGGGTTGGCACCGGGGCGGCTTGTCTCAGGCGCCGCCTCGGCCCCCGGAACCCCCACCACGGGCACAGGCAACGCCACCGCCGCCGGTGCCAACCCCGCCAGGCCGTGCTGCACCACGCCCACGGCGCGCTCCAGCACGGCCAGCTCGCGCGCCACCATCGGCAGCGACGCCGCCACGCCATCGTCCAGCGCAATGCGCAGGCCGACTTCGTAGGGATCACCCAGCATGGCGGCCAAAGCTGCCTGCCCCAGGCGATCCTCCAGCGGCAGCCCGGCTGCCTCCTCCGGTTCCGGCGCGAGCCCGTCCTCGGTCATCATTCCCTCCAGGAAAGGCTGTCCCAATCGAAGGCGCGGCCCTTCAGCTGGCCCACCGCCACCACCCAGGCGAAGCGTTGCGTGGCCGAAAGGCTCGCCGCGGTCTCAAAGGGCACCCCGTGCATCGCCAGATACAGCACGTCGCGCAGCTCGGGGTGCCGGCTCAGTTTCCCGCCAGCGCCTTGTCGAACGCCGGCTCCGGCGCCAGCCCGGCGGCCACTGCCGCCAGGCCCGCCTCGTCCAGCCGCTGCACCGCAGCCTCGATACCCGCCTTGCTCGCGGGCAACGGCACCGGCACGCCATCGATCGCACCGACACTGGCGGCCAGAACCGCCAGCCCCAGCCAACGATCGTTGCGCGACAGCTCCGCCCCCGCCGCCTCGAACAGCCTTAGCCGATCCAGCACGGAAAGCTTCCTCAGCTGCAGCACCCGGCCGCGCGCGTCGATCACCTCATCTGCCATCAGATGCGCCTCCTGCTGCTGGCAAAGAACTCCAGCCGCTGCCGCACACTGGCATCGCCCCGCCACTGCCCCGCCTGGGCAAAGCGAAACACCGCGCCATCATACTGGTAGGTGCTGGTGGACCCGTCCGGCTCCGCAATGTACTGATACAGCGTGCCCGCCGGCACCGCGCCGCCCTGCTCATACGCCGCCTCGATCCGGGCAATGAAATCATCCGCCGCCGAGCTGCCACGCTCCAGCTCGAACATCCCCTCCCAGCCCTTCGGCAACTCGGCCGCCATCTGCCGCCCATCAATCCGGTCGATACGAATGGACGCGGTCTGCTGCCGGCTGTCGAAGCCCGTCACGTGCGACAAATCCACGCGCCCGAACGGCCCCATCACCACCAACTGGCAATCCCGCCCCACCGAAAACTCATTGCTCGCCATGCCATGCTCCCTGGATGCGAAGGAAAGGCCAGGGCTCTGCCCTGGACCCGCTGGGGCCTTAGGCCCCAGACCCCATTACTTTTCCGCCTTCGGCGGGAGGGGCCTGCCCCGCCTATGTCGCGCGCCGCGTCGGCCCCTCCCGCCGAAGGCGGAACAACTGACGCGGGTCCAGGGACCTCAGGTCCCTGGTGGGGTCCAGGGGCAAAGCCCCTGGCCTTCCTACGCCACCAGCGCGCCCGGCGTGGTGGGCAATGTCTGCCGCGCGACGGCGACGGTTTGGCCGCCTTCGAGGTTCACGATGAACTTCTCGTTGATCGCCTGGTACTGCACCTGCACATCCGCCTGCACGTAGCCCAGGCCGGTGCGTTCCAGCGGATTGTTGCTGGTATCGCAGATCACGCTGAACGGCAGGGAGCCGTCACGCGTGCCCAGCAACCCCTGCCCCAGCATGTTCTGCAGGAACGAGAGCAGCGTGGCGCGGATGCGGCGGAACAGGTCGCGGTTGATCACCTGGCCCACGTATTGCCCCATGCCAGCATTGAGCGAGGCGGCGAGGTAGTTGGTCAGGCGGGTGTAGTTGTCGCCACTGGTGGCGGCGTTGCTGCTGCTGTTGTGCCCGCCGCGCACGCCCCAGAAGCTGCCGCCCGGCTGAGGGTTGGCGATCACGTCCAGCCCGGCGATGAACAGCGCAGAGAGTTCGGCGGCCGAAAAGGTCCCGCGCTGCCCGCTACCGGGCGCCCCGCTGCGCTGTGTGCCGGCGATCCCGTACAGGGGCTTGTTGAGGCTGGATTGCTCCGGCGAGAGATTGGCCAAACGCCCGGCGACGAAGCCCTGCGGGGAGACCAGGCGCAGCGTGGCATTGGCCTGGTCGTTCCACCACACCCAGTCGCCCAGCATCAGCTTGCAGGCATAGCTGTCCAGCCCCGCCGCCGCCTTGGCGGCGATGGCGCTGCTGATGCCCTCGCCGGCCACGCCGGTCAGGATCATGTAGATCCCTTCGGAGAGCCCGAACTGCGCCTGCGCGCCCCACTGGGCGGTGGCATCGGCATCGGCCAGCAGCGCGATGGAGCAACGCTGGCCGCGCAGCGCATACATGCCACGGCGCGGGGCGGTATCCACACCCACCAGGTGGGTGGCGGAAACCCCGGCGCCATCGGTGCCCACGGCCCCGGTGCCGAAATCCCAGGTGAAGGCCACGGGCGCCACGGCGGTGGTGCCGGCATTGGCCACCACGATGCGGCTCGGCCCGCGCTGCGCCCCCTGGCCGGTGTTGATGGCGGTGGCCAGCGCCTGCCAGAAGTCGGCACCCGTGCCGCTGATGTTGTCGTACACCTCCGGCACCAGTCCAGGCAGCGTGACGGTGAAGCGCCAGGAGCCGGCGCGGCTGCCCGGCGCCAGGGTGATGGCAATCTGGTTGCCGCGGCTGCCGGTGTAGAGCGCGGTCAGGATGAAGCCGGTGGTCGGGATCATGAAGGCGGCCGCCGTATCCGTGCCGTCTGTCACGCGTACGCAACGGAAATCGGCGGCACCCTGCTGCACGGCAGTGGCCACCTGCGTGCCCATGTCGTGCTTGCGCGCCACCACGGGGCCAAAGCTGCCGGCGTAGTCGCTCATGGAGCCCACGATCACCGGCTCACCCACCGGCCCCCAGCTCGCGGTGCCGGCCACGCCCACCACATTGGTGGCCACGCCGTTGATCACCAGGTTCTGCGGCGGCACGATCTGCACATACAGATCCGGCACGATCAGCGCGGTGGTGTTGATGCTGCCCTGCTGGACGATCGGCATGGTTCAGCCCTCCCCGTTTGCACGAACGCGGACCACATGCCCGGCGTGCTCGCCGGCCAGGATCTCCGCAACCTCGGCAGGCGCCGTCACCACGTCGCCCTTCGCGTACGGCCCGAAGGCGCGCACGACCACCAGATGCACTGTCATTCTGTTCTCCCGAAAACCCGAGATGGCGTCTAGCTGATGGCAGACCGCGCCGAGGCCCCGCCGGGGGCCACGCGCATGTCGCCGAAGATCATGGCCGGGCGCACTTCCTGCACCGTGGTGGCGTAATCCACCGCGTAGAGCAGGTCGCGTCGATACACCCGCGCCGTGCGGCCCTGGTCGCTGACCGTGCTGCCGCGAAACAGCAGGCGGCCGCGCGTGCCGTCCGGCAGGTCGATGAAATCCACCGCCGAGAAGGCGGCATCCAGCGCCGAAGAAAGCGCATCGCGCAGTCCGGGCTCCGGGCACCATGCGGTCAAGCGGAACACCTGGCGCTGCCGCCGCGTCTCGCGCCGCAGCGTGCGATCGGCCACCACGCGCCCCACCATCGGCCCGCTGCCGGGTACGGTCAGCGTGGCGCCCTCCACCGTCACGATGCGGCGGGTGCGCAGATAGGTGGCCAGCACCGCCGCCACCATCGCCGGCGTATCGCCAGGCGCGGTGCGGTGCACCACGGCCATCCCGTCCACCATCAGCCCCGCCACCTGGCCCGGATGCGCGCTGCCCTCAACGGTAGCGCTGCGCCCGTTCACCACCACCGAAAGCCCAGGCGCCGGCGCGGCCACTTCATCCCACCGGTCCGGATGGCGCGTGGTCACGGCCTGGGGCCGCGCCTCGGGCGAAACCGTCACATGCAGGCGCCCAGCGGCAAGATCCGCATCCAGCGCCGCCGCCTGCGGCCAGCCGCGATACAGCAGGCAGGCGCGGCCCACCGTGCTGGGCGCCTGCGGCCCTTCGGGATAGATCACATCGGAAGCTAGGCGCAGCAGCGCCGCCTCCACGTCAGACATGTCGGCCATGGCCCTAGCTCCCCGCCCGGCGCACGGCCAGGCGCCAGCCGGGCTCCGAGAGTTCCGCCTGCGCAATCACCCCGATGCGGCCGAGATCATCCGCCACCCGGTCGCCCTCACGCAGCAGCACGCCGGGCAGCGTCGGCAGCAACACCGTCCAGCCACCGCCCTGCATCGCCTCCGGCAACTCGGCCTCGCCCAGCCCGGCACCGCCGCCGCGCACCATGCTGACGGGCCAACCGCGCAGCACCACCTCCGGCACCCCGGCCCCGCCATAGGCGGCAAGCCCGGGCCCCGTGGCCTGCACCGGCCGCAGCACGTCGATCACCCGGTTGGCGCGCACGCACAGCACGGGATGCAGCGCCGGCTGTGCCGCCACGAACCACACCGCGCCATCCGCGCGCCGGATGTAGTCGCCAGCACGCGAGTACGCGGCATCGAACAGACCGTGCCAGTACACCTGGCCATGCGTCGGCGGCTTGGCGAACCGCCCATCCGGCGCGGTGAAGGCGGCCATCAGCCGCAACACCCGGCGCGTGGCCGCCAGTGGCGCCTCGCCCCCATCAGGGCGGAACAGCTCACACCAATCGCCCACCACCAGCCCGGCCCGGCCGAGCCCCCGGTAGATCGCATCCTGCACGCGCCCTGCTTGCATCATTCCGCCTCGCCGCCCGGGCATGCCCAGGCCGACCGTTGCGCATGCGTCTCCGCACGCCATTCCAAGGAACATCCATCCGTCGCCGCCGGTGGCCTCAGACCACCAGGCGCACCCCGCCATCACGCAGGGCCGGGCCTGGTGGGATGCCCAGGAAGCCGCACAGCCGGCGGCGCCAGTCGTCGAACAGCGCCGTGCGTTCCCGCACCTCGCGCGGGTTGCGCTTCCACACCGCGGCCTCGCTGGTATCCAGCATCGCGCCGCTCTGCGGGATCGCAGTTTCCAGCTCCGCCAGCGTGGCGAGGTACTGCCGCGTGACCGCCTCTTCCGTGCCGGACATGCGGATCATGCGGAATTCCATCAGCCCGTAGGCCTGGTGGAACCGCCAGCCCTGGAAGCCCTCCGCCCCGCTGCCATAGGCGGGGTAGCCGCAATGCCTGCGGATATCCGTTCGTTCCGCTTCGGTGAACGCCATCCCATCCTCCGCGCAGGGGTGGCGGCAGGGGGCGTTTCAGCCCCCCGCCGCCGGATATCAGCCAACGTGTTCGATCATCACCGCGCGCTTGAAGGCGGCGTTGTTGGCCGTAGGCACGGTGGCCGTGGTGGTGGTGGTGTCGCTCGGCGCGCAGTAGCCACCCATCCAGTACCAGCTCTGCGCGATGATCTGCTGCAGCCGGTCCACCGGCTCGCGCGTCACCATCGCCACCCCATCCACGATCGAAACGATGGAGTTGGCCGGCGCGGTATCATCCGCCCCCATGCCGGCATAGCTGCCCTCGATCAGCGCCCCCTGCCCGCACACGATCGGCCGGCGGATCACCGCGCCGTTGATGCCCGGGTGGTTCTGCACATAGGCCTCGTTGGTGGGGATGAAGCGCAGGCCAAGGAACTCGTTGATCAGCCCCTTGGTGTACACCTGGCTCGCCCCGGTCACGCCGGTGAACAGCTGGCGGAACTCCGCGTCACTGAACAGCTGCCGCGCCGAGACGGGATCGAGGTAGCAGTTGTACACCCCGTCCACCGTCGGCACCGCGTTGCTGCGCAGCGTGGCCACAGCGTTCAGCAGCGTGCCCATGTTCAGCGTATCCACCGCCGTCAGCGCCAGCGCCGTGGCGCGGTTGCCGGGGCGATGGATGGTGCTGGCATTGGCCGCCACCACCGCGTTGCCCGCGGTGCCGTCCGGCACCGTTACGTTGGTGCTGAAGCTCAGCACGCCGGAACGGGCACCCGGCGTGGTGGCCAGGTTGGTGGCATCCACCGTCACGCCCACCAGGGTGTAGCTGTTGCTGCCGATCACCACGCCCAGCGTGGCACCGGCACCCACCGGCACCTGCACGCCATTGACGAACACGCGCTCGAACCCGCGCACATCCTCCACCGCCAGGTTCGGGCCGGCCGAGCCCAGCGTGGTGCGCACGCGGGTGTTGCCACCGAAATAGGCGTTGAACAGCACGTTGCGCGCGATCTCATCCAGGCTGCGCGCCGCCTGCTCGCCATTGGTAGCGGCGTTCTGCAGGAACTGGCTGGCAATGCCCACGCGGCTGGTGACCATGTTGAGGTCCATTGTCGCCGCGTAATGCTCCAGCGTGATGGTGAACTGCTCCACCCCGAAGCTGCTCGGCACCAGCCCGTTGTCGAAGTTGGTGTTGGCGTTGGCCGCCAGCGGCGTGGTCACCGCGGTCTTGAGCCCGGCGCGGGTCTTGGTGAGCGTCTCACCAATGCCCACGTTGAAGCTCATCCGGTCGGCAATCGCCCGATACCCCAAACGAGACCGCAACGCCTGCTCGAACTCGCGCTCGAGATAACCCAGCTGAATGATCGGCTGCAGCGCCGCCGGAAAGTTCGAAATCGGCATGTGAACTCCTCACGCGTTATCACCCCGCGCGGCACAGCCGGCAGGGCGGGTTGGTGCAGGGATGGAGGGAGGGAAAGGCCAGGGCTCTGCCCTGGACCCGCCAGGGACCTGAGGTCCCTGGACCCACATCAATTATTCCGCCTTCGGCGGGGAGGGGCCGTCTCGTAGGTTCGAACCGCCCCGATGGCCCCTCCCCGCCGAAGGCGGAAAAGGTCGAGGGGTCTGGGGCCTAAGGCCCCAGTGGGGTCCAGGGGCAAAGCCCCTGGCCTTCCTTCCCTACAGTCGCCGCAGCATCTCGGCCCGGCTGGCTTGCCACTCGGCGTCGGTCATTTCGGTGGCGAGTTTGGCGCGGGGTGGTTGTGCCGGCGGGGCGGCGGCGGAGCTGGTGCTGGAGGTGCTGACGCCGAACAGCCAGGGTTTGGCGCGGCGCAGGTTGCTCATCAGTTGGTCCGCGCCGTCCACTTCATCATGATCGTTCAGGGTCAGGCCGGCGGTATCCACCAGCTTCAACCCATCCAGGTCCACCATGCCGGCGCGGATGGCGTGGGCCTTCAGTTCGGCGCGCACCAGGCGCACCTGGAGCTTCGCTTCCAGTGCGGCCACGCGTTCGGCCAGCGCCGCATCCAGCGCGTCGGCGGCCAGGGTTTCGGCGGAGGCGGGGGTTTCCTCGGTCATGCGGTCTCCTGGGTGGGGGGAGGGCGGGGGCCGATGCGCGCGAGTTCCGCGTGGACGTCTTCGATGTCGTAGACATCGGCGATCGTCTTCACCGCGGTTTCCTGGCTGATCAGCCGGGTCTCGGCCAGCGTGCGCAGGGTCTGCGCGTCACGGGCGCGGTCTTCGCTGGTGGGCGCGTACCAGCGCGGCCAGATCAGGCCCAGGCGCACCGTGGCCGGGATCGGCTCGATCCCCTGGCCCAGGATGCGCAGCTTGTAGAGGTGGCTGGCCCGCACCACCATGCGCGCCAGTTTCAGCAACGCATCGCCATAGGAAACACGCAGGTTGTCGGCGAGCCACACCAGGCCCTGGTTCATCATTTCGATCGCGCGGCCGGATTGGGCCGCCGACAACCTGTCCGGGCTGGCCCGGTTCCCGTGCACGCCTTCCAGCGCGAACTCGCGCAGCGTGCGAACGTAGTCGATCACCGCCGCACTGGCGGTGCCGTCGATCTCCAGCAGCCGCGCGTCGCCCTTCTCGGAAACGATCAGCGCGTTGCCGCCCCCGCGTACGATCTCGCCCTCGGCCCCGGCGGGCTCGCGGATCAGCAGCGTGGGGTCGGAGGAGTATTTCAGCCCGCGCCCGGCCTGGCTGAGCTGGTAGTCAATCTCGATCCCCGTCTCCACCGCGGCGCGAAAGGTGCAGGCGCCATCAACGGAGTCCACACCATCGGGCCCGCCGGGCAGGTTCTTCACCCATACGAGCGGAACGAAGCCCAACCCGTGGCGCACGCTGCGCGCGGCATCCCGTACCGGCGGCCTGTTCTCGCCGGCCACCGGCTGCGGCAGGAACCAGGTTTCCTCGTCCCGGTCCCAGCTTCGCTCGAACCAGTATTCCGCCTGCGCATCGAGCCCCTGATGCCCACGGGCCAGCAGCGCGCGGCCGGGCACCTTGTAGCGCTCCGTCACGCGCAGCAGTTCGTCCGGCGCTTCCGGGTCCCATTCCGGCATCAGGTAAGGCGTTTCCAGCACACGGAAGAACACCCGGCCCTTCAGCACCCGGAACAGGATCGCAACGGAGCCGATGGAGCCGCGCAGGGCCGCTTCCATCATCACCTGGTTCAGCGCCGTCTCCCGCGCGAGGTCCGCGAAGATGGCCCGCACCCGCCGGTCGTCGCAGTCGATGGTGGGGAAATGCCCTTCGCTGAACACCAACGAAATGGAATCGTCCACCACAACGCGCGCCAGCGGGTAGCGCACGGAAGGCCGGCGCAGCCGCAGCGGGATATACTCGCCGCCGGCGCCGCGTTCCTCATGGAACTCGAAGGGCAGCACGTCGTACAACGTGCCATCCAGCACGCGCTTCAGGATCGCCAGGCGCCGCGTCCGCTCCGGATGGTGCGGATCTGCCGGCACCAGCCCGCATAGGGTGGTGAACATCCAGCCTCCCAAGGAAGAAAGCGGTTCTTTTTTGAAAAAAAGAACCAAAAAACTTTTATTCACTATCCCGGGCGCAAAGTCGGAAAAGTCTTTTTGCTTCTTTTTCTTCAGAAAAAGAAGATTCTTACCTTCCAAACAACCCCACCCTGATTTGCCGGGCCGGCCTTCCAGCCGCCCCCAGCATGGCGTGCGCGCGAGACAGCGCGTCCACCTGGTCGTCCTTGCGCCCGTGCGGAAAGTCCCGCAGCTCATCCATCAACGCCTGGTTCCAGGCCCCGCGCAGCAACGAAAGCCGTCCGGCTTCCACCTGCGCCGCCACCGGCATCGCCCGCACCAGCTTGGCGCCGGTTTCGGGCGAGGCCAGCACGGTATGCCCGGCCAGCTTGCCGGTGAGGAACGCCACCTGCTGCTTGCCGGCCTGGCCGGGGTCCTGCGGCAACCCCACCGGCACCGCGTGGCCATCGCGGGATGCGGTGGCCATCAGGCACTGCGTCACTTCGTGCGGCCCGCCGCGCAGGCGCACCACATCCACCACCACCAGCCGCCCATCGGGGCAGTGGGCCAGCTTGAGGCCCACCGTCCAGTCGGGGTCTCGCCCTTCGCCTGCCTCGGTGGCGGCGAGGTCCCAGGCCCGAACCATGCGCGCGCCCTCAGGCAGCGAATCCGCGATGCCGATGCGCGCCACCGGAAACAGCGTGCCTTCGCCGCTGGTCGGCGTTTGCTGATACAGCGCCTGCCAGGTGCGGCTGCCGACGCTCTCACGCTTGCGCGCCAGCGCCGTCTCGTTCTCCCAGCCCGGCCATAGCGCCGCACCGGGCGGGCGGCCCAGGGGATCGTTGGGCTCGGCCAGGGCCGGCAGGCGCAGCACGTTCCAGGCATCGCCGGCCTCCAGCAGGCGGCCGGCCAGGTCGTCCTCATGCCAGCGCGTCATCACCAGCACGATCCGCCCACCGGGCTTCAGGCGTGTGATCAACTCGCTGCGGTACCAGTTCCACAGATGCTCGCGCGCCAGCGAGGATTCGCCCTCGGCATGGCTCTTGATGGGATCGTCGATCACCACCAGGTCGGCCCGCCGGCCCGTGACGGGGCCGTGGATGCCGGTGGCGAAGTATTCCCCGCCCAGCGTGGTGCGGAAGCGATGGGCGGCGCGGCTGTCTCCGGCCAGGCCGTAGCCCAGCGCATCGCGCTCCTCCGCCACCAGGTTGCGCAGGCGCCGGCCGAAATGGTCGGCCAGCTCGGCGGTATGGCTGGCCGCGATCACGCTGGTGGCCGGTTGGCGCGCCATCCACCAGGCGGGAAACACCAGGGAGGCATAGGTGCTCTTGGCGCTGCCCGGCGGCATCAGCACCATCAGCCGGTCGATCGCCCCTTCGGCCACCAGGCCCAGGCGATCGAGCAGCATGCGGTGGTGCGCCGCCGGGCGCTGATCCAGGGGCTTCAGGACATGCTCCGCCCATGCCGCCAGCCCGAGCGCGGGCAGCAGGGCGCCATCCGCCGGGCCGGTCGCAGCCATGCGGTCTCCATCAGATATGCGGTGAACGGGATGGAAGCGGCGAAGGGGGCGGTGCCACACACTCCGTCGATCATGTCGGAATACCTACACCGGTCTGGGGCCGATGGGAAGGAAAAAAAACGTACGTACGTAATTTTTCCTCAAACCCCCGGAATGTGGCCGAAATCGGGCACGGCGCAGTAGAAAAAATCCTACCTCCGCACACCCCGAAATTTGCGCTGCATCGCAGCAATTCCGCCCATAAAAATGCTTTCAAATCAGGTGACTAGACGAGCAATCCAACCACGAAATAACCATTGCGATACAGTCATGTTCACAGCATGGGGCAGCACAATTGCGCCGCATGCAAGGATTTGGGGTTGATCTCCCAGGCAATGATGGGCTGTATGGCCGTCGCGCGCCGTGCCTATTGCGGTGCGCCCCACCGGGCCGAGAGCAGGATGCTACCCCTGCCGCGGCACGAGGAAGGAGAAATAGGATGATCAACAACACCAGCAGCGCATCTGCCTTATGGGCTGTGTCGGCACTGGTGGGGATGCTGTCGTTCCCGCTGTCCGCACACGC
>CAMDAM010000129.1 GCA_945888575.1 Asaia bogorensis | reverse complement strand
GGAAACCACCGATGGCGGCTACGAAACCGGCGTGGAATCCATGCCCACCCGCATCACCGCCGGCCCGCTGCGCGCCACCGAAGTGGACCCGAACGACCCCTCCACCTGGGCCTCCACCTCCCGCAACGCCCCCTGCCCCTGCGGCTCCGGCAAGAAGTTCAAGCACTGCCACGGGCGGAACATGTAGCACCCGGGCCGTGATTTCGCCGGAGCGCTATCTCGGCCTGATCAAGAAGGCGCTGGTCAATGACCTCTACATCGAGGCGGAGGCGCTGATCGCCTACCTGCTCCTCTGCGCCGTGCGAGGCCAGGGCGTCGACCTCCGCGCCGTCGTCCGCATCCAGGACCTGCCCGGGGCCATCGAAACGATCCGCCTCGGCAAATTGGTCGGCCGGGTCACGCCCATCACCAGCCAGGGGCCGGATGGGCAGACCATTTTCCACCACGCCCTGCGTGGCGCCATCGAGGTGTCGCACACCATGATCGGCCGCACCCGGATCGACAACCTGCACACCTGCCTGGACCGCATCGCCGCAGACGGCATCCCGGGCGACCTGATCGAAACCGGCGTCTGGCGCGGCGGCGCCACCATCTTCATGCGCGCCTGGCTGATGGCCCACGGCATCACCGACCGCACCGTCTGGGTCGCGGACAGTTTCGATGGGCTGCCCACCCCAACCTTGCCGCAGGATGAAGGCGTCGATCTCTCCAAGCACACCACCCCCTTCCTCGCCGTTCCACGTGCGGAAGTGGAGGCACTGTTCGACCGCTACGACCTGCTGGATGACCAGGTGCGCTTTCTGCAGGGCTGGTTCCGCGACACCCTGCCCGCCGCCCCCATCGAACGCCTCGCCCTCTTGAGGCTGGATGGCGATCTCTACGAATCCACCATGGATGCCCTGCAGGCGCTCTACCACAAGGTTTCCCCGGGCGGCTTCGTGATCGTGGACGACTACTACACCAACCCCACCTGCGCCGCGGCCATCACTGATTTTCGCACCGCACGCGGCATCGCCGCCCGCACCACCGATATCGACATCGACGCGCTCTACTGGCGCGTGCCCTGATCGCCCGGCAGCGCACGCCTCAGCGCCGGCACCGCGCTTGGCCCGGCGCCCATGCCACCAACCCACCACGTTCCATGGCACCGCACAGCCGGCGTTGACTTCGCAACTCCCCCGCGCTCCGCTCTGCCACCCACCAGGGAGCCCGCCATGAACCGCCCCCCTCTCACCGGCCCCAGCGTCTGGACCGGCACCGAGCTCGCCGCCAGCGGCGACTGGGTCCGCCAATTCGACACCACCCACATCGCCGAGATCGAGGCCGCCCTGGCCAACATCAAGCGCCTCGGTCCCGTGCTCGGCTTCCCCCAGGAAGCCTTCCCCCTGCCGCACACCGCCGCCCTGCTCGCCGATGTTTCGCATGAGCTGGAGCACGGCCGAGGCGCCGTTCGCCTGCGCGGCCTGCCCGTGGCGCGCTACGAGCCCAACGACCTGCGCCGCATCTTCTGGGGCATAGGCCGCCACCTCGGCACCGCCGTGTTCCAGAACGCACGCGGCGAAGCGATGGGCGAGGTGCGGGACGAAACCAGGCGCGAGGACAAGAGCTTCGACCCTACGCAGGAAGGCAAGGTGGCCTCCGCCCGCGCCCGCTCGCGCTCCACCGGCCCGCTGCGCTGGCACACCGACCGCTGCGACGTGATCGCCCTGCTCTGCGCCCGCAACGCCATGGAAGGCGGCATCTCCAAGCTCGTCTCCATCCCGGCGATCCACAACACCATGCTGGAACGCCGGCCAGACCTGCTGGAACTGCTCTGCCAGGATTACTGGCGCTCCCGCCCCGCCGACGAGGACGGCTTGGCCGGCGGCAACGTCTATGCCCAGCCCGTCTTCGGCTTCGCCGAAGGCCGCATCACCAGCCAGTATTCCCGCACCTATGTGGAGCAGGCCCAGGAGGTGCCGGGCGTGCCCAAGCTCTCCGCCGCCCAGAACGAGGCGCTGGACATGCTGGCCGCCACCGCCGAGGAGTTGTGCCTGCACTCGGCCTTCGAGGACGGCGACATCCAGCTGCTCAACAACCACGTCATCTACCACGGCCGCACCGCCTACGCGGACGACGCCCCCTCCGGCCGCGACCGCCTGCTGCTGCGCCTCTGGCTCGCCACCCCCAACAGCCGTCGCCTGCCGGACGGGTTCGAGAATCTCTGGGGCACCACCGCCCCCGGCGCCATCCGCGGCGGCGTGGTGCAACCGCAAAGCGGGGCGCGTGTGGCGGCCTGACTCCAAACGCGCGATTCCGCCGCGCTGTAGCAGGTTTGAAACGCAGTATTTCCGATAAGCACCGTCCAGTTACATGACGGTTGCACTTCGAAATGGCCAGTTTCTCTGCCGCGGCGCCGATCGACGTCACCAGCGAGAACCCGCTGGCCGGGCTCGCCCTTCTGTCCCTCGCCACCGTCTCCACCCTGCCGGACGGGTTCCGGATCACGCTGCCGGATAGCCGCGCGCTCGACCTGTTCGGCAGCTTCACCTTCACCGCCGGGCTGCCGACCGCCGGCACCATCACCACCCTGCGCATCAACGCGGCCGGCACGCCGGTGCGCATGCTGTCCGGATTGAACATGGCGCTGCCGGCAGCACAGGCGCTGGCCACCGGCCCCGCCCCTACCGCCTGGGCAGCCCTGCTGCCTGGCGCCGACACCATCACCGGCTCGACCGCCGCCGACGTGCTGGCGGGCTTCGCCGGCAAGGACATCATCGACGGCGGCGCCGGCACCGATACCGCCAGCTTCGCCGAGGTCACCGGGGCCGTCGCCGTCACCCTGAACGGGGCGGCGAACGCCGTCGTCACCATCCAGGGCATCGTCCAGGACACACTGCGCAATATCGAGAACGTCACCGGCGGCAGCGGCAACGACGCACTGTTCGGCGATGCCAGCGCCAATATCCTCTCCGGCGGGCTGGGCAACGACACGCTGCGCGGCGGCGCGGGGGCCGACACGCTGCAGGGCGGCGCCGGCACCGACACCGCCGACTACACCGACAGGAACGCCACGATCTCCGTTGTCCTGTCGGGCGACACACCCGCGACGGTATTCGTCGGCGGCATCGCCGAAGACAGCGTCTCCGGCATCGAGAACCTGCGCGGCGGCACAGGCCATGACAGCCTCACCGGCGGCGCAACGTCCAACACGCTGGAAGGCGGCGCAGGCGACGACCTGCTGGCCGGCCTGGCCGGCACCGACATGCTGGATGGCGGCCAGGGCACGGACACGGCGAGCTACGCCGAGAAGACCGCCGCCGTCGCCGTGGCGCTGAAGGGCGCCGCCAACGCCGCCGTTACAGTCGGCGGCATCGCCGAGGACACGTTGCGCAACATCGAGAACGTGATCGGCGGCAGCGGCGCCGATACGCTCACCGGCGATGCCCAGGCAAACCGCTTCTCCGGCCGCGCCGGCACCGACACGATCGATGGCGCGGCCGGCAACGACACCGCCGACTACAGCGAGAAAGCCGCCGCCGTCACCGTCACCCTCAACGGCGCCACGAACGCCACCGTCACCATCGGCGGCGTGGCCGAGGATACTCTGCGCAACATCGAGAACCTCATCGGCGGCAGCGGCGCCGATACCCTCACCGGCGACGCGAAGGCCAACACCTTCTCCGGCCGCGCCGGCAACGACACGATCGACGGCGCGGCCGGCAACGACACCGCCGACTACAGCGAAAAAGCCGGCACCATCGCCGTCACGCTCAACGGCGCCAATGCCGCCACCGTCACCATCGGCGGCGTGGCCGAGGACACGCTGCGCAACATCGAGAACATCACCGGCGGCAGCGGCAACGACGCACTGACCGGCGACGGGCAGGGCAACCTGCTGGCCGGCGGCCTGGGCAACGACGTGCTCATCGGCCTCGCCGGCAAGGACACGCTCGATGGCGGCGCCGGCAGCGACACCGCCTCCTACGCCGAGCGCACCCTGCCCGTGGTGGTCACCCTGCGCGACAGCGCGGACACCACGGCCAGCATCAACGGCATCGTCGAAGACACGCTGCGCGGCATCGACAACATCACCGGCGGCAGCGGCAACGACACGCTCACCGGCGATGCCGCCGCCAACGCCCTGCTGGGCGGCGCCGGCAACGACCGGCTGAAGGGCAGCCTGGGCGCCGACACGCTGGATGGCGGCACCGGCACCGACACCGCCGATTTCGCCGGCACCCAGTTGCCGGTCATCGTCATCCTGCGCGGTGCCACAGATGGCTCAGCCAGCATCGGCGGCGTGGCGGAGGACATCCTGCGCGGCATCGAAAACGTCACCGGCGGCGAGACCGACGACAGCATCACCGGCGATGCCAACGCCAACGCGCTCACCGGCGGCGCCGGCAACGACCTGCTGCAGGGCGGCGCTGGCGCCGATGTGCTGGATGGCGGCACCGGCATCGACACCGCCTCCTATGCCGAGAAGACCACCGCTGTCGTCGTCACCCTCAATCTCGGCACCGCCAGCACCGTCACCGTCGGCGGCACCGCCGAGGACACGCTGACCAACATCGAGAACCTGATCGGCGGCAGCGCCAACGACACGCTCACCGGCGACCTGCGCGCCAACCGCCTGCGCGGCGGTGGCGGCAACGACACGCTGGATGGCGGCCTGCAGTTCGACACCGCCGACTATTCCGACAAGACCCTGCCGGTGGTCGTCACGCTCAACGATTCCCTCCCCAGCACCGTCAAGGTCAACGGCGTGAACGAGGACACGCTGATCAGCATCGAAGCCCTGGTCGGCGGCTCCGGCGCCGACACACTTACCGGCAATCTCTACAACAACACCCTCGAAGGCGGCGCCGGCAACGACACGCTCGCTGGCGGTGATGGGCAGGACACGCTGATCGGCGGCGCGGGCACCGACACGCTGGATGGCGGCGCCGGCATCCAGGACCTCGCCAGCTACGCCGAGAAGACCCTCCCGGTGGCCGTCACGCTGAACGGCAGCACAAACGCCACCGTCACCGTCGGCGGCGTGGCGGAAGACACGCTGCGCAACATCGAGAACATCCTCGGCGGCAGCGGCAACGACGTGCTCACCGGCGATGCCCAGGCCAACTGGATCGTCGGCGGGGCGGGGGACGATACGTTCACCGGCGGCGGCGGCACCGACCAGATCGAGGGCGGCACGGGCACAGACACGATCTGCTTCGCCTCCGTCGCCACCGCCGTCGTGCTCACCCTCAAGCGCTACATCCCTGCCGCGATCACCGTCGGCGGCGCGGGCCAGGGCTCGGTGCGCGACGTGGAGAACATCGTCGGCGGTACCGGCAACGACATCCTGGCCGGGGATTCGAACGCCAACCGGATCGAAGGCGGCGCCGGCAACGACACGCTGCGCGGCGGCGTCGGCGCCGACGTGCTGGATGGCGGCACCGGCACGGATACGGTGGATTTCTCCGACCTGTCCGACCCCGTCGTGCTCACCCTGGCCGGCGCCAGCTTCGCCCAGGCCACCGTGGCCGGCATCGCCGACGACACAGTGCGCAATGTGGAAGCCGCCATCGGGGGCAGCGGCAACGACATCCTGGCCGGCAGCGCCGCCGTGGAAACCCTCAAGGGCGGCGGCGGCAATGACCGGCTGCGCGGCGGCGGCGGCAACGACATCCTGGAGGGCGGCATCGGCATCGACATCGCTGACTATTCCGACAAGACCGTGGCCGTGGTCGCCACGCTGAACGGCGCCACCGCCGCCACCGTCAGCGTCGGCGGCGTGGCGGAGGATACGCTCACCAATATCGAGGGCCTGGCCGGCGGCACCGCGGCCGACACGCTCACCGGCGATACCCTGGCCAACCAGCTCGAAGGCCAGGGCGGCAACGACGCGCTGAATGGCGCCGGCGGCGACGACCTGCTCACCGGCGGCACCGGCACCGACACGCTGGATGGCGGCACCGGCACGGATACCGCCTCCTTCGCCGAGAAAACCACCGCCGTCGTCGTCACGCTCAACGGCGCCACCGCCGCCACCGCCACCGTGGGCGGCGCGGCCGAGGACACGCTGCGCAACATCGAGAACATCATCGGCGGCAGCGGCAACGACACGTTCACCGGCGATACGCTGGCCAACCGCTTCTCCGGCCGAGCCGGCACCGACGTGCTGGACGGCGGCGCCGGCACCGACACCGCGGACTACAGCGAGCGCACCGCCGCCGTCGTCGTCACGCTCGGTGGCGCCACCAATGCCACGATCAGCATCGGCGGCGTGGCCGAGGACACGCTGCGCAACATCGAAAACATCATCGGCGGCGCCGGCAACGACACCCTGGCCGGCGACACCGCGGTGAACCTCCTCTCGGGCGGGCTGGGCAACGACACCCTCTCCGGCGGCGCCGGCATCGACACGCTGGACGGTGGCGCAGGCTCCGATACCGTCACCTTCGCCGGCGCCTCCTCGCCGGTGGTGCTGGCCCTCGCCGGCGCCACCCAAGCGCAAGCCACCGTCGGCGGCGCGGCCAACGACTTCGTCATCGCCGTCGAAAACATCATCGGCGGCAACGGCAACGACACGCTCACCGGCGACGCCGCCGGCAACAGGCTCACCGGCGGTGCCGGCAACGACACGCTGGCCGGCCTCGCCGGGTCCGACACGCTGGATGGCGGCACCGGCAGCGACACCGCGGTGTTCAGCGAGAAAACACTGGCGGTCTCCGTCATCCTCAACGGCGCCTCGCTCGCGCTGGTGCGCGTCGGCGGCCTGGCGGAGGACATGCTGCGCGGCATCGAGAACATCGTCGGCGGCAGCGGCAACGACAGCCTCACCGGCGATGCCCAGGCCAACCTGTTCGCCGGCCGCGCCGGCACCGACACGATCAATGGCGGCGCCGGGCGCGACACGGCGGATTACAGCGAGAAGACCCTGCCTGTGGTGGTCACCCTGGCCGGCGCCACCGCCGCCACGGTCAGCGTCGGCGGCATCGCGGAGGACACGCTGCGAAACATCGAGAACATCATCGGCGGCAGCGGCAACGACATCGTCACCGGCGACACGCTCGCCAACGTGCTCTCCGGCGGCGCCGGCATCGATAGCTTCACCGGCGGGGGCGGCGCCGATACGTTCACCGGCGGTGCCGGGGTCGATCGCTTCTTTTTCACCCCCGCCTCGCTCGGCCCGGCTGCGGCGCACTCCACCACCATCACCGATTTCGACCGCGCCGCGGGCGAGCAGCTGAACCTCACGGCGATCGACGCGAACACGGTGCTGGCCGGCACCAACCCCTTCGCCTTCATCGGTGCCGCGGCCTTCTCCAACACCGCAGGCCAGCTGCGCTTCACCACCCAGCCCGGCCAGACCCTGATCCAGGGCGACGTGAACGGGGACGGCACCGCCGATCTCACCATCCTGCTCGCCGGCATCACCGGCCCCATCGCGGCGGATTGGTTCAAGCAGCTCGTGTAGTTTCAGGCGGCGCCGGCCTCCAGCAGCATCAGCAGCCCTTCCAGGATCTCCTCCGGCGCCGGCGGGCAGCCACGCACCACGAAATCCACGTGCAGCGTGCTGTCCACCCCGCCGGCCACGGCGTAGCTGCCCTTGAACACGCCGCCATCGATCGCGCAGTCGCCGATCGCGATCACGAACTTGGGGTCGGGCGTCGCCTCCCACGCCGCCACCAGCGGCGCCTGCAGCGCGCGGGTCACCGGCCCGGTCACCAGCAGCACCTCCGCCTGGCGCGGGCTGTCCACGAAGCGCAGGCCGAAGCGCTCCAGCTCGTACACCACGCCGCGCAGTGCCCGCATCTCCAGCTCGCAGCCGCCGCAACTGCCGGGGTCGATCGCGTGCAGGGAAAGCCCACGGCCCAGCCGGCGAATGCCCGCCGCCTGCAGCCGCGCCGCCAAATCCTGCACCGCCGCCGCATCCAGCGGCGCCAGCGGCACCGCATCGGGCCGCCCGCGCAGGTTCCGCCACAGAAGCCGCAGCGGCGACGGTGCCTCTTCGCTCACAGATCCATCCCCGCATGCGACAGGCCGAAGGAGGCCCGGATCACCGGCCATTCCGCCGGCTCCGCCCCCACCGCCGCCGCTTCCAGCAACGGCAGGTGCAGCCAGCCGGGGTCGCGCTGGAAGGCACCGGCGATCTGCCCGCCCTCCAACCGCAACCAGGTCCAGACATCCCCGCGCGGCCCCTCGGCCCAGCCGAACCCCTCGCCGGACACCATTGGCAGCGGCACCACGATCTCGCCCACCGGCAGGTCGGCCAGCACGGTGCGCAGCATGCGCGCGGAATCGCGCAGCTCCGCCAGCAGCACCAGCAGCCGCGACGCCGCGTCGCCATCCGCCTCGCGCACCGGCGCCACCACCAGGTCGTGATAGGGCCGGTAGCCCGGGGCGCGCCGCAGGTCGGCATCCCGCCCGCAGGCCCGCCCGGCCGGCCCACCCGGCGCCAGCGCGGCGGCCAGTGCCGCCGGCACCACGGCCACCCCCTCGATGCGGCGCAGCAGCGGCTCGCACAGCCGGCCGAGCGCGGCCAGCTCCCGCCCCAGCGCCGCCGCCGCCATGCGCAGCGCCTCCTCGCCTTCGGGGGAGGCATCCACCGCCAGCCCGCCCGGCACCACCACATCCATCATCAGCCGGTGCCCGAAGGCCCGCAGCGCCGCACGCCGCAACGCCTCCACATGGCGCTGGCACAGCGCGGCCACCAACGGTACCCCGGCCGCCAACGCCAGCACCTCGATATCGGCCAGATGGCTCGCCATCCGCTCCGCCTCCGCCATCGCCGCCCGCAGCGCCAGCGCCCGCGCCGGCGGCGCCAGGTCGCTGGCGATCTCGGCCGCGCGGGCGAAGGCGATGCCGTGCGCCACCGGCGCATCGCCCCCCAGCCGTGCCGCGAACCGGCAGGCCGCGCGCGGAGACTTGCCGCGCATCAGCGCCGGGATACCCTTGTGCAACCAACCCAGCCGCGCTTCCGCCCGCGCCACCACGCCGCCCTGCAGGAACAGCCTGAACTGCCCGGCCTCCGCGATGCCGCCCGCCAGCGGCCCGAACGCCACCTGTTCCGGCGCCTCGCCGTCGTCAGGCCCCAACGGCGCTGCGGCCTCCCGCGTCGGCGGCCGCGCCACCATGGGAAAGGCCACGTCCCACGCGCCATGGTCCAGCCAGGCCTGACCGTCCCCGCCTTCCGCTGCATGGCCCCACATCTCGCGCAGCGCCCGCTCGAACAGCACCGCCCCCGGCCGCAAGGGCGACAGCGCGGGATACCGCCCATCCGCCACCGGCACCGACACCGCGAGCATCCCCGCCGCATCGCGCCACAGCGCGTGAGCCACCAGCGCATCGCCCCACAGCGCCACCAGCGCCAGGGAAGGGTCCTGCCCCAGCGCCACCCACTGCTCCGCAGAGACGGCATGCCGCCCCCAGGGCCGGCAGGGCAACCCCGGCTGCGCCCGCAGCGTGGCCGCGAGGCTCATCGCCACCCCTCCGCCACCATTTCGAACCAGCGTGCAGCCGCAGGCACCACGCCCGCCGCCATCAGCCCCGCCAGCACCAGCCCGGCCGGACCCCAGGCTGCCGGCGGCACCGGTGCCCGGGCCTGCCATGCCAGCCACGCCGCGCGTGCGATCCCGCCCGCCCCGGCGACCATCAGCGCCGCAAGCGGCACGGCCAGCCAGGGCATCGCATCGGCCGCCTCACCCAGCAGCGCCAGCGCGGCGCCGAAGGTCGGGAAGGGCGGCATCAGCGCCAACGAGGCCAACGCCGTGGCGCCCACCCAACCCACGCCGACCGCCACCAAAGGCCCCAGCACCACGCCGGTCGTCAGCAGAACCAGCCCGGCCGGCACAGCATCACCGCCCAGCCCGAACGCCACCGTCGCCAACCCGGCCACGAACAGCACCGCATCGCGTGCCACCCTGTTCTCGCGCCACAGCCCCAGCACCGCCCAGGCCAGGCTCGCCAGCCCCAGCGCCAGCAGCGGCGGGCCGGGCTCCACCGCGTCATCCTGCGCGACCACCACCCCGCGCGCCCGCAGCAGCAGCACCAGCGCCACAGCACCCAGCGCCGGGAGCCACGCCGCCGCGCCGCCGCGCCAGGCCGCCCTCATCCAGCCATGCAGCGGCGCCAGGCCCGCCACCGTCGCCAAGCCGGCCACCAACAGCATCCACGCCAGAGACAGCAGCACCGGGGACAACCCGGGCGCCGCCTCCGCCAGCCCCACCCAGGTCCACGCCCCGCCGGCCGCCAGCCACAGCACCATTCCGCCCAGCAGGGCCAGGCCGAGCGCCGGCACCAGCGCCACCGCCGCCCGCCACGCCGCCTCGCCGCCACGCGCCGGGGCGAGCAGCAGCGCCAGCACCGCGGCCTCCAGCCCCACCCAGGCCAGCACCGGCCCCTCCGCCATCACCGCCAGCAGCAGCCCGGCCTGCATCGCCAGGCCCTGCGCGGCCACGGCCGGCGGCGCGCGCCCGAGCCACAGCGCCAGCACCCCGCACAGCCCAACCGCCATCGCCATATGCGCCGCCAGCGCATCCACGCGCAGCAGAGCCCCGGCACCGCCGTGCCAGGGCAGCGCCATCGCCACCGCAAGAGAAACCGCCGCCGCGGCCAGCGCCACGAACGGGGCCACCGGCCGTCGGCGCAGCAACACCACCGCCGCGGCCCCCGCCAGCGGCACCCCGGCCGCCACCCAGCCCAGCGCGCTCACGCCCGTTCCTCCGGCAGCACCCGGCGCAGCAGCGCCACGCCCACCGCCGCCGGCAGCGCCAGCGTCGCCAGCGCCAGCAATGCGGCACCCGGCACCACCGGCAGCCCGGCCAGGGCGAGCACCAGCCCGTTCTCCAGCGTCAGCACCCCGGCCACCTGCCCGGTCGCATCCCGCCGCAGCGCCGCCCAGAGCGCGCCCAGCAGCACCACGGCCAGCGCGGCGGCCATGCCCAGCCCCGCGGCCGGGGCGGCCAGCGCCACCACCGGCACGGCCAGCGCCGCACCCGCCACCACCAGCCAGGCCGGCGCGGCGCCTTCGCCCAGGGCCGGGGCCAGGCTGCGCAACCCACGCGGCAACGCCACCAGCTTCACCGCTGCCGTCGCCGCGGCCAGCGCCAGCCACTGCCAGCTGCCCTGCAACCACGCCTGCGCCAGCAGCACCAGCACCAGGCACGCCGCCTGCCCGGCCACCAGCACGCCGGCCGAAGCGGCCCGCCGCACCAGCGGCACCGCCAGCGCCAACACCAGCAGCGCCGCCGCGCCCAGCACCGAGGCCGCGTTCGCCAGCACGGCGCTGTCGAGCACCCCCGTCATCGCGCCCACCCCGCCCGCACGCCCTGCCCGGCCAACAGCAGCGCCAGACCCAGCAGGGCGAGCAGGCAGGCGAGCCCCGCCAGTGCCGCCGCCTGCCGGGCAGTCCGCGCCGGCAGCAGCACCCGCAGCGCCGCCACCGCCACCGCCAGACCCCCCAGTTTCGCCAGCCAGACCGGCAGGAACACCAGCCAGTCCCCGACCGTCGCCGCGGGGTCGTTGCGCGCGGCGGGCAGGCCGGGCGGCAGCACCAGCACCGCCACCAGCCCCAGCCACACCACCATCCGCAAGGCCTCCGCCGCCTCGTGCAGCGCCAGGTACCGGCCCGAGAGCCCGCCCACCGGCACGCCCCCCTGGCCCGCCGCCACCAGCATCAGCGCGAGCCCCAGCGGCAGCAGCGCCGGCAGCAGCCCCGGCGCCTCGTCGTACGGCAATTCCAGGATGGCGGGCAGCGCGGTGTCCCCGGCCGCCAGCGCCAAGGCCGCCACCACGGCCAGCAGCGCCGGCAGCCCCAGTGCCGACCGAACCGCAGCCCCCAACGCGGCCTGGCCAGGCGCGGCGGCCCCTTCGTCCAGCGCGCCCAGCACCCCGAGCGCCTGCGCCAGCCCCAGCAGCCCCAGCACCACCAGCAGGTCCGCCGCCGGCGCCAGCGCCATGTGCAGCGTGAACCCCGGCACCAGAAAGGCCGCCACCGCCAGCACCGCCACCCGCAGCCCCGGCGCGGCGCGCATCACCCAGGAGGCACCCTCGCCCACCACCGGCATCTGCCCCAGCGCCCGGCGCATGTCGCGCCAGGGCTGCAATGGCGAAGGCCCGGCCCGGCCCTGCATCCGCGCCTCCAACCATGCCAGCACGCCGGCCAGCAGCGGGGCCGCGGCCAGCACCAGCGCCACGTGCAGCAGTTGCGCCAGGCCCGAGAGCAGGGAGCTCACCACAGCCCCACCCCGTGCAGCAGCAGCATCGCCCCCAGCAACGCCAAGCCGGCCACCGGCGCCACGCGGCGCGGCACGGCCCCCAGCCAGCGCGCCATCCCCGCAAACCGTCCCACTCGCCATCCCAGGCCAACGCCCGGCATGAGGCACAACAGCGACGCCGCGAACCCATCGGCCCCCACCTGCGTCGCGGGATCGCCGAACGGCAGCCAGG
>CAMDAM010000128.1 GCA_945888575.1 Asaia bogorensis | reverse complement strand
AATGGCGCTGGCCCACGGCGAAGTCGTTGAAATCATGCGCCGGCGTGATCTTCACCGCGCCGGTGCCCTTCTCCGGGTCGGAATACTCGTCCGCCACGATCGGGATGCGACGGCCCACCAGCGGCAGGATGGCGAACTTGCCCACCAGGTCGCGGTAGCGCTCATCCTCCGGGTGCACCGCAACCGCGGTATCGCCCAGCATCGTCTCCGGCCGGGTGGTGGCCACGGTAATGAAGCGGCCGGCCTCGCCCTCGATCGGGTAGGTGATGTGCCAGAGGTTGCCGCGCACCTCCTGGTTCTCCACCTCCAGGTCGGAGATGGCGGACTGGAACTTCGGGTCCCAGTTCACCAGTCGCCGGTCGCGGTAGATCAGCCCCTGCTTGAACAGGGTAACGAACACCTCCCGCACCGCGGCGGAAAGCCCGTCATCCATGGTGAACCGCTCGCGCGGCCAGTCCAGCGAGGCGCCGAGGCGGCGCAGCTGGCGGGTGATGGTGCCGCCGGATTCGCCCTTCCACTGCCACACGCGGTCCAGGAATTTATCGCGCCCCATCTCCTGGCGCGTGGTGCCCTCCTCGCCCAGCAGGCGCTCCACCACCATCTGCGTGGCGATCCCCGCGTGGTCGGTGCCCGGCTGCCACAGCGCGTCGCGGCCCTGCATGCGGCGCCAGCGGATCAGCGTGTCCTGGATGGTAAAGGTCAGCGCGTGGCCCATATGCAGGCTGCCGGTCACATTCGGCGGCGGGATCATGATGGTGTAGGGCGCGGCATTGCTGGCGGGGTCGCAGGCGAAGGCGCCCTGCCCTTCCCAGCCGGCATAGAGCCGCGCTTCGATCTCGGCGGGGGAATAGTTCTTGTCGAGCATGGGTCAGGAATCCAGGCAGGCGGAAGGGAACGGCAGTTTGGGCGGGGGGGCTTACCGGCGGGCGGCGATGGTCAGCCGACCGCCCGTCCTACCACGCGTTCGATCTCGGCGCGCACCAGCCGCTCCACCAGCGGCGGCAGGTTGGTGTCCAGCCAGTCCTTCAGCATGGGGCGCATCTCCTCGCGCACCATGTCCTCCAGCGTCGGCCCGCCGCGATAGAGCAGCGTGCCGGTGGCCTGGCGGTTCGAATCCAGCGTCCGCATCAGGGAGTTCATGGAGCTGGCCGCCGATGCCTCGGCCTCCGGCGCGATCAGCCGGTCCGGAGCGGCCACCGGAGTGGGGGCCACCACAGGGGCAGCCAACGGGATCGGCGGCGGGGGCGGGGGCGGCGGCGGCTCGGGCTCCGGCTCAGGCATGGCGGGCGCCACCTCCAGCGGCTCGCCCGGGGCGGAGATCGCCTCCAACAGCGCGGCGCCGTCATGCACCGGCTCCGGGTCCGGCGCGGCCACCAGCATGGATTCATCCAGCTTCAGCACGTCGTCATCCGCCGGTTCGGGTTCCTCCGGAGCAGGCGCTGGCGCAGGCGCGGCGGCGGCCGGCTGCTCGTCCTCGCTCAGGATACGGCGGATGGAAGCGAGGATGTCCTCCATCGAGGGATCCTGCGCGGCCCCCTGGCCTGCCGCCGGCTGCCCGGGCGCGGCAGCGCCCGGCTGGCCCGATGGGGGAACAGATGCGCTCATGTGCTGGCCATGCCTCTCTTGCTCCTGCCGCCGGCCGGGAACCCGCCCGGCCCTGCCCCGCCGCTTCCCGCGTGGCGGGCGTTCAGCGGCCGGGCTGGTTGGTGGCCTGGTCTCCGGTGCCGATCAGTCGGTTGCGCACCGCCTTGTAGTAGGCGGTCTCGTCATACAACGGCACGCTGAGGTTAAGATCCCGTGCCGTCAGCCGCCCACCCGCCGAAGCCACGCCGTAGGAGGCGGTGATCAGGCTCCCCAGGTTGCGCACCAGCGTTACGCGGGAGGTGAGCAGGCGCTGCTCCTCGTTCAGCACATCCAGCGTGGTGCGGCTGCCCACGATGGCCTCGCGCTGCACGCCTTCCAGCGCGATCTCGTTGGAGCGGATCTGCTGGCGCGTGCTGTCGATGGTGGCACGTGCCGACACGTAGCGGTTCCAGGCCTCGGTCACCTGCTGGATCGCCTGGCGCCGCGCATCGTCCACCTGCTGGCGGGTGCGCTGCTGGTCCTGACGCGCCTGGCGGATGGCGGCATATTCGCCGCCGCCCTGGTACAACGGCACGCTCAGCACCACGAGGATCTGGCCCACCTTGGTGGTGATGTCCTTGGTCTGCACGTCCTCGTTGCGCGAAATGCTGCCCTGCAGGTTCAGGTTGGGCATCAGCCGGGCGTATTGCACGTCGAAATTGTCGCGCGCAGCGGCGTCGGTGAACATCGCCGAAACCACGCTTGGGTTGTTGCTGCCGGCCAGGCCGCGCGCCTCGTCCAGCGTACGGGCGGGCAGGCGCAGCGGCTGCGGTTCCAGCAGCCGATCCGGAGCGGGCTCGCCGATCACCTGCAGGAAGGCGGAACGCGCCACCTGCAGATCGCCCTCGGCGGTTTGGCGGTTGGCGGTGGCGCCGGCCAGCGCGGCCTCCGCCTGCGCCACGTCGGTGCGGGTGATCTCGCCCACGCGGAACCGCTCCTGCGTGGCCTGCAGCTGGCGGGCCAGCACCTGCTCGTTGTTGATCGACAGCGCCAGCACCTGCTGGGACTGGATCACGCCGACATAGGCCTGCACGGCGTTGGTGAAGGCGGTCTGCTCCGCGCCGATCAGCGTGGCGCGCTGCGCCAGCACCTGATTCTCGCGGAAATTCACGGTGGCCGAGGTTGTGCCGCCCCGGAACAGCGGCTGCGACACGGTCAAGGACTGCACGTTGGTGCCGCGCAGGGATTGGCTCTCCAACGTGCGGCCGGGCGTCAGCGCAGTGGGGCGGATATATTGCTGCGTGGTGCCGTCGATATACCCGGCATTGGCGGTAAAGGTGACGGTGGGGCGCCAGCCGGCCAGGGCCTGCGGCACGTTCTCGTCCACCACGCGCAGCTGGGCGCGGGCTGCCAAAAGGGCGGGGTTGGTGGCGTAGGTCAGCGCCAGCGCGTCGTTCAGCGTGCGCAGCTGCTGCGACTGCGCCGGCCCGGCCAGCGCTACGCCGATCGCCGCCGCCCCAAGCGCGAGCACCGCGCGAAGGCTCCACCGCGGAGAATTCGTTCCAGCCTCTCTCATGCCGCAGCCTTTCCTGACATCCGGCACCGACCGGGCAAGCGGGCCCGCGGTATCCTGCACTGCACAATTTGCCACAGGACGCGCCGCCGCGCCACGGGCATGGCCGGGGGGCACGGGCCCGCCGCGGCCCAAACGCACATCAGAACACGAAGCCGGGCTCGCGCTGCAGCATCGGCAGCACGGGGGTGGCGCAATCGAACACCGGCGCGGGGTTCAACCGCCCGCCGCCCGCGCGGGTGCACAAAACCGCCTGGCCCATGCGGCCGGCCGGCTTCAGCACCGCCAGCAGACGGCTACCCTCGCCGCGCAGCTGCCCGGCCAAACCCTCCGGGAGCTCCGGCACCGCGCCCTCCACCAGGATCACGTCATACGGTGCGCCGGCCTTCCAGCCCTCGGCCACCGGGCCCTCCATCAACTTCACGCTCGGGGCCACTTGCGGCAGCACGGCGCGGGCCATGGCCAGCAAGGCCGGGTCCTGTTCCACCGCCGTCACATCGGCACCGCAGGCAGCCAGCAGCGCGGCGCCGTAGCCGGGGCCAGACGCCACCACCAGCACTCGCACGCCCTCACGCACCGCGGCGATCTGCACCAGCCGGCCGATCACCATCGGCTCCAGCAGCACCCGCCCACCGCCCAGCTTTACGTCCTCGTCGGAATAGGCCAGCGACGCCTGCGCCGCCGGCACGAAGCGCTCGCGCGGCAGGGCGCGCATGGCCGCGATGATGCGCGGGTCGTTCACCTTGTTCGGCCGCACCTGGCCGTCCACCATCAGGGCGCGGGCGGCGGCGAAATCCATCGTGGCATGCGGCATGGGGGCATCCGGGCTGGTCTGCGGGAGCACACGTTATAGGTGCGCCGGGGTTCGCACGCAAAGCGGCCCGCCCAGCGCCCCTTCGGCCCCTTGACCCGGCGGCCCGGCGAGGCCAATAACCAGCCCGCACACCCCGGTGAGGTCCGGTGGCAGAGTGGTGATGCAGCGGACTGCAAATCCGCGAATGTGGGTTCGATTCCCGCCCGGACCTCCAGCCTCCAATCCGGTCAGTGGCTTAGGCTCCGTGGGCACGGCCCCTGGCCCAGTCTGCGATCACTCAACGGGATCGTATTCCAGCATCGGCGCATCGGCGGCCTCAACCGGCGCGCCACCCAGCTGCTCCGCGAACTCCGGTGCCATGGCCCGGGCCTCTGCCGAAGACAGCGGACGAATGACATTTCGCACCAGCTCGTAGCCGGTCACGACAAATCCCCCGGCGTCCCTGCGCGCGAATACCAACAGTGTGCCGCCCGTCGACAATGCCTCCGCCAGACCATGGTCGAGGGCAGCCGCGTCGTCGCCGGACACCTGCCCATCGGCGATCCGATAGGTTTCGGACGAACCATCCTCAAAGACTACGGCGGCAAGGCCATGGCCGGCCTCCGCCACGTATTGCGCCAGAGCCGCGACCGCCGCCTCGTCGGCTTCCAGGTCGCCCTCCCCGTCCATCCCTTCATCGGGGATGGCCAGTTCCACGCGCCGCAGGATGTCCCGAGCCCGGGAGAGGAACACCGGCTCCTCAGCAACAAGGCCCAGCTCGTCCCGGATCGCGTCGCCCCATGCCTGTACTCCAGCGCTGAACGCCTCCTCGCTCTCCTCACTGTCGAGATCGCCATCGTCCCCGGCGCCCGCCGCGATGCCGAGCAGCGCAACCTCTGTCGCCGCGCCGCCGGCAGCCTGCACCGGCGGCGGCTCGCCCGCGGCCAAGGCGGTCGCGACCTGTCTCAACTGGCTGGGGGTCAGGGCCAGAATTGCGTCGGTCTCGATCAGGAAGGGCGCAAACCCGATATGGCCGAACGCGCCACCCAGCTTCAGGCCCGCCAAGCGGGCGGCGAGCGAAGCCGGAACAGGCGGCGACGCCCCCTCCCGCGCGCGCACCGCGGGAATGAGAAACACGAACCCAGGCCGGGGCCCGTCTGGAGTCACCAGCTCGGCCTGCGCCGCCATCTCGTCGATCGCGTGCGCGATGAAGCCGAAATCCTCGGGCTCCAGCATCTCCTGCAGGATCCTGATGGCCCCATCCTGGCGCTTCTGCAGCAGTTCCGCGGCCAGGCTTTCCAGTTCCTCCGGCGAGGAATCCTCGCGCATCACCCAACGCGCCAGCCGAGCCGCGAGGCTGCTCCCCACCGCCGGCCGGAGCTTGCCCAGCGGCTTCGCCACCTCCTGGGGCAACCCCAACGCCCGAAGCGCCGCGGCACCTGTCACCGCCTCCGCCCGGCTCTGTAGATACTCGGCCTGCAACGTCGGCGCGTTCGGCCGCCCACCCAGCCACTGCCGATACGCCGCACCCTCCAGCCGGACGACGGCGATACCCATGCGGTCACGCAGCGCCGCGCGGGCGGCAAGCCGGCTCAGAAGCTGCTCGGTCCGCCAATCCCGCTCGGCATCACCCGTGACGGCGAGCAGGTCCTCGGCGGTCGGGAACTCGGCAATCCGAACGATTTCGGCATCCGGCGTCTGGCCGTCGAGGAAATCCGCCAGGCCCAGAATGGCATCGAGCGACATACGCAGGATCGTCGGCACGATGGCAGCTCCAGAAAACGCGATGCCGCACCCTACAGGGGCAACAACGCCCAGACCATCAGCCCGCGATCTCGGCCCAGATCCGCCCATGCGGCCGCGGGTCGTGCACCAGCCGGCATTCGGCATCCAGCACCATCGTTGCCCGCCGCGCCGCGTCGAAGGCCGGCCAGTCCGGCAGCCCCGCATGCGCCGGCCGCCCGGTGCGGGCAAAGGCGATCCAGGTTTCCGCCATCAGCGCCGATAGCGCGAAGGCATCCGCCCGGTCGCCATGCGCGCGCGTCAGGTCCAGCGTGTCGAACACGAAGGGCACGTCCAGCGCATGCGGCGATTTC
The DNA here is from genome assembly GCA_945888575.1 of Asaia bogorensis. Lineage (GTDB taxonomy): Bacteria > Pseudomonadota > Alphaproteobacteria > Acetobacterales > Acetobacteraceae > CAMDGX01. The sequence continues at coordinate 6,404 of CAMDAM010000128.1, read as the reverse complement.
AGCCGCCCCTCGTGCACCGGCGTCTCCCACTCGAACGAATACATGAAAACCGGCGCCGCCCCCAGCGCCGCCTGCCGCTCGGCCACCAGAAGGGAGCGCAGGCGGAACTCGGCATCGGTCTTGATCGCGATCAGCAGTTCCGCCGCATTCATCCCGGGGTTGGCGGCGCGATAGGCCGCGATCACCCGCCCCGCCGCCTCGCCGGCCAGCGCGGCCACCCTCCGCAGAAGCTCCGCCTCATCCAGCGTGCGGAACCACATCGCGTCGTCGGTGGCGACGAAGCTGGCAGATTCGTCCTTCATGTCGCCGATCAGCAGCGGGATATGCGCCGACAGCGCCGTGGCCTCGGGGGCGAAGACCTGCCGCGGCAGAACCTCGCCATCCACGACGGGCCCGAACGGGTAGCGGTCCAGCAGCGGCCGCGCCGAAGGCCCCAGCGCGCGCTGCGCAGGCCCCACGGCAGCCATCAGCCGCTCCAGCGGCACCGCGGCCAACCCGGCGGCATCGGTGCCCAGTTCCTTCAACACCGCGTCGGTCAGCCGCGCCGCGCGTTCCTTCGTGCGGTGCAGCACCACAGCGCCGCTCTGCACAACCGCGCGATGGAACAGCCCCTGCGCCGCCGGCATGCCCATCAGCGTGCACACCTTTCCGCCGCCGCCGGATTCGCCGAACACCGTCACGCAGCCGGGGTCGCCACCGAAGGCTACGATGTTGTCCCGCACCCATTCCAGCGCCGCCACGATGTCCAGCATCCCGGCATTGCCCGAATGCCGCCAAGCGTCGCCCTGCGCCGACAGGTCCAGGAAGCCCAGGATATTCAGCCGGTGGTTCACGCACACCACCACCACATCGCCGCGCCGTGCCAGCCGGCTGCCGCGGCTGCGCTCGCCATTGCCGGTGCCGTAGCTGAAGGCCCCGCCATGCAGCCACACCATCACCGGCCGCTTCGCGCCATCGGTCGCCGGGGTCCAGACATTCACCGAAAGGCAGTCCTCCGTCGGCGCCGAGGTATCGCCCACGCCATAGAGGTCGGCCAACTCGGGTCGGGAGGCCGGCCGCAGCCCCATCTGCGGCCCGTGGCCCGAATAGGCGGTGGCATCGCGCACCCCGGCCCAGGCCACCGGCGGCGAAGGCGGCAGGAAGCGCGCCGCCCCCACGGTGGGGGCGCCATAGGGCACGCCCTTGAAGGCCAGCACCCCATCCACCACCGCGCCGCGCACCCGCCCGGCCTGCGTCTCAACCACCAGCGCCGCCGCACCTGCCGCATCACCCGCCATAAGCCGTCCCCCGCCCTGCAGGGGCACCATGGCCGCCCCGACCGGGGCTGTCGACCCGGTCAGGACGCGGTGGCGAAGGCCCTCCCATCCTCCAGCAGGCGCGCCATGCGCTCCTCCAACTGAGCAATGGTGAAGGGCTTGCGCATCACCTGGGCGGAATCGATCATCTCCGCGGTCTGCGATTCCGCGTTGCCCGTCACCAGCAGCGCCCGCAGACCTGGCTGCAGCACCTGCGCCGCCTGGATCAGCGAAACGCCGTTCATGCCGGGCATCACGTAGTCCACCAGCATCAGGTCGAAGCGCTGCTCATGCGCCGCCGGCCCGTCCAGGATCGCCAGCGCCTCCGTCCCGTCCACCGCTGTCACCACGCTGTGGCCGCGCTCCATCAGCATTTCGGCCGCCATCTCGCGCACCGCCCGATCATCGTCCACCACCAGGACACGCAGCCGCCGCAGCCGCGCCTGCGCCTGCGGCCCTGCCTCCGCCCCGGCCAACGGCGCTCCCGCCGGCGCCCGTGGCAACAGCACCACAACGCAGGCACCGTAGCCGGGCCGGCTGGCTATGCGCACATCCCCGCCGGACTGCACCGCCAGCCCATGCACCTGCGAAAGCCCCAGCCCGGCCCCCTCGCCTGTCGGCTTGGTGGTGAAGAACGGCTCGAACACCCGTTCCAGCACCGCCGGGTCGATCCCGCCGCCGGTATCGGAAACCTCCAGCGCCACATAGTCGCCCGGCACCGCATTGGGATACTCCGCCTGCCCTTCGTGCAACGACAGGTTGCGGGTGCGGATGGTCAGCACCCCGCCTTCCGGCATCGCATCGCGCGCGTTGATGGCGAGGTTCAGCACCACGGCCTCCAACTGCGTCGGGTCCACCATCGCCGGCCACAGGTCCGGCGAGAGATCGGTCTCGATGCGGATGTTGCGCCCCAGCGTGCTGGCCAGCAGGCCCGTCAGCGCCAGCACCGGCACGTTGAGGTCGGTTGGCGCCGGCAGCAGCCGCTGCCGGCGGGAGAACGCCAGAAGCTGCGCCGTCAGTCGCCCGCCGCGCTGCGCCGCCTCCAGCGCGTTCTCCACCAATGGCCGCAACTGCGCCTGCTCCGGCGGCAGCCGGCGATGGATCAGGTCCAGCGCGCCGACCACGGCGGTCAGCAGGTTGTTGAAGTCGTGCGCGATACCGCCGGCCAACTGCCCCACCGCCTGCAGCTTCTGCGCCTGTTGCAGCTGCGCCTCGGTGCGCTCGCGCTCGGCGATTTCGTGCTCCAGCCGGTTGCGGCTCTCCTCCAGGTCCCGCGTGCGCTCCTGCACCCGCGCCTCCAGCGTGGCGTTCAGCTCCTCCAGCTCCGCCCGCCGCCGGCCCAGCGCCTCGGCCATCGCATTGAACGCCGCCGCCAGACGCCCGAATTCGGAACCCGGCGCCTCCTGCAGCCGCGCACGCGCATGCAGGTTGCCCTCCGACCACCGCCCCGCCGCATCCAGCAGCGCCGCCGTCGGCCGGCGCACGAAACGCTCCCCCGCGAAGGTGGCCAGCAACAGGGACAGCACCGCCCCCAGGAGCATCAGCAGCAGCCCCTGCCAGGCGGCGTCGTCGATGTCGGCCAGGATGTCCGGCGCGTAGAGCCCGATGCTGACGAACACGCCCTGCCCCGGCATGCCCGCCGGCACGTAGCCGACGATCCGCTCCCGCCCGTCCAAGCCGGTCACCCAGACATTGCCGCGCTGCGCGGTGCCCACTCGCGGCAGCACGACATCCGGCAGCTTCTGCCCCGCCATGCTCTTGTCGGGCACGCGCACCAGCACGGTGCCCTCACGGTCCGCGATCCCGGCGGTGCTGCGCGCCGGCAGTGGCAGCTCGGCGACGTGCCCGGCCAGCCAGTCCAGGCTCAGCTCCAGCACCAGATAGCCGATGCGGCCCTCGGTGGCGGGAAAGGCGATGCACAGCGGCAACACCGCGCCGCGCGTGCCGGTAGCGGGGGTGAACAACCCGGTCCGCACCACCCACGGGTCCACCGCATGGCCGAGGCGCGTACAGTGCTGCTCCATCGCAGCACTCGCCGCCTCGGGGTTCGAACTGCACACCAGCCGCCCTTCGCCATCGCGCACGGAAACCACGGCATAGGAGGGCAAATCGCCCTGCACTTCGTGCATATGCCCCACGCAGCGCGGATCAAGCCCACGCACCGTGGCATAGCGCGCCATCGCCGCGCCCAGCTGGCGCGCCCCCTCCATCAGGCTGCGCATATCGGAATTGATCAGCTCGGCCTGCTGCAGCGCCTCGCCCGGAATCCGCTCCATCCGATCGTAGCGCAGGTCCTGCTGCAGGTACACCAGCACCATCAACGCCGGCATGGTGGCCGCCACCACCAGGATCAGCAGACGGGCGAAGAGGTTGCTCCGGAAGATCATTCGGCCACACCCTCGTTCCAACCGGCATCGCGGGCACTGGTGCGAGAGGGGGGATTCGAACCCCCATGACTTGCGTCGGTCGATTTTGAGTCGACTGCGTCTACCGTTCCGCCACTCTCGCGCAGCTGCCTCTATAGCCCAGCCGGCGCCGCCTACCAATCCATCAGGCAGCCCCGCGCAGGCATCCCCAACATTCTTGCCACAAGCCGGGTTGACCGCACCCTCCGCGGTATCTAGATAGGCGCCCTCCGCACTGGGATGTTCGGGTGTAGCTCAGCGGTAGAGCAATCGGCTGTTAACCGATCGGTCGTAGGTTCGAATCCTACCGCCCGAGCCATCCCGCGGAGTTCCCCTAGCCTTGCGCTGCGGCCACCAGCCCCGCGGCTGCGCGCGCCCAGGCGCCATCGATCTCCTCCGTCCAGTCGGCACCCAGCGCCGCGCGGAAAGTCTCGATCACCGTGGCGTAGAACCGGTCGAACATCTCAGCCGGCACGCCCAACCCGCCATGGTTCACCCGCTCGCTGCCCACGAAATACGTGGCGTAGGCGCCCTGCCCCGCGAAATCCACCAGGCACTCCAGCGTCGTCGTCAGCATGTTGCCGCGAATCATGCCGGTCACATCGCGCACGAACAGCGCCTCCAGCTCCGGGAACTGGGCGAACAATCGCGCATAGACCAGCGGCGCCGGATCGCCTACGCGCTCAGCCACCAACTCCAGGCTGAGCTCGATCAGCGCCGCATCATCCATCAACCGAACCCGCAGGCCGCCCGAATCGCCGCCCCCACCGCCGGCGCGCGCAGGGCCGCGATCCGGTCCAGCCGCCGCTGCAGTTCCTCCGGGGTCATCTTCGCGTAGTGCGGGTTGTCCACGTGTGTCTTGCGGTGCCACGCCTGCAGCACCGTCCCGATCGCCGCGCGCACCGCGGTCAGGATCGGCAGCAGCGCCACCTCCTCGGCCAGCAACGGCCGCACCGCATGGAACCCGCCCACGAATCGCGCCAGCGCCGCGGCCATCGGCATGTCCTCGCCCACCGCCGTGATCGCCCCCACCGCCACGTCGATCACCACCGCCGTGTGCACCAGGTCACCAAAATCGATGATCCCCGCCACTTCGTCGGGGTGCGCCGGATCCACCAGCGTGTTGCCGTGATTCATGTCGTTATAGAGCACCTGGTGCCGCAGCCCCGGCAGAACCGGCGCCACCTCGCGCTCGTAATCGTCCAGCAGCCCGCCGATCGCCTGCTCCGCCGCCGCATCCTCCAGGTTATGCAGAATCTCGCGCAGCCGCAGCGCATGGGTCAGGTCCCAGATCAGCTCGTAGTGGCTGTCAGGATGCGCGAACCCCTGCAATGCCAGCCCCAGCCGCGCCAGCGCCCGCCCGCAACTTTCGCGCTGCGCCGCCGTCCGCGGGGCATAGCGCAGCGGCGTACCATGCACCCAGGAAAGCAACCGCACCCGCGCCGGCTGCGGCGCCCGCGGCACCACCGCCTCGATCGCGCCCCCCGGCAGCGGGATCATGCGCGGCACGTTGAACGCCGGATCCGTCCGCGCCACGTGCTGCAGCGCCTTGATCTGCAAATCCGTCACCCCTGGCGGCTCGGCCGGGTTGGCGAACTTCAGCACGAACTCCCGCCCGTCCTCGGCCACGAGATGGAAGTTACGGTCGCGCTCGCCGGTCAGCAGCTTGGCGCGCCCCGCGATGCCCCAATGCGCCCGCGCCACCGCCACCGCCTCCTCGTCGGAAACGTCGTCGGCCGGAACGGTCATGGTGGCGAAGATCGGATGAAGGTCGGTCATCCCCGCACTCTAAGGGGCGGAACGCGCGGGTGGGAACTCCCCCGGGGGCAAGCAAGGAAGCACGTTCTTTTTTGAAAAAAAGAACCAAAAAACTTTCATTCGCTTGCAGGCGCGCCAGGCGCCCAGCAAACGAACAAAAGTATTTTCTTACTGAATCCGGCCCCACCCCTCGGCCGTCAAATGCGCTGGCACCCCACCCACGATCGTCCCCACCAGCCTGGGCGCCGGCCCGGAGCCGTCCACCAGCACCAGATCGCCACGCTTCCCCGGCGCAATCACGCCGCGATCCGAAAGCCCGCCCGCCGCCGCAGCATTGGCCGAAACCAGCGCCCAGGCCTGCGCCAGGCTCAGCACCCCACGCCCCGCCAGCACGAACGGCGCCCGCAACAGGCAGGGGTAGTAGTAGTCGCTGCACAGCACGTTGCAGATCCCAGCCTCCGCCAGTGCCGCCGCCGAGGCCCAGCCCAGGTGGGACTTGCCGCGCACCACGTTGGGGGAGCCCATCGCCACGAAGTCCCCGGCCGCCCGCGCCGCCACGCCAACCTCCTCCGCCACCGGGAACTCGCAGATCCGCGCCCCCTCGGCCCGGAACCCATCGCGCGTGGCCACGGTGTCGTCATCATGGCTCGCCATCGGCAGTCCCGCCGCCCGCGCCGCCGCGGCAATGCGCGCCTGCGCCGCCTGTACCTCACCCGCCCGCGCGCCCACACCGGCGGCAATGGCGCGGAACGCGTCCAGCCCCATCCCGGCCCGCTCGCTGTATTTCGCCGCCTTGGTGTCATCGCCCATGCGCCGCAGGATCGCCGGCGTGTGGTCGTTGAACGCCAGCAGATGCACCCGCCCGGCCGCGATGTCCGCAATCGCCATCTCCAGCGCATCGAGGTTGTAGGCCTCCCAACGCAGATGCACGCGCATGTCGCAGGTC
>CAMDAM010000127.1 GCA_945888575.1 Asaia bogorensis | reverse complement strand
AAGCTGTGGGCAAGGTTGATGAACGCCATCTGCCGCGCGGCGGGGGACATCGGGCTCTCCTGGGCGGTCCTCTATCCCCCGAAAGGTGCGCCGCCCGCCTGATCAGGTCAATTCGGCGAGGAACCCGGCCGCATCGCGCGCGATGGCAGACTTCCGCTCGGCGGGCAGGGGATCATAGGTGCGCCAGACCGGTCCCAGCCGCGGGTTGCTGCCCAGCGTGGCCCGGTTGCGGGCCAGGAAGTCCCAGTAGAGGTAGTTGAACGGGCAGGCGGTGGGGCCGTTCTTCGCCTTCACGTCGTAGCGGCAGCCGGTGCAGTAGTTGCTCATGCGGTCGATATAGGCGCCGCTGGCCGCATAGGGCTTGCTCGCTAGCACGCCGCCATCGGCGAACTGGCTCATGCCCAGGGTGTTGGGCAGCTCCACCCATTCATAGGCGTCGGCATAGACGGCCAGGTACCATTCATGCACCTGCTTCGGGTCGATGCCCGCCAGCAGGGCGAAGTTGCCGGTGACCATCAGGCGCTGGATGTGGTGGGCGTAGGCCTCGCGCCTGGTCTGCTTCACCACGGCGGCGATGCAGGCCATTTCGGTTTCGCCGGACCAGTAGAAGCCGGGCAGGGGGCGGGTGGCGGCGAGCGCGTTCTCCTCCGCATAGCCGGGCATCTTCAGCCAGTAGATGCCGCGGACATATTCGCGCCAGCCGAGGATCTGGCGGATGAAGCCTTCCACCGAGGCCAGCGGGGCGCGGCCGGCGCGATACTCGGCCTCGGCGGCGCGGCACACCTCCAGCGGGGCGAGCAGGCCGCAATTGACGTACTGGGCGATCACGGCGTGGAACAGGAAGGCCTCGCCGCGCAGCATCGCGTCCTGGTAGTCGCCGAAGCTGGGCAAGCCGAGGCGCAGGAAGCGGGCGAAGGCGGCCTCGGCATCGGCGCGGGTGGTGGCGAACCAGAAGGGATGGAGGTCGCCGAAGCGATCGGGAAAGCGCTGTTCCACCAGGGCCAGCACCTGCTGGGTGATCGCATCGGGTTCGAAGCGGAGTGGCTCCGGCACCATCATGCCCTTTTTCGGCGGCTTGCGGTTCTCGGCGTCGAAGTTCCAGCGGTCGCCTTCGGGCTCTGCCCCGTTCATCAGCAGGACGGTTTCGCGGCGCATCTCGCGGTAGAAGAACTCCATGCGCAGCTGCTTCTTGCCACGCGCCCAGGCTTCGAAGCGCGTGCGGGGGCAGAGGAAGCGATCATCTTCCAACAGGATCACCGGGACGCCGAGTGTTGCCTCCCAGGTTCGCATGTCCTGCAGCACGCGCCATTCGCCGGGGAGGGTGGCGACGACGCGGGTGGCGCCGTGGCGGGTGGCGGCGCGGGCGAGTTCGCCCGAGAGGGTGCCGGTGTTGGCGGGATCGTCCAGCGCCACGTAGTCCACGCGCCAGCCAAGGGTGCTGAGTTCCTCGGCGAAATGGCGCATGGCGCTGAACAGGAAGGCGAGCTTCTTGCGGTGGTGCGGCACGTAGCCGGCCTCCGCCGCCACTTCCGCCATCAGCACCACGGCATCGGCAGGATCGGCGGCGCGGAGTGAGGCGAGGGTGGGGGTGAGCTGGTCGGCCAGGATGGGGAGGAGGGTGGGCATGAGCGGGGAGGTGGGAAGGATTTCAGGGAAGGGAAGAGTCTTCTTTTTTCTGAAGAAAAAAGAAGCAAAAAAGACTTCATTCGTTTGCGCACGGATGGTTGGTCTGGCACGGACCCAAGTCGGAAAAGTTTTTTGGTTCTGTTTTTCAAAAAAGAACCGCTTTCTTGAATCCCCGGGCCGCCTGGGGTACGGCTTGGCGATGCTCGACCGCACCAAGCTCCCTCCTCGCCCCGCGCTGGTTCTCGGTGCTGCCGGGCTGTTGCCCACGGTGGCGGCGCTGCTGGTGATGTTGTTCGCCGCGCGGGCGCAGCAGGACATGGCGTTCCGGGCGGCGGGGACCTATGGGGCGGTGATCCTGAGTTTTCTGGGTGGGGCCTGGTGGGGGCTCGGCGCGGCGCGGGGGCATCCGCGGGATTTGATGATGTGGCTGGGCCTGGCGGTGTTGCCTGCGCTGGCGGCCTGGGGGGTGGTGTATGTGCTGACGCCGCTGAGCGTGGCGGTGCTCTCCGGCCTGTTCCTGGCGGTGCTGTGGGGCGACCGGGAGCTGACGCGGCGCTACGTGGCGCCGGAGTGGTGGCTGATGATGCGGCTGCCGCTGTCCTTGTGCATGGCGGGGCTGCACATGATCATCGCGGTGGTGCGGGTGGTGCGGACATGACGCCGTTGGACGCAGGGTTGCTGCCGGAGGGCGTGCGGGCACGGCACGTGCAGGCGGGCGAGCTGGCCATGCATGTGCTGGAGGCCGGCGAACCCGGCGCCCCGCTGGTGCTGCTGCTGCATGGGTTTCCGGAGCTGGCGTGGAGTTGGCGGCATGTGCTGCCGGCGCTGGGGCGGGCGGGCTTCCATGCCGTGGCGCCAGACCAGCGCGGCTATGGCCGCACCACGGGGTGGGTGGCGGAATACGATGGCGATCTTGCGCCGTTTCGCATGGCCAACCTGGCGCGCGATGCCTTCCTGCTGGTGCGGGCGCTGGGGCATGAGCGCGCGGCCTGCGTGGTGGGGCATGATTTCGGGGCCTCGGTGGCCGGATGGAGCGCGCTGCTGCGGCCGGACGTGTACCGCTCTGTGGTGCTGATGAGCGCGCCGTTCACCGGGGCGCCGGCGCTGGGGGCGGGCGCGGGGGATATCGATGCAGCGCTGGCGGGGCTGGCGCGGCCGCGCAAGCACTACCAGCGCTACTATTCCACCCGTCCGGCCGATGCGGACATGCTGCACGCGCCGCAGGGGCTGCATGATTTCCTGCGCGCCTACTACCACCACAAATCTGCGGATTGGGCGGGGAACCGGCCGTTTCCGCTGGCGGGCTGGACGGCGGAGGAGATGGCGAAGCTGCCGACCTACTACGTGATAGACCACGGGCAGACGATGGCCGAGACGGTGGCGGCGCATATGCCATCGCCGGCGCAGGTGGCTTCGTGCCGGTGGCTGAGCGAGGCGGAACTGGCGGTGTATTCGGCGGAGTTTGGCCGCACGGGGTTCCAGGGCGGGTTGAACTGGTATCGCTGCCGCTTCGAGCCAGCGCTGGTGGCGGAGCAGCAGATGTTCGCCGGGCGCACGATCGATATTCCGGCGATGTTCGTGGCCGGGGCGCAGGATTGGGGCATCCATCAGTCGCCGGGGGCGCTGGAGCGGATGTGGACCCGGGCCTTCACCGACATGGGGAAGCCGGTGCTGGTGGAGGGCGCCGGGCACTGGGTGCAGCAGGAGCAGCCGCAGGCGGTTACGGCGGCGCTGCTGGCGTTTCTGGGTCGGGTTTCGCGGTAGCGACGAATCTGCGGAACACGGCGCCCAGCGCGATCAGGCTGAGGCCGAGGCCGAGGAAGCTCAGCACGCGCCACAGTCCGCCCAGCTCCGCCATGTCCAGCAGGAAGACCTTGGCCACCACCACGGCGATGACGCCCAGCGCGGCCAGGCGCACGCTGCGGGCGCGCAGGCGGATGCCGGTGGCCATCAGGGCGGCGCCATAGGCGAGCCAGGCGCCGGAGAGGGTCCACATCTCGGCCTCTGTCAGCTCGGCGTGGCCGAGCGTGGCGTCGGGGTGGAAGGCGAGGCGGACGGTGAGGCTCAGCCAGGCAAAGCCGGCCAGCAGGGCGTAGAAGCCGAGCGGCTTGAGGGCACGGGCCAGTTCGCGTTGGGCCAGGGCGGCGCCGGCCAGTAGGGCGGGGACGAGGTAGGCGAAGGCGAGTTCCGTGTGGCTGGACAGGTCGTCCATCCAGACCGGGTTGGCGAGCAGCAGCATCACGCCGCCGAGCAGGGCCAGCGTGCCCTGGATGCGCCAGGCGATATCGAGCACGCGACGGCCGGCGCGGCGGCAGATGATGAGGCCGGCCAGCGCCTGGGCACCGAGGGCGGAGACGTGCAGGCCCACTTCCAGCCTAGTGCTGTCGGCTTCGAAATCGCCGCTGCCCTGCCAGTGGCGGATCTGCAGCGCCACGAAGACGGTGGCAAACGCGATGGCGCCGGCTTCCAGTACCGCCACGGCCAGCTCGTCGCCGCGGCGCAGGAACATGCGGGCGGCGAGCCAGAAGCAGGCGGCGGGAACGGCGTAGGCCAGCCAGAGGCCGTTCGCCACCGGGGCAGTGCCGAAGCCGTAGTCGAGCACATACCAGTTGCCGAGCAGGCGGATGATCACCAGCGCGGCGACGGCCAGCGCCACGCGGCGCAGGGCAGGGAGGTCCGTGCGCGCCTCGATCCAGGCCAGCGGGGGCAGCATCAGGGCGATGGCGAGCGTGACCCACTGGTCGTGCAGCACGATGGCGAGGCCGACGCAGATCGCGGCGATGGCGCCGGCGGCGTGGGCTCCGGCGCGTTGCAGGCCGCCTTCGCGCATCGCGGCCGTGGCGGCGGCGACCGAGATGGCGGCCAGGGTGGCGGCGGCCAGCGCCCACAACGTGTCCGCCTGGAAGCGGGCCACCTGCAGGTAGGTGATGCCGAGGGTGACGACCGGCACCGTCGCCGCCAGCCCGGCCCAGCGCACAGGGCGGTCGCCCCAGCGTTCCAGCACGAAGCCGCACAGGGCGAAGAAGGCGGCCATCGCGATCGCGGTGAAGAGCAGGGGCTGGATCACCTGCGGGGCCCAGGCGCCGGGCAGGAAGGCCTGCACCGCGCCCTCGATGCGGATCGCCTCGCCGGTGGGCTGCCAGGCGGGCATGGCCCAGACGAGGAGGGTGAGCAGGAACAGCAGGGCGGCGAGCCAGGGCAGGCGGTCCAGCCGTGCGTCGCGCGCGCCGACGGCCACGGCGAGCGGGGCGAGCAGCAGCACGCCGAGGCGCACGGAGAAATCCGCCACCTCGCCCGAAAGGAGCACGCCGGCGAGGCCGAGGGCGAGGAACGGTACCCAGGAGAGGCGCAGGCCCACGGGATGATCCAGTGCCGCGCGCGGCAGGCCCAGCAGGTGGAGGGCCGCGGCGGCGGGCACGAACAGGCCGGGCGCCCAGTATTCGGTGCCGAGCGCGCCGGTGGCCGAGAGGCCGACCCAGACCGCGCCGGCGATGGTGGCGATCCAGCCCAGCCAGGCCCAGGCGCTGTAACGCACCACGGCCACGGCGGCGGCGGTGACGAACAGCAGGTAGCCGAACAGGCCCGGCGCGTTGGGGGTGGTGGTTTCCACCAGGGCCGGGGTGGCGAAGGCGGCGGCCACGCCCACCACGCCGACCAGTGGGCCGAAGCGCAGGGAGGCGAAGAGGCCCACCAGGGCGGCGGCGGCCATCAGCACGAAGCCGACGAGTGGTGGCACGAGGCCATACATCGCCCCGGTGGCATAGGCGGCGCCGAACAGCACCGCGGCCCCGCCGGCCGCTAGCGCGGCGGGCCCGTGATCCGCCAGCAGCAGTTCGGGCGGGATCGGGGCCTCGGGATCGGCGGGGAGGTCGCGCACGGGGGCGGGACGGCGTCGCAGCCATTCGGCGCCGGCCAGCAGGGCGAGGCCCAGCAGCATGGCCAGGAAGCAGCGCACGGCGGGGCCGAGCCAGCCTTCCTCCACCGCATAGCGCACCAGGAACACGCCGGCCAGCAGCAGGGCGGCGGCGCCCAGCCAGACGCCCCAGCGCATGGTGAGCAGGGCCTCGATATCGATCTTCGGGCCGGGGGGCGGGGGTTCGGCTGCAGGTTCGGGCTCGGGCACCGGCCCGGCCTGGGGCACGGAGCCGCGCTGGGTGGGCGGCGGGCCGAAGGGGGAGGGGCGGGCGCCGGGTGACATCGCGGGTTCCGGCGTGGGCGGGGCCTCGCCGGCCGCGAGTTCGGCCTGGTAGGCCGCAAGGGGATCGGGCGTGGCGGTGATCGGGCGGCCCTCGGCCAGGGCGCGGCGCAGTTCGGCCAGTTCGCGCCGCGCGCTGCGGGCCTGGAAGAACCCGACGATGCCGAGCACCCATCCGACGACGACGGCCAGCGCCACCAGGACCAGGAATTCCATGGGCGCAATGAGGCCCGCATGCCTCCCCACCGGTCAAGGCATTTGCGCGAGACCGCCGGGCTTGCTACATCGCCGCCGCCCCCCGATCGGGTGGCAACCGAAAAGTCTAGGCGCCGGCACCCCTGGAGGCCGGCGCTTTACGTTCATCTGGAGCGAGAAAATGGCCAACTTCGTGACGATCGAGGCCGCTTCGCGCGAGCGTGCAGGTAAGGGGGCAGCACGCGCGACCCGGCGGCAGGGCCTTGTGCCCGCTGTTATCTACGGTGCCAAGCAGGCGCCGACCCTGATCGCCCTGGAACCCAAGGCGGTGATGAAGGAAATCACCCAGTCCGGCTGGCGTTCGCGCCTGTTCGAGCTGAAGGTGGGCAATGAAAGCACCCGCGCCCTGATCCGCGACGTGCAGTTCCACCCGGTGACCGACAAGCCGGAGCATGTGGATTTCCAGCGCCTCGCCCCCGGCGAGAAGATCCGCGTGGCCGTGTCTGTCGTGTTCCACAACGAGCTGACCTCCGTGGGCCTGAAGCGCGGTGGCATGCTGAACGTGGTGCGCCACACCGTGGAATGCCTGGTGGACCCCGATACCGTGCCGCCGCATTTCGATGCCGACCTGGGCGCGCTGGACATCAACGACAACATCCGTTGGTCCGACCTGAAGGGCACCGAGGGCATCAAGCCGACCATCACCGACCGCGACTTCGTGATCGCCACGGTGGCCGCACCGACCAAGATGGCCGAGACGGCGGAAGCCACCCCGGCCGGCGGCTCCAAGGCTCCGTCCAAGCCCGCCGCCAAGAAAAAGTAATCCTGCCCGGAGGCCGATGACGTGAAGCTGTGGGTGGGGCTGGGCAATCCTGAGCCCGGCATGCTGCGCCAGCGCCACAACATCGGCTTCATGGCGCTGGACCGGATTGCGCACCGCCACGGGTTCTCCCCGTGGCGGCAGCGTTTCAAGGGCCTGGTGGCCGAGGGCAGCATCGGCGGCATCAAGGTGCTGGCGTTGAAGCCGATGACCTACATGAACGCCTCCGGCGAGAGCGTTCAGCCGGCTGCCGGGTTCTTCAAGCTGGCGCCCGCTGATATCACCGCCTTTCACGACGAGCTGGATCTCGCCCCCGGCAAGGTGCGGGTGAAGAAGGGCGGCGGGGCGGCGGGGCACAATGGCCTGCGCAGCATGGACCGCCAGCTGGGCACGCCCGACTACTGGCGGGTGCGGCTGGGTATCGGCCACCCTGGCGACAAGGCGCGGGTGACCGGGCACGTGCTGGGCGATTTCCACAAGGTGGACCAGGACTGGCTGATCGCGCTGCTGGATGCCGTGGCCGATGCCGCGCCGATGCTGGCGGCCGACAAACCCGAAGATTTCATGACGCGCGTAGCGCTTCTGACGCAGGAAACGAAATAATGGGCTTCAACTGCGGCATCGTCGGCCTGCCCAATGTGGGCAAGAGCACGCTGTTCAACGCGCTGACCGCCACCGTGGCGGCGCAGGCGGCGAACTACCCGTTCTGCACCATCGAGCCCAATGTGGGCCGCGTTGCGGTGCCCGATCCGCGGCTGGACATGCTCACCAAGATCGGCAAGTCGCAGAAGACGGTGCCGACCAGCCTGGAATTCGTGGACATCGCCGGCCTGGTGCGCGGCGCCAGCAAGGGCGAGGGGTTGGGCAACCAGTTCCTGGCGAATATCCGCGAGGTGGATGCCATCGTGCACGTGCTGCGTTGCTTCGAGGATGGCGACGTGACCCACGTGGAAGGCAGCGTGGACCCGATCCGCGATGCCGAGACGGTGGAGACGGAGCTGATGCTCTCCGACCTTGAAAGCCTGGAGAAGCGGCTGATCGCGGCGCAGAAGAAGGCGCGCGGTGGGGACAAGGAGAGCATCGCCCAGGTGGCGCTGATCGAGCCGATCGTCGCGGCGCTGACCGAAGGCCGCATGGCGCGCACGGCGATCCCGAAGGGGCAGGAGGAGGCGGTGCGCCAGCTCAACCTGCTGACCTCCAAGCCCGTGCTCTATGTGTGCAACGTGGCGGAATCCGAGGCCGCAACCGGCAACGCCCATTCCGCCCGCGTGGCGGAGCGGGCGAAGGCCGAGGGGGCGCGCCATGTGATCGTCTCCGCCGCCATCGAGGCGGAGGTGGCGCAGCTGCCGGAGGAGGACCGCAAGGACTTCCTGGATGGCCTGGGGCTGGAGGATAGCGGTCTGGATCGCGTGATCCGCGAGGGCTACGCGCTGCTGGGGCTGATCACCTACTTCACCTGCGGGCCGAAGGAAGCGCGCGCCTGGACGATCATTGCCGGTACCAAGGCGCCTGCCGCCGCCGGCGTGATCCATGGCGATTTCGAACGCGGCTTCATCGCGGCGGAGACGATCGGATACGAGGACTATATCGCGCTCAAGGGCGAAGTGGGCGCCAAGGCGGCCGGGAAGATGCACGTGGAAGGCAAGGAATACGTTGTGCGCGATGGCGACGTGATGCTGTTCCGCTTCAATGTGTAAGGAAGGGTCTTCTCTTTGTGACCACCTTGCGCCCGTAGGCCACCCAGACGAGGCGCCATTCATGAAGTTTTTTTTGCTTCTTTTTTGTTCACAAAAAAGAAGAGTCTTCTGATGGCTGCCGATCCCACCCGCCTCGCCGCCTTCGACCTGCTCTCCGCGGTGCTGGAGAAGCACCGCACGCTGGAACACGCGCTGGATTGCCTGCCGCGCATCGATCCGCGCGACAAGGCGGCGGCGCATCGCTTGGCTGCCAGCGTGCTGCGCCGGGCCGGCACCTTGGACGCGGTGCTGGAGCCGTTCCTGCGCCGGGCCCCGCCCGACCCCGTGCGCAACATCCTGCGGCTTGGCGCCGCCGGGCTGCTGCTGCTTGAGACCCCGGCCCATGCTGCCGTGGCCACCGCCGTGGACCTCGCGCGCGCCCGTGGCCTCGCCCCCTTCACCGGCCTTATCAACGCCGTGCTGCGCAAGCTCACGCCTGCTGCCCTTGAGGGGCTCGATGCGCCGCGGCTGGACACGCCGCCGTGGCTCTGGGCCAGCTGGGGGCGCGGCGCCCGTGCGATCGCGGAGGCGCACCAGCAGGAGGCGCCGCTCGATCTTTCCCTGAAACCCAGCGTGGAACCGCCGCCGGGGGGGGAGGCGCTGCCGACGGGATCGCACCGCTATCCACCGGGCACGCGCGTGGCCGACCTGCCGGGCTTTGCCGAGGGCAGCTTCTGGGTGCAGGACGCCGCCGCGGCGCTGCCGGCCCTTCTGCTGGCGCCGCGGCCTGGGGAGCGCATCGTTGATCTCTGCGCCGCGCCCGGTGGCAAGACCGCGCAACTGGCCGCCGCCGGGGCGGAGGTGACGGCGGTGGAGCAGAACCCGTCCCGCCTCGCCCGTCTGCGCGAGAACCTGGCGCGCCTGCAGCTCCGGGCCGAGACCGTGGAGGCCGATGCCACCACCTGGCAGCCGCCCGCGCTGTTTGATGCCGTGCTGCTGGATGCCCCCTGCACCGCCACCGGCACCATCCGCCGCCACCCGGAAATCCCCCATTTGCGCCGCCCGCGCGACGTGGCCGCGATGGCCGAGGCGCAGGACAAGTTGCTGGCCGCCGCTAGCGCCATGCTGAAGCCCGGCGGGCGGTTGATCTACGCCGTGTGCTCCCTGCAGCCGGAGGAGGGCCCGGATCGCGTGCAGGCCGCGCTGGACCGGCTGCCGCTCGTCGCCGACCCCTTCACGGACGCGGAATGCTCCCTGCCAGACGCCCTGTTCCTGGACGGCACGCTGCGCACCAGCCCCGCCCTGTGGCCCGAGCGCGGCGGGATGGACGGTTTCTTCCTCGCGCGGCTGCGGCGGAGGTAAGGAAGGCCAGGGCTCTGCCCTGGAGCCGCTGGTCCTTGGTGGGGCCCAGGTGCGATGTGGCAGACTGTGGCTTATCCAGGAGCGTGGCGCACGGAGCATGGCGGACCACCTTGGCCACGCCGGGGCCACGCCGGCGGCTTTCTCAGACGACGAGGCATGGATGTCGAAGCCTGCACGGGCCGTTTCCTGGTGGGTTGCTTGCCTTCGGCGCCGCAGCCTTTTCGTTCGGGGTGAGGCCAGCCATAGGCCAGGACCTGTCCCGTTCAACCAGCGGCTGTGGTTCGGGGTAACCGGCTTCCTGGTGATCGCAATTCTTGGCTTTGGCCTGGCGCTGCTGCTGTCGCGCTTCGTGTCTGACCGGATGCTGCATCGCGAGGCCGAGGTGACGCGCGAATTCCTGGAGAGCGTTCTGCGCGCCGAGGAGTCGGCGGGTGCCCTGTTCGATGGCGGGACGATCGGGGTGAACCCGCAGCTTGCCTCGTTCGTCGGGCATATCCGGGCGATGCCGGACATGCTGCGCGCCAATGTCTATGCCCGCGACCTGCATATCCTCTGGTCCACCGACGGGCAGTTGATCGGCCAGCGCTTCGAGCAGAACGACGAGCTGGAGGCGGCGCTACGCGGCGAGCTGGTCACGGAGGTGGGCGAGCTGTCGGAGGACCGCAAGGCCGAGCATGCGAACCTGGGCGCCGGGCCACGGGGGCTGTTCATCGAGGCCTACATCCCGATCCGCCATGCCGGGCGGGTGGTTGGGGTGGTGGAGCTCTACAAGATGCCCAACGCGCTGGAGCAGATGCTGCGCGATGCGCGGCATGTCATGTGGGCGAGTGCCGCCGGGGCCGCGCTGGTGCTGTTCCTGGCCCTGTTCTGGGTGGTGCATCGCGGCGCGCGCGTGATCGAGCTGCAGCAATCCGAGCTTGGCCGGATGCAGGCGCTGGCCGCGGTGGGGCAGATGGCGGGTGCCATTGCGCACAGCTTGCGCAACCCGATGGCGGGAATCCGAAGCTCCGCCGAGCTGATGCGCATGGAGCAGCCGGACGGCTCCACCCTGCCGGACGACATCATCGCCCAGATCGACCGGATGGATGTGCATGTGCGCGAGCTGCTGGATTACGCCCGCTCCGACGCGCCACGGGTGCAGCCGCTGGACCTGGCAGCGGTGGTGGCGGAGGTGGTGGGCCGGCTGGACCCGGAACTGGCGCGCGCCGGCATCCGGGTGGCGGTCGAGGACTGCCGGGCGCGGCCGGGGGCATTGCCGCTCGATCCACGGCTTCTGGCCCAGGCGGTGGAGACGATCGTGACCAACGCGATCGAGGCGATGCCGCAGGGCGGCAGCCTGGCAGTGCGGCTGGAGGATCGCGGGCAGGGCGTGGGCGTCTCTTTCACCGATAGCGGGCCGGGGATTCCGGCGGAGCTGCTGGCGCGCGTCTCGGAGCCGTTCTTCACCACCAAGACCCGCGGCCTGGGGCTGGGGCTTTCGATCGCGCGGCGGATCGTGGAGCGGTTCGGCGGGCGGCTGGAAATCACCAGCCTGCGCGGGCAGGGTACGACGGTGAGGATGGAGCTGCCGTGAGCACCGGACCATGAGAGCCAGTATCGTGATCGTCGAGGATGAGCCCCTGCTGGCGCGCAACATGGCGCGCTTCCTGGAGCGGCAGGGGCATGACGTGACGACGGCGCCAGGCAGTGCCGCGGGCCTGGAGGCCTGCGACCAGGCCTCGCCGGACGTGGTGCTGGTGGACCACAACCTGCCGGACGGCACCGGGATCGACCTGATCCGCGAGCTGCGGCGGCGCGGCCATGCGGCGAAGCTGGTGATGGTGACGGCGCACGGCTCGATCACGCTGGCGGTGGAGGCGATGAAGGCGGGGGCGGACGACTACCTGACCAAGCCGGTGTCGCTGGAGGAGCTGGGGCTGCTGGTGGGGCGCCTGGTGTCCCATCGCCAGGCGGAGGACGCGCTGGCCTATTACCGGCGGCGCGACGAGACCCGGGGCGGAGTGGAGAACCTGTTGGGCACCTCGCCGGCCATGGTGGCGCTGCGCGGGCGGATCGCGCAGATCCTGGAGATGCAGGCGCGCGCGGCCGCCGGAGCGCCGCCGCCGCCGGTGCTGATCACCGGCGAGACCGGAACCGGCAAGGAACTGGTGGCCCGCGCACTTCATTTCGGCGGCAGCCGGCGGGGCGGGCCGTTCGTGGAGATCAACTGCGGCGCGCTGCCGGGGCAGCTGGTGGAGTCGGAGCTGTTCGGCCACGAGCGTGGCGCCTTTACCGATGCGCGGGAGCGGCGGGTGGGGCTGATCCAATCCGCTGATGGCGGCACGCTGTTCCTGGACGAGATCGGCGAGATGCCGCTGTCGGCGCAGGTGAAGCTGCTGAAGGTGCTGGAGGACGGGCGGGTGCGCCCGGTGGGAAGCAGCCGCGAGCGGCACGTGGATATCCGCATCCTGGCCGCGACCAATGCCGCACTGGAGGACCGGGCCGGCACCGGGGAGTTCCGCGCCGATCTCTACTGGCGGCTGCGCGGCGTATCGATCGAGGTGCCGCCGTTGCGCGAGCGCGGCGAGGATGTGGTGCTGCTGGCAGACCATTTCCTGGTGGAGCAGCGCAGGCGCTACGGGCGGCCGGGGCTGGCGCTGGACGAGGCGGCGCG
>CAMDAM010000126.1 GCA_945888575.1 Asaia bogorensis | reverse complement strand
GCTGATGCAGCGCCTCTCCGGCGTGCGCGTCTGGTCCTACATCGCCGCCCGCACCGATTGGGTGCGCGACGCCCTGCACTGGCAGGCCCGCGCCCGCGAAGCCGAGGATCTCCTCTCCGACGCCCTGCACGAAAAACTCACCGCCCGCTTCGTCGATCGTCGCGCCGCGCTGCTGATGCGTCGCCTCGACCCCGGCGCCTCCGAAGCCCTGCTCTGCGCCGTCACCCGCCGCGGCGAGGTGATCGTGGAGGGCCACCCGGTCGGCCACATCGAAGGCTTCATCTTCGCGCCCGATCCAGACACCGAAGGCGAGGAACGCAAGCTCGTCCTGCGCGCCGCCCGCCGCGCCCTGGGCGAAGAAATCCCGCGCCGCGTCGCCCGGCTGGAAGCCGCCCCGGACGAGGACATCACCCTCCGTCTGTCCCCGCCGGCCCTGCTCTGGGATGGCCATGCCATCGCCACCCTGCGCCCCGGCGCCTCCCGCCTGCGCCCCCTCGTCGAGGTGAAGGACAGCCCGCTGCTCGATGGTGCCCAACGAGAACGCCTGCGCACCCGGCTGCAGCGCTTCCTGGACGAGTTCCTCCGCGCCGCCTTGGCTCCCCTCTTCGCCGCCACCGCCGCCCGCGCCGCCCCCGCCCTGCGCGGCCCGCTGCACCGCGTCGCCGAGGGCCTCGGCGTCACCCCGGCGCTGGAACCGGATCACGACCTCTCGCCCCAGCAGCGCCAGGTGCTGAAATCCATGGGCGTGCGCACCGGCCGCCACGCGCTCTACATGCCCGCCATGCTCAAGCCCGGCGCCGCCCGCCTGCGCACCGCGCTCTGGGCCCTGCTTGAAGCCATCCCGGCGCCGGAGCCGGCCAACCCTGGCCTCGTCTCCCTGCCGCCCCCGCCCGCCTGGCCGCCTGGGTTCGCCGCCGCCATGGGCTGGGTCACCGCCGGCCCCGTGCTCGTAAGGCTCGACATCGCCGAACGCCTCGGTGCGGAGCTGGCCTGGGCCGCCCGCGCCCGCCCGGCCCCGCTGCCGCCGGATCTCGCCCCGCGCCTGTCGATCAAGGCAGACCTGCTCCCCGCCGTGCTGCGCGGCCTCGGCTTCCGCGTGCAACCCGCCGCCGCCCTCGCCCCTGGCCAGTTCGGCCCGCCGGCCCCCACCATGGTCACCCCGCTGCGCCGCCGCCGCCCGGAGGCCCCGGCCGCCGAGCCCCCCCGCGCCCACGGCCCCTTCGCCGCCCTGGCCCAGCTCCGCCCTCCCCGATAAGGCCCTTCCCGTGAGCGACACCGAGGACATCGGCTGGCAACGCATCGACAAATGGCTCTGGTGCGCCCGCTTCATGAAGCACCGGTCAGACTGCGCCGCCCTGGTCGGCCAGGGCGGCCTGCGCATCAACCGCCAGCCCACGGAGAAGCCGCACGCCCGCCTGCGCGTTGGCGATGTCGTCACCCTCCCCCTGCGCGGCCAGGTGCGCGTGCTGCAGGTCCTGGCGCTCGCCACCCGCCGCGGCCCGGCCAGCGAGGCCGCCACGCTGTATCGCGAGATCCCGCCTGCCGGCGCGCTCTCTTGCCCGGGGCCGGAAACGGCGCCATATCCCCCGCCGGCCTCAGAGCCCTGAGCGCCGCCCCAGTTCCGGACCGGAGAGCCGCCGATGACCTATGTGGTCACCGAAGCCTGCATCAAGTGCAAATACATGGATTGCGTGGAGGTCTGTCCGGTGGACTGCTTCTACGTCGGCGAGAACATGCTGGTGATCCACCCGGACGAGTGCATCGATTGCGGCGTCTGCGAGCCGGAATGCCCCGCCGAGGCCATCCTGCCCGACAGCGACGACAAGGCCGCCGCCTGGGCCGAGCAGAACCGCACCTACGCGGCGCTCTGGCCCAACATCACCCGCAAGGGCGAGGCCCCGGCCGATGCCGACGACTGGAAGGGCAAGCCCGGCAAGGCCGACCTGTTCTCGCCGGAGCCCGGCAAGGCCTGAGGCCAATGCCTCAAGCCTGCGCACGAGATGCGTGATCGCGCGCCGCCCCCCTGACGTCGCGTGATTTTTGTGCTATGCCTTCACAACGGGCAGAGGACAGCGCGCGATCGCGGGCACGTGATCCGTGGCTCTCGGCCCCGATCAGCACGGGTTCGGGGATGGCGCGGCGTTGCGGGGAAGAGCCCCGTTCGCCGCATATCGGCATTCCCGTGCCGTGCGTTGGGCTGTGTGACTGGATTGGGCGTGGATTCAGGCAGACGAGGTTCGCCATGAAGGCATCCGCAGCGACGGAGCGGTCGCAGAGCGTGGTCAAGGATACGGCTCCCGCCACCAAGGGGGCAGCAAAACGGGCAGGGGCCGCAACACCGGCGCCAGCCCCAGAACCAGCCAAGGCTGCACCCGCCAAGGCCGCCGCCGCGAAAACCACCGCGAAAGCCTCTCCGGCCGCCGCGAAGCCAATCTCCGCCAAGGCGCAAGCGGCCAAGCCCGCCGCCCCCAAGGTTCAATCCGCCAAGGCCGCTCCGGCCAAGGCGACTGCCGCCGCCCCTGCTGCTGCCAAGGAAGCCCCTTCCATCACCGCCCCGGCCGCCAAGGCCGAAGCCGCCCGCAAGCCCGCCGCAGCCCAGCCCGCCACCGTGGCCGCCGCCAGCCTGCGCTCCGTGACCCCTCCACCGGCCCCCCAGGCGCCGGCGCGACGCCCCGCCACCGCCCCGGTCCCGGCCCCCGCGCCGAAGCCCGTGGCCAAACCCCAGATTGAGACCAGCCAGATCGTGACAGCCTCAGCCAACGACGCCCCCGCCGCCCCTCCCGCCCCCGCGGAGGCGCCTGCCGCCCGGCCCGCCCAGGCCGAGGCGCAGCCGCAGCGCCCCGTCATGCATGGCGGCCGGCCGGCTGTCTCCCGCGCCTCCAACAAGGACGAATCCTTCGCCGAGGGCGACTACGTCGTCTATCCCACTCATGGCGTCGGCAAGGTCGAAAAGATCGCCAAGGAAGAAATCGCCGGTCATCACCTGGAGCTGATTCACATCACCTTCGAGGAGAACCGCATGACCCTGCGCGTGCCGGTCTCCAAGGCCCGCTCCGCCGGGCTGCGCAGGCTGGCCACCCGCAAGATCTTCGACGAAGCCCTGGCCGTGCTGAAAGGCCGCGCCCGTGTCAAGCGCACCATGTGGTCGCGCCGTGCCCAGGAATACGAAGCCAAGATCAACTCCGGCGACCCCGCCGCCATCGCCGAAGTGGTGCGCGACCTGCACCGCAACGCCGGCCAGCCGGACCAGAGCTTCTCCGAACGCCAGATCTACGAAGCGGCCATGGACCGCCTGGCCGCGGAACTCGCGGCCCTGGACCAGACCGACAAGATGACGGCTTTGATCAAGTTGGGGAATTTTCTCAAGACTCTCTAGGAAGAAAGCAAGCGGTTCTTTTTTGAAAAAAAGAACCAAAAAACTTTTTTCACTTTGCTGCATCGCCGCCTCGTTCCGCCTGACCGGCTGGGCGAGGCGGTTTTCGTTTGCAAACGAATGAAGTCTTTTTTGCTTCTTTTTTCTTCAGAAAAAAGAAGACCCTTCCTTCCTGATTCCGTGCGTTGAAAAAAATCCCTTTCCAGCGGGCATTTAAGTTAGTTATAATGCCTGCATGTCAAGCACCCCCTCCACCCCGCCGGCCCCGCGCCCGCACGCCACAGGTGTGCGCGCATGGCTGCGTGCGGCGCTGGAGGCGTGGCTGCTGACATGGCTCGTCCGGCGCCTGCCGGCCGGGTATCGCCGGATGCTGGAGCGCGGGGATGAACTCCCGCCCAGCTTTGTCGCGGCCTTTGCCCCGGATGCCCCGGTCTATGCCGCAGCGGTCGCCCTCGGCTTCCTGCCGGACTGGATCCTGCCCGGAATCCGCAACCGCGGCATGCGCAGCACGCCCGGACTCCATCTCCACCCCAGCCGCCGCACCGCCCGCGCGCCCCCCGCAGGTCGCGCTCTCCGGTCCTCCGCCCCCCCCTTCCCCCCATCCGCACGCCGATGGAGAGGGCCCGGACGTCGCCTCTATTATTGCGTAAACGGTTCTTTACGAATGTCATAAAGAAAGGCCCCGGGGTTGCCCCCGGGGCCTTCCTGTTCGCGGCGATCCCGTGGGATCAGTCGCTGTTGGTGCGAACCCCGATCAGCTGCAGCAGCAGCATGAACAGGTTGATGAAGTTCAGCAGCAGGCTGAGGCTGTCCATCACGCTGCGCTTGCCGGCCTCATCGGGGCCGTAGGCGTAGGCATACTGCACGTAGTCGGCCTTGATGCGCTGCGTGTCATAGGCGGTCAGGCCCACGAAGATGAACACGCCGATCACTGTAATGGCGAAGGCCAGGGCCGAGCTGCCCACGAACATGTTCACCAGGCCGGCGATGATGATGCCGATCAGGCCCATGATCAGGAACCCGCCCAGCTTGGTCAGGTCCGCACGGGTCGTGTAGCCATACAGGCTCATCGCCGCGAAGGTGCCCGCGGTCACGAAGAACACCTGCGTGACACTCTGGCCGGTATAGATCTTGAAGATGTTCGTGATGCTGGCGCCCATCGCAATGCAGAACGCCCAGAACAGCGCCTGCACCGCGGTCTTCGAAAGCCGGTTCACGCCGAAGCTCAACACCAGCATGAAGGCCAGCGGCGCGAACATCGCCACATAGGCCAGCACGCCGGGAACATGGCGCACGCCGCGCGGGGTCATCACCGCCGGGTAGAACATTTCGTAGATCGAAGGCACGCTCACGATGCCGTAGGCCACGATGCCGGTCAGCACCAGGCCAGAGGACATCCAGTTGTAGACGCGAAGCATGTAGGCGCGCAGGCCGGCGTCGATGACGGCCGCGGAGTCCGCCGCGCGGCCGACGCCCGGGTAGGCGCGATAGTCAGGACTGAGAGCCATCGGTGTCGCTTCCCTGATCAGGCGGGATGCCTGTTGATCCCTCATTTTGGGCATTGGCGGACCGCGTTCAAGCGAATTCCCTGTAATGTTCGGCCGCCGCCCGCGCCGCAGCTCGTTTCGGGCCTATTCGTTGCGCAGCAAGGGCGCCGCGCGCGCCCGCAGCGCCGCCTCCGTGCCGGCGAATCCCACCAGCAACATCATCGCGATGCAGGCCAGAACGGTCGCCGCCAGCGTTCCCGGCAGGAAGGCCCAGTCCGCCTGCATCAGGAACCGCACCACCCCCCAGCTCGCCGCCGTGCCCACCGCCGCGGCCAGCAGCCCAGCCACCGCGCCCAGAATGCCGAACTCCACCAGCCAGGCGCTGCGGATCTGCCCGCGCGTCGCCCCCAGCGTCTTCAGGATCACCGCCTCCCGGATTCGCTGCCGCTGCCCCGCCGCCACCGCACCCGCCAGCACCAGCCCGCCGCTGGCCAGGGTCAACGACCCCGTCGCCGCCATCGCCGCCGCAATCCGCTCCAGCAGCTCCGTCAATGTGCGCAGCACCTCTTCCACCCGGATGCCGGAGACGTTGGGCAGCGCATCGGTCACCGCCCGCAGCACCCGTGGCTGCGCCGCCGGGTCGGCCCGCACCGTGGCGACATGGCTGTGCGGCGCCCGCTCCAGCAGCCCGGGGCTGGCCACCATGGTGAAATTGATGCCCATGCTGCGCCATTCGATCGCGCGCAGATTGGCCACCTTCAGGTCGATATCCCGCCCCAGCACGTTCACCCGGATCACGTCGCCGATCTTCAGCCCCCAGCCCGCCGCGATCTTGGCATCGAAGGAGGCCAGCGGCGGCCCCCGGTAGTCCGCCGGCCACCACTCCCCGGCCACCAGCCGAGTGCCCTCCGGCGGCGCGGCGGAATAGGTCAGGCCCCGATCCCCGCGCAGCGCCCAGGCCGTGTCCGGCGTGGTCTGCACCTGGTCCGCTGGCACGCCCGCCACCGCCACGATCCGCGCCCGCAGGCTGGGCACGTGCCTGATCTCACCCACCCCGGGCTGCGCGGCCAGGATGTCCTTGAACTGCTGCAACTGGTCGTTCTGGATATCGATGAAAAAGAAGCTCGGCGCCCGCTGCGGCAGCTGTTCCGCCACCTGGCGCCGCACATTGCCCTGGATCAGCACCACCGCCGCCAGCGTGGACAGCCCGAGACCCACCGACACCAGCATCAGCGGCGTCGCCGCGCCGGGCCGGTGCAGGTTCGAAAGCCCCAGCTGCGCCCAGGCCTGCCTGCCATGCGGCATCAACCGCGCCGCCGCCATCAACGCCCAGCCGCCGGCCCGGAACAGCCCTAGCGTCATCGCCGACGCCGCGCAGAACCACAACGCAAAGCCCCGCTCCGGGCTCGTCACCACCACCAGCCCCACCAGCGCCGCTACCAGCGCCGCATTCGCCACCACCAGCCAGCCCGGCGGCCGCACCCCGCTCGGCAGCACCGCCTCGCGGAACAGCGCAGCCCCCGGAATCCGCATCGCCCGCCCCAGCGGCCACAGCGCGAAGCTCGCCGCCGTCAGCATCCCGAACAGCGCCGACAGCCCCAGCGGCCGCCAGAACACCCCCACCACCGGCGGCACCGGCAGCACATCGGCCAGCAGCAACGTCGCCAGCACCGGCAACGCCGCCCCCACTACCAGCCCGATCGCCACCCCCAGCCCCGCCAGCGCCATCACCTGCACCAGCGCGATCAGGAACACCGTCCCGCCCGAAGCGCCGAGGCAGCGCAGGATCGCGATCCCCCGCGCCCGCGCCGAAAGCCAGGCCCGCACCCCGTTGGCCACCCCGATCCCGCCCACCAGCAGGGAGGTGAGCCCCACCAGCGTCATGAACAGGCTGGTCCGCTCGATGAACTGGGTCACCTGCGGCGCCGCATCGCTCGCCACCCGGATGCGCCAGCCGGTATTCGGGAACGCCGCCCGCAACGCCTGCACCGTGCCCGCCACATCCGACTCCGCCGGCAAATCCGCCCGCAGGTGATGCTCCACGATCGCGCCCGGCTGCAGCAGCGCCGTTTCCGCCAGTGCCTGCAACGAAATCAACGCCCGCGGCCCGAACAGGGAGGGGCTCGCCACCCGATCCGGCTCCGCCGCCACCACCGCCCGCAGCTCCAGGCTCGCATTGCCCAGCCGCAGCACCGCCCCGGGCTCCACCCCCAGCCGCGCCAGCACCGCCTGTTCCACCGCAATGCCGAACCGCCCGTCCTGCGCTCCCAGCGCCGGCTCCTTGCCTATCTCCGGCGTGAAGCCCACCGCGCCGATCAACGGCCAGGGCCGATCCACCGCCTTCAGCTCCACCAGCATCCGCTCGCCATTGGGCGCGATCAGCATGGAGCGCAGCGTGATGATCTCCGACAGCCGCGCCCCCCGCGCCCCCAGCCACCCCTTCACCGCCGCCGGCAAAGGCTGCGCGCCGCCGAGCACATCGATGTCCCCGCCCAGGATGCGCGTGCCGTCCTGCTGCAGGCCGCGGGAAATGCCCTCGCGCAGGGAGCCGATCGCGGCGATCGCCGCCACGCCCAGGGCGAGGCAGGCCAGCACGATCCGCAGTCCCACGATCCCCCCGCGCAGCTCGCGGCGGGCGATGCGCAGAACCGTGCTCACGCGGCGATCTTCCCGTCCGCAATCCGGATGGTCCGCCCGCACCGCGCCGCCAGGGCGGGGTCATGGGTGATCAGCATCAGCGTGGTGCCGTAGCGGGCCTGCAGGTTGAACAGCAGATCCATCACCACCTGGCCGGTGGCGCCATCAAGGTTGCCGGTGGGTTCGTCGGCCAGCAGCAGGCGGGGGCGAGGGGCGAAGGCGCGGGCGAGGGCCACGCGCTGCTGCTCGCCGCCGGAGAGCTGGCCGGGCAGGTGGGTCAGGCGGTGGCCGAGGCCGACGGATGTCAGGCTTTCGGCGGCGCGTTCCATGGCATCGGCGGTGCCGGCCAGTTCCAGCGGGATGGCGACGTTTTCCAGCGCCGTCATGCTGGCGATGAGGTGGAAGGCCTGGAACACGATGCCAACCTCCCGCCGCCGCAGCCGGGCGAGTGCGTCTTCGCCGAGGCGGGTGAGTTCCTGGCCGGCGAGCTTCACGCTGCCGGAGGTGGCCCCTTCCAGCCCGGCCAGCACCATCAGCAGGCTGGTCTTGCCGGAGCCCGAGGGGCCGACCACGCCGACAGCTTCGCCGGCGCGGATATCGAGATCAATGCCGCGCAGGATGTTGACCGGCCCGGCGGCGGACGGCACCGTCAGGTGCAGGTCGCGCACCTCCACCAAGGGCGGAGACGTCGCCATATGGGCTGCATGGGCCGGAACATCGGCCTGAAGGGAGTCTGACGACGTGACCATGACAGCACGATATGGGCCCGGCTGGACAAGGCGCAAAGCGGCGATTGCATTGGCTTGCGGTCTTTTCATCTCCGGCCGCGCCATGGCGGCGCCACTGCGCCTGCTGGTGCTGGGCGATTCGCTGGCGGCCGGGTTCGGCCTGCCGGCTGCCGAGGGGTTCCAGGCGCGGCTGCTGGCCGGGTTGCGTGCGCGCGGGCTGGAGGTGCAGCTGGTGGATGGCGCGGTGAGCGGAGACACCACGGCGGGCGGCAAGGCACGGCTGGATTGGGTGCTGGCGGAGCCGGTGGATGCGGCGCTGGTGGAGCTGGGCGGTAACGATGGCCTGCGCGGCATCGACCCGCGCAACACGGAGTCGAACCTGGCCGCGATCCTGGATGCGCTGGCAACCCGGAAGATCCCGGTGCTGCTGAGCGGCATGCTGGCACCGCCCAATCTCGGCCGCGACTATGGCGACGAGTTCGCCGCCGTCTTCCGCCGGCTGGGGGCGCGGCCTGGGGTGATGTTCGATCCGTTCTTCCTGGAGGGCGTGGCGGGCGACCCCGCGCTGAACCAGCCGGACCGCATTCACCCCAACGCCAAGGGGGCGGCGATGGTGGCCGAGCGCATGGTGCCGCTGGTGGCGGCGCTTCTGGCGAAGGTCGGGGGGAACTGATGCGCCTGTTCGTCGGGCTGGAGCTGCCGTGGGAGATGCGCGCGCGGTTGGCCATGCTCTCCGGCAGCGGCATCCCGGGTGCGAAATGGGTGCCGATCGAGAATTACCACCTGACCTTGCGCTTCATCGGCGAGGTGCCGCCCTATCGCGCGGAGGAGCTGGACGAGGCGCTGGCGGCGCTGCGCGGCAAGCGCTTCGCCTTCGAGCTGAACGGCGTGGGCACCTTCGCCAAGGGCGGGCGCGATACGTCGCTCTGGGTGGGGGTGGCCAAGAACCCGCAGCTGGAGCACCTGGCCGGCAAGGTGGAGACGGCGTTGCAGCGGGCGGGGATGGAGCCGGAGCGGCGGCGCTTTGCCCCGCACGTAACGCTGGCGCGGCTGGACAATCCGGCGCCGGACAAGCTCGCGGGCTTCGTGCAGGCGCATAATTTGTTCCGGGCTGGGCCGATCGAGGTGGAGCATTTCACCCTGTTCAGCTCCCTGCTGGGCAAGGAGGCGTCGGTGTACACGCCGGAAGTGGAGTACCCGCTGGCGTGAGCACGGTTCATTTCATCACCCACCCCGATGTGGTGATCGACCCCGCGGTGCCGGTGCCGGACTGGCCCTTGTCTGCACGCGGGCGGGCGCGGATGGCCGCCGCACTGGGCGCACCTTGGGTTTCGGGCATCCGCGCGATCCATTGCAGCACGGAGCAGAAGGCGATCGACGGGGCGGCGATGCTGGCCGGGCATCAGGGCCTGCCCTTCGCGACCCATGCCGATCTCGGCGAGAACGACCGCAGCGCCACCGGCTACCTGCCGCGGCCGGAGTTCGAGGCGACGGCCGATCTGTTCTTCGCCCATCCCACCGAGAGCATCCGCGGCTGGGAGCGTGCGGTGGATGCGCAGGCGCGGATTGTGGCGGCGGTGGACCGGCTGCTGGCGGTGCTGCCGGCGGGCGATCTGGCGATCGTGGCGCATGGCGGGGTCGGCGCGCTGCTGCTCTGCGCGCTGCTGGACGAGCCAATCAGCCGGACGCGCGACCAGCCGCCGACGGCTTCGGGCGGGTTCCGCTTCGCCTTCGACGCCGCCACGCGCCGTGTGGTGGCGGGCTGGGAAAGGATCGATGGCTGAACGGGGGCTCGGCGAAACGCTGCAGCAGGCCGCCGCCGCCGCGCGGGCCTGCACGATCTGCGCGGCGCAGCTGCCGCTGGGGCCGAGGCCGACCTTCAGGGTTTCCGCCACCGCGCGGCTGCTGATCGTGAGCCAGGCGCCGGGTACGAAGGTGCATGAGACCGGCATCCCTTTCAACGACGCCTCCGGCGACCGGCTGCGCGTCTGGCTGGGGGTCGACCGGGACGCGTTCTACGATGCGTCCCGCGTGGCGCTGGTGCCGATGGGGTTGTGCTATCCCGGCCGGCTGCCGCAGGGCGGGGATGTGCCGCCGATGAAGATCTGCGCGCCCACCTGGCATCCGCGCCTGATCCCGAAGATGCAGGCGGTTCGCCTCACGCTGCTGGTGGGCAGCTACGCCATCGCGCGCGTGCCGGGGCCGGGCGGGATGGCGACGCATGTGCGGCGCTTCCGCGAACACCTGCCGGAGCGGCTGCCGCTGCCGCATCCCTCCTGGCGGACGATCGGGTGGGAGGCGGCGAACCCTTGGTTCGGTGCCGAGGTGCTGCCGGAATTGCGCGCCCGCGTGGAAAGCCTGCTGCAGCCTGCGTGAATTTCACGTAACCCCCTGGCACGCGGCGCCCTGTTCCGCCACTGTCCGCAGCTTCGATCCACGCTCACGCACGGAGACGCCCCATGAAGCGCCGCACCTTCCTCGCAACCTCCGCGGCCCTGGGCGCCGCGCCGCTGGCCCGCCCGGCCCTGGCACAGGGTGCCAACAATCCGCGCGTGCTGCGCTTCGTGCCGCATGCCGACCTGGCCAACCCCGATCCGGTCTGGTCCACCACCACGGTGGCCGCGATGCACGGCATGATGGTGTGGGACACGCTGTACGGGCTGAACGAGAGCTTCCTGCCGCAGAAGCAGATGGTGGCCGGCGAGGAGATCACCGATGACGGCCTGACCTGGACGCTGACCCTGCGCGAGGGGCTGATGCACCATGATGGCGAGAAGGTGCGCGCCGCCGATGCGGTGGCCTCCATCCAGCGCACTGCCAAGCGTGCCCCTTTGGTGGAGACGCTGCTCTCCGTCACCAACGAGATGGTCGCCGTGGATGACAACCGGCTGCGCTTCCGCCTGAAGCGGAAGTTCTCCCTGCTGCCCTATGCGCTGACCGGCGTTTATGTGATGCCGGAGCGCATCGCCAAGACCGATGCCTTCACCCAGATCAGCGAATACGTGGGCAGCGGCCCCTACCGTTTCGTGCGCGAGGAATGGAAGGCCGGCGCCGGCGCGGTCTATGTCCGCAACGAGAAATACGTGCCGCGCAGCGAGCCGATCAGCATGTGGTCCGGCGGCAAGGCGGTGCATTTCGACCGGGTGGAATGGACCACCATGCCCGATCCCTCCACCGCCTCGGCCGCCCTGCAGCGCGGCGAGATCGACTGGCTGGACGGCCCGCTGATCGACCTGGTGCCGCAGCTGCGCAAATCCCCGGGCGTGAAGGTGGAGCTGTTCGATACGCTCGGCAACCTGATGAGCCTGTTCTTCAACCAGTACCAGCCGCCCTTCGACAACGTGAAGCTGCGCCGCGCGGTGCTGGCGGCGACCAGCCAGCAGGATTTCGTGGATGCGGTGCTGGGCGACCAGGCCAAGGACCTCGGCGGCGTGGGCGTGGGCGTGTTCCCGCCCAAGTCCCCCTATGCCAGCAAGGCCGGGCTGGAGCTGATGACGGCCAACCTCGCGGCGGCGAAGAAGCTGGTGGCCGAGAGCGGCTACAAGGGCGAGAAGATCGTGTTCATGTCGCCCACCGACATCGCCTCCATCCGCCAGTCCTCCCTGGTGGGCGAGGCGCTGCTGAAGTCCCTGGGGCTGAACGTGGAATTCGCCAGCATGGACTGGGGCACGATGATCCAGCGCCGCAACAGCGGCGAGCCGGTCGAGAAGGGGGGCTGGAGCTGCTACACCACCTCCTGGACCGGGCTTTCGATCAACACGCCGGCCACCCACCTGCCGCTGCGCGCCAATGGCCGTGCGGCGAGCGCCTGGTGGCGCCTGACCGACCCCGACCAGGAAAAGCTGCGCGATGCGTGGTTCGATGCGCCGGATCTCGTGGCACAGCAGAAGATCGCCACCGAGATCCAGAAGCGCGCGTTGGAGAACGTGATGTTCGTGCCGCTGGGCCTGCAGTTCGCGCCAACTGCGTTCCGCAGCAACCTCAGCGGTTTCGCAAAGTCCGGCTCTGCGGTGTTCTGGGGCGTGCGCAAGGGCTGATTGCCGAAGGCGTCGGTTTCGCCGGAATGTCCATGGCGGAATGATTCATGCTCCCTGTCTCGTCACCGGACGGGACAGGGAGCAGAACAATGCATCGTCGCCAATTCCTCGCCATGGCCGGCGCGGGCGCCACCGCGCTTGGCCTTTCGCGCCCCGCCATCGTTGCGGCCCAGGGCAGCCGCGTTCTGAAATTCGTGCCGCAGGCCGACCTGGCCAGCGTGGACCCGGTGTGGTCCACCACGCTGGTCACGGGCATGCACTCCTACCTCGTGTGGGACCGGCTGTACGGGCTGGACGAGGGCATGATCCCGCAGC